>NZ_JALNPM010000003.1:0-450690 GCF_024520875.1 Pantoea sp. Ft-CA_14 | reverse complement strand
CGGCACGACGTCAAAGCCGAAGGTACCGCGTGAGCGGCGCGAGGACGGCCCGGCAGCAGCAGAGGTGCTCAGGCCCGCACTGCGGCTCGCTCGCACTGACAAAAAAGCGGCCACGTTTGACCGTGACAGCCTTTACAAATCTAATCTTAACTGACCAGCATTAAGCCAGCTGGCTCCCTTTTCTATCCCTGCTGTTCGGCTTTCAGCCAGGCAATCTCATCTTTCCAGATATCGGGATTAATGGTTTCCAGAATCAACGGGATGCCATCAAACCGCGGATCTTTCATCAGCCAGCTAAACGCTGTTTTGCCGATATTGCCTTCACCCAGGCTGTGATGGCGGTCAACGCGACTGTCGAAGGCGCTTTTGGCATCGTTAAGGTGCATGCCGCGCAGATAGTTAAAGCCGACAATGCGCTCAAATTCGGCGAAGGTCGCTTCGCAATCCGCTTCGGTACGCAGATCATAACCACCGGCAAACGCATGGCAGGTATCAATACAGACGCCGACACGCGATTTATCTTCAACATGCTCAATAATGGTGGCGAGATGCTCGAAGCGGAAACCCAGATTACTGCCCTGACCGGCGGTATTCTCAATGACGGCGGTGACATTCTGGCTCTGGTCGAGAGCGATGTTGATCGACTCCGCAATCCGCTTCAGACAGGCCTCCTCATCAATCTGATGCAGATGGCTGCCAGGATGGAAGTTCAGCAAAGTCAGGCCGAGCTGGTCGGCACGTCGCAGTTCATCAATAAAAGCCGCGCGGGATTTCTCCAGCGCCTCTTCAACCGGATGACCCAGGTTTATCAGGAAACTGTCGTGCGGCAGGATTTGCTGCGGACCGAATTTGTACGTCTCGCAGGCGGCGCGAAAAGCATCAATCACCTCAGTCGAGAGCGGGGCGGCCTTCCACTGACGTTGATTTTTAGTAAAGAGCGCGAAGGCGGTGGCTTCTATTTCATGGGCGCGGATCACTGCCTGATCCACGCCACCTGCCGCACTCACGTGTGCGCCAATATATTTCATGCCTTTCTCCTGGGGCTGTGCACGGATGAGACGGCATGATACCCGATGCCGCTAGCCCATGAAATGTTGCACCAGCAGATTGATTGCACCGCCGCCCGCGATTAACCAGACAAACACCAGCGCACCCAGCAGCAGCGGTTTAACGCCTGCCTCACGCAATGCCCCGAAACGGGTGGTCAATCCCAGCGCCGCCATCGCCATCGCCAGCAGCAGACCCGCCAGCTGATTCAGCGTCGCCACCACCATGGCAGGCAGCAGCTGCAGCGAGTTAAACAGTGCAACACCGATAAACAGCAGGGCGAACCAGGGAAATGTCACAGCCTGACGCGCGTTGCTTCCTTGACGTTTGCCGCGTATCACGGCGCTCAGGCAGAGCAAAAAGGGAGCCAGCATCATTACCCGCAGCATTTTGGCAATGACCGCGCTGTTCTCGGCTTCCGGGCTGATGCTGTGTCCGGCGGCCACCACCTGCGCCACTTCATGGATGGTTGAGCCGGTAAAAACCCCGAACTGCGCCGCACTCAGTCCCGGGAACAGCTCATGCGCCAGCGGCCACAGCAGCGGATAGATAAAGATCGCCAGCGTGCCGAACAGCACCACGGTCGCGATAGCCACCGCAACTTTCGACGGCGCGGCTTTCACTACCGGCTCGGTCGCCAGTACAGCCGCAGCACCGCAGATACTGCTGCCCGCACCAATCAGCCAGACGGTATCGCGATCCAGCTTCAGCAGCCGCATGCCCAGCAGGCAGGTTATCAGGAAGGTACTGGTCAGGGTCAGCGCATCAATCAGGATGCCGCTGAAACCGACGTCAGCGATTTGTTGTAAAGTGATGCGAAAGCCAAACAGGATGATCCCCAGCCGCAGCAGTTTCTGCTTAGCCAGCAGCACGCCGTTGTCGCAGCGTGACGCCAGCGGCGAATAGATGCTGTTACCGACCAGGATGCCCAGCATAATCGCCAGAGTCAGTGAACCCAGCCCCAGGGCAGCAATCATCGGTTGCTGCGCCAGCCAGCTGGCTGCCCCGGCAATCACGGCGGTCAGCAGCAGACCCGGGATCCAGAGCGGAACGGGATGATGCGGTTTAGCGATGCTCAGTTCAGTCATGGTGGTCACTCCTCCTGGTTGAGACCCGATCATGATGGCAACTGGCTTAAAAGTGAAATTGATAATATATTTATAATTAACCAGAATAAACGATAAGGCAGCAATCATGATAGTTTCGCGTCTGCGCCGCTGGGCGACGCTGATCAAAAGAGATGTGTTTGTGCTGGGGTTTGCCTTCCTCGATCCCCGCACACCCTGGTGGAACAAGCTGGGGATGCTGGGGCTGGTCGCCTATGGCATCAGCCCGATTGATATTATTCCTGATGTGATCCCCTTTGTCGGTCTGCTGGATGACGCGGTGATTATCCCGACGGGCGTCATGGTGCTGCTGCGTTTACTGCCGCGAGAGGTGCGCATCAGCAGCAGCGAGCGGGCACAGTCTCAACGTTCGCGTGGCAAAAAGATTGCAGGCTGGCTGGTGGCGATAGGGCTGATCTGGCTGGCATTAATCATTTACCTGGTCAGGCAGTCACTGAGTTAAGAGGCAACGATGCACATTACGCTGCGGCAAATTGAAGTTTTCACCGAAGTGCTTAAGAGCGGTTCCACCACTCAGGCTTCGCAACTGCTGGCGCTGTCGCAGTCCGCAGTGAGTGCAGCGCTGGCCGATCTGGAGAGTCAGCTCGGCGTGCAACTGTTTGACCGCGTCGGCAAACGGCTGGTGCTCAATGAGCATGGACGGCTGCTCTATCCCCGTGCAGTAGGGCTGCTGGAGCAGGCGGGCGAAATCGAGCAGCTGTTTAAAGAGGATAACGGCGCGATCCGCATCTTTGCCAGCAGCACCATCGGCAACTATCTGCTGCCAGGCATGATGGCCGCTTATCGTCGCGATTTTCCCCGCCTGCCGCTGGAGCTGAGTGTCGGCAACAGTCAGGATGTGATTCAGGCGGTTTCCGATTTCCGCGTCGATGTCGGATTAATTGAAGGGCCGTGCCATATGACCGAGCTGGTCAGCGAGCCCTGGCTCGAAGATGAACTGGTGGTGTTTGCCGCGCCAGATGCGGCGATTCTGCAACAGCCGGTGACGCTGCAAACCCTGGCTGACGCCCCGTGGATCCTGCGCGAACGCGGCTCCGGCACCCGTGAAATTGTCGATTATCTGCTGCTGTCGCATCTGCCGAGTTTTCAGCTGGGCATGGAACTGGGCAATTCAGAGGCGATTAAACATGCGGTGCGGCACGGCATGGGCATCAGCTGTCTTTCGCGCCGGGTGATTGCCGATTTGCTGGAGGCGGGCACGCTGGTTGAACTGACGATTCCGCTGCCGCGTCTCATCCGCACGCTCTATCGCATCCATCACCGGCAGAAGCATATTTCCAAAGCACTGACGCGCTTTTTTTCCTATTGTCGCGAGTAATTACTAATAATTCCGGCGCGATCATGAAGTTAACTAATAACAGGTTGGCATTCGCTATACAGAGGCGATCTGGCTGCTACAATCGCGCCTCATTTTTACCCAGCGTAGCGTTAACACATGCATAATGACTCAAATACAACACAACAACCTGCATTACGACGTGCGTTAAAAGCCCGTCACCTGACGATGATCGCCATCGGCGGCTCCATTGGTACCGGCCTGTTTGTCGCCTCCGGTGCCACCATCGCTCAGGCTGGCCCCGGTGGAGCACTGCTCTCCTATATCCTCATCGGCCTGATGGTCTACTTCCTGATGACCAGCCTCGGCGAACTGGCTGCGTTCATGCCGGTATCGGGTTCCTTCGCCACCTACGGCGCGAAATATGTCGAAGAGGGCTTTGGTTTCGCACTCGGCTGGAACTACTGGTACAACTGGGCGGTGACCATCGCGGTTGACCTGGTAGCGTCCCAGCTGGTGATGAACTACTGGTTCCCCGACACGCCTGGCTGGATCTGGAGCGCGCTGTTCCTGGGGCTGATGTTCCTGCTCAACTACATTTCGGTCAAAGGCTTTGGCGAGGCGGAATACTGGTTCTCGCTGATTAAAGTGGCCACCGTGATTATCTTTATCATCGTTGGCGTGCTGATGATCACCGGCATTATGCGCGGTGCTGAACATGCGGGCTGGCAAAACTGGCAGGTGGGCGACGCGCCGTTTGCGGGCGGCTTTGCGGCCATGATCGGGGTGGCGATGATTGTGGGATTCTCCTTCCAGGGCACCGAACTGATCGGTATCGCGGCGGGCGAATCTGAAGATCCGGCGAAAAATATTCCGCGCGCTGTGCGGCAGATTTTCTGGCGTATCCTGCTGTTCTATGTGTTCGCTATCCTGATTATCAGCCTGATCCTGCCATACACCGATCCGCAGTTGCTGCACAATGATATCGACGATATCAGCGTCAGCCCGTTCACCCTGGTGTTCCAGAACGCCGGTCTGCTCTCTGCCGCCGCCGTCATGAATGCGGTGATCCTGACGGCTGTGCTGTCAGCGGGTAACTCCGGGATGTATGCGTCAACGCGTATGCTTTACAACCTTGCCAGCGAAGGTAAAGCGCCACGGATTTTCGCGAAGCTCTCAAAGGGCGGCGTGCCGCGTAATGCCCTGTGGGCCACCACCGTGGTGGCCGGACTGTGCTTCCTGACCTCAAAATTTGGTAATCAGGAAGTCTATCTGTGGCTGCTGAATACCTCAGGCATGACCGGGTTTATTGCCTGGCTGGGTATTGCCATCAGTCACTATCGCTTCCGTCGGGGCTATGTGGCCCAGGGACGTGACCTGAACGATCTGCCTTACCGTTCCGGCTTCTTCCCGCTGGGTCCGATTTTCGCCTTTGTGCTCTGCCTGATCATCACGCTGGGTCAGAACTACCAGGCATTCCTTAACGACAGCATCGACTGGTATGGCGTGGCGGCAACCTATATCGGCATTCCGCTGTTCCTGATTATCTGGTTCGGCTACAAGCTGACGCGCGGCAGCCGTTTCGTGAAGTACAGCGAAATGGAGTTCCCGGTTCACAAAGATTAACTCTGCGTCATCGCCCGCACAAAACCCGCCAGGGATGGCGGGTTCTGCGTCTTTGCGAAAGGCGCAGGCTCCCTGAGCCATTCTCCTGCCTGCAACACCGTTTTTTACTGTTTTTTCACGTCTCGCTTATGTTCTCGAATTGATAATTATTATCACCTGCACTATTGTGGCTGCGTTTTCTGACGTGATAGCCACACAGGGTTCAAACATGACTACCGAAACTTCGCTGCTGGCGGGGGAAGAGACGCTTCACCACACCATGCAAAACTATCATCAGGTGCTGCGCCGCCGCTTAATCTGGATTGGCGTGCTGTTGCTGGCGATACTCGCCTCGCTGATCCTCGACTTCACGCTGGGTCCGGCGGGACTCTCACTTGAAACGCTGTGGAATACGCTGCTCAGCCCCGAGAGCGTGGATGCCGGCACGCGCGTCATTGTCTGGGACATTCGTCTGCCCTATGCGCTGATGGCGCTGGTAGTGGGCCTGTCGCTGGGTCTGGCGGGCGCAGAAATGCAGACCATCCTTAATAACCCGCTGGCCAGTCCGTTTACCCTCGGTGTCTCATCGGCGGCGGCGTTTGGCGCCGCGCTGGCCATCATCCTCGGCGTGGGTATTCCCGGCATTCCCGATCAGTGGTTAATTTCTGCCAACGCCTTTGTCTTTGCTCTGTTTGCCGCGCTGATGCTGGATGCCGTAACCCGCTGGACTCAGGTCTCTTCGGCGGGCGTGGTGCTGTTCGGTATCGCGCTGGTCTTCACCTTTAACGCTCTGGTATCCATGATGCAGTTCATCGCCAGCGAAGATACCCTGCAGGGCCTGGTGTTCTGGACCATGGGCAGCCTGGCGCGCGCCTCCTGGGAAAAGCTGGGCGTGCTGAGCGTGGCGCTGGCCATTCTGGTACCGTTTTCAATGATGAGCAGCTGGAAGCTGACGGCGCTGCGTCTGGGCGAAGACCGCGCGGTAAGCTTTGGCATTGATGTGCGTCGTCTGCGCCTGACTACGTTACTGCGCATCAGTATCCTCTCTGCCCTGGCGGTCGCGTTTGTCGGCCCGATCGGTTTCATTGGGCTGGTCGCTCCCCATATCGCCCGCATGATGTTTGGTGAAGATCACCGTTTCTATCTGCCCGCCAGTGCGCTGGTCGGTGCGCTGGTGCTGTCGCTGGCGTCGGTCGCCTCGAAAAACCTGCTCCCCGGTGTAATCATCCCGGTTGGCATTGTCACCTCACTGATTGGCGTGCCGTTCTTCCTGAGTATTATTCTGCGTCATCGGGGGACGGTATGATGGAACAGGGTCTGACGTTACGCGGCTTCAGTGCCGGGTACCCAAAAAATAAAGTCATTGATAATCTTAATATCGCGCCGCTGCCGCGCGGCGAGATCACCGTGCTGTTGGGGCCGAATGGCTGTGGTAAATCGACGCTGCTGCGTGCACTGGCCGGTCTGAATAAAGGCCAGGGCGAGATGTGGCTCAACGGTGAGGATCTCATGACCCAGCCGTTTGCCCGGCGTGCGAAGAACGTGGTCTATCTGCCGCAGTCGCTGCCTGCGGGCGTGCATCTGCATGTGCTGGAGTCGATCATCGTGGCGCAGCGTGCCTCCGGTGGTCTGCACAGCGCCAGCAGCGAAGCGGAAATCATGCATCTGCTGGAACAACTGGGCATTGCCCATCTGGCGATGCGATATCTCGATCAGCTCTCCGGCGGACAGAAACAGCTGGTCGGGCTGGCGCAGTCACTGATCCGTCGCCCTAAGCTGCTGCTGCTGGATGAACCGCTGAGCGCGCTGGATCTCAACTACCAGTTTCACGTGATGGATCTGGTGCGGCGCGAAACCGCTCAGCGTAACATCGTGACGGTGGTAGTGGTGCATGACATCAATATTGCACTGCGTCATGCGCAACATGCGCTGATGCTGAAGCAGGGCGCGCTGGCGGCGGAAGGGCAGCCGGATAAGGTGATCACGCCTGCCACTCTGGCAAAAGTGTATGGCGTCGATGGTCGTATCGAACACTGCTCGCGTGGTATTCCGCAGGTGATGATCGACGGGCTGACAGGCCCGGCACTGGTCTGATATTGAGCAGGCGTCCGGTAGGGCGCTGAGCATCACTGTTCTGAGAAAGGAATTTTACAGGGCAGGCTGGCAGGACGCTGGCTCTGTGACAGAGCGTTAGCCAGCAGAGCAGGCATAAAAGTTCAGGGCCGCGAATGCGGCCCTGATTGTTTACGCCAGCAGATGCTGCGCATGGAAGCGCAGATGATCTTCCACAAAGCTGGCTATAAAGAAGTAGCTATGGTCATAACCCGGCTGAATGCGCAGCGTCAGCGGGAAACCCACCTCATTCGCGACGTCTTCTAACCGCTCCGGTTGCAGCTGATCGGCCAGGAACTGATCGCTGTCGCCCTGATCGATCAGCATCGGCAGCCGATGCGACACCTCTGCCATCAGCTGGCAGCTGTCATATTCCCGCCACGTTGCACGATCGTCGCCCAGATAGGCCTGAAACGCTTTCTGGCCCCAGGGTACCTGCATCGGATTCACAATCGGAGCAAAAGCGGAAGCCGAGGCAAAGCGGTTACCCAGACGCAGCGCCAGCATCAGCGCGCCGTGTCCGCCCATGGAGTGACCCATAATCGACTGACGTTCACTGACCTTGAAGTTATCCGCAATCAGGGCGGGTAACTCGCTGCTCAGATAATCGAACATGCGGAAATGGCTGGCCCAGGGCTGTTGGGTGGCATTGAGATAAAATCCCGCGCCCTGACCCAGATCGTATCCTTCATCATTCGCAACCCCTTCGCCGCGCGGGCTGGTGTCCGGCATAATCAGCACCAGACCCAGTTCCGCTGCAACCCGCTGTGCGCCGGCTTTGCTGGTGAAGTTCTCATCGTTGCAGGTCAGCCCGGCCAGAAACCAGACCACCGGCGGCGGCGCATCACCGTGCGGGCCAGGCAGATAGATGCTGAAGGTCATCGGGCAGTTCAGCAGCAAAGACTGATGACGCCAGCGCTGCTGCCAGCCGCCAAAAATACGGTGTTCTTCCAGTAGCTCCAGAGTGGATGCCATAACGCCTCCTGATTACTTGTTAAAATGCACGACCGAGCGAATCGATTTTCCTTCGTGCATCAAATCAAAGGCGTCGTTGATCTCTTCCAGCGGCATGGTGTGAGTGATGAAGTCGTTCAGCGCAAATTTACCGTCGAGGTAATCCTGCACAATGCCAGGCAACTGCGAGCGGCCTTTTACGCCGCCAAACGCGGAACCGCGCCAGACGCGACCGGTCACCAGCTGGAAGGGACGGGTGGAGATCTCTTCACCGGCACCGGCGACGCCGATAATCACGGACTCGCCCCAGCCTTTGTGGCAGCACTCCAGCGCGGAACGCATCACGTTGACGTTACCAATACATTCAAACGAGAAATCCACGCCGCCGTCGGTCAGCTCGACAATCACATCCTGAATCGGCTTGTCGTAATCTTTCGGGTTGATCAGATCGGTGGCACCCAGTTTGCGTGCCAGATCGAATTTGCTGGTGTTAAGGTCGATGGCAATGATGCGGCCTGCTTTCGCCATCTTCGCGCCGATGACCGCAGAGAGGCCAATGCCGCCGAGACCGAAAATCGCCACGGTGTCGCCTTCTTTCACTTTGGCGGTGTTCATCACCGCGCCCATGCCAGTGGTCACGCCACAGCCCAGCAGACAAACCTCTTCCAGCGGCGCTTCTTTACTGATTTTCGCCAGCGAGATCTCCGGGATTACCGTGTACTCAGAGAAGGTTGAGGTGCCCATATAGTGGAAAATGGGTTTGCCATCTTTAAAGAAACGGGTGGTGCCATCCGGCATCAGGCCTTTACCCTGAGTGGTACGGATCGCCTGGCAGAGGTTAGTTTTGCCTGAAAGACAATATTTACATTTGCCACACTCCGGCGTGTAGAGCGGAATGACGTGGTCACCCACTTCAACGCTGGTCACGCCTTCGCCCACGGCTTCGACGATGCCGCCGCCTTCATGGCCAAGAATCGCCGGGAAAACGCCTTCCGGGTCGGTGCCGGACAGGGTGTAGGCGTCGGTATGACAGACGCCGGTCGCGACGATACGCACCAGCACTTCACCTTTCTGTGGTGGCATTAAATCAACTTCTTCGATTTTCAGCGGTTCGCCAGCAGCCCAGGCAACAGCGGCACGGGTTTTGATCATATTCATGCAATCCCTCTTCCAGTCAGATTGTGACGCGCAGTGGCGCCGGGTGGTCGTGATGATTCAAAGCCTGGTGGGTCAGGCTCTTAAACATAGCGTGGAACGCTTATTCCGCCGCCTGTAATGGGTAAATCAGCTCATCGTTGAGCGGACGATCGTCAAATTGTTCAATAATCAGGTACTTCAGTGCTTCTACATTCGGCGTAAAGGCGTCGCGTCGCCACATCAGCCAGGTGGCGGTGTCGCGATAAGCGGGAGGTAACGTATGCGCCTGCACCCGTGACCGATCCGCCATCTGCTTCAGCACCGAGGCCGGGATCATCGCTACGCCCGCACCGCCTGCCACGCAGGCCAGCATGGCGTGATAGGACTGAATCTCCATCACACTGTTGGGTGCGGTCTGGCTGTCCCGATACCAGCTCTCCAGCTTCACCCGGTAAGAGCAGCTGTTGCGAAAGGCAAACAGGGTATCGTCCTGCACGTCGCGCGCGGTGGCGATTGGCGCATGATCGAGGCCGGTGATCAGTATCATCTCTTCGCGAAAGGCGATGCAGCCATTGAGATCGTCATGGGAGACCGGGCCATCCACCAGCGCGGCCGCCAGGGTGCCTTCACGCACCCGATCGATGATTTCGCCCGAGGTGCCGGTAATCAGCGACAGCGCCACTTTGGGGAAGCGCTGGTGATAGGCGGCGAGCAGGCCGGGCAGACGCGTCGCCGCGGTGCTCTCCATTGAGCCCAGCGCAAAGTTGCCCGCCGGTTCACCGGTGCGGGTCATGCTCATCGCTTCTTCACTTAATGCCAGGATACGCTGCGCATAATTCAGAAAATTATGGCCCATTGGTGACAGGCGAATGCGCTGTTTCTCACGAATAAAGAGATCCACACCTAATTCTTCTTCCAGCTGGCGCAGCCGCGTGGTGAGATTAGAGGGGACGCGATGCAGCTGTTCTGCTGCGCGCGCCAGTGAACCCGTTTCGGCGACGGAACAGAACATACGCAGCTGAACTAAATCCATATCTTCTCTTCCTGTAAGCAAGTTGGTTAAAATTATTCACTTTCCGTGAGTTTAATCATCCTGCATGCTGTTAGCAAGTCAGAAGAGATCTCAGGGCAGAACAACAGGAGTTCAGCAATGGCGTTACGCGTCGCGCTCAGCGCGTTTTTAACCTTATTTGTCGCGATGGGCATTGGCCGGTTTGCTTTCACGCCCCAGGTGCCGCTGATGATTCAGGCACACCAGCTGACACTCACCAGTGCCAGCCTGGTCGCGGCACTTAACTATCTTGGCTATCTGTGTGGCTCATTTGATGCCATGCGCGCACACCGGCGGGTTGAGCTGCGATTGCAGGCGGGCGTATGGGGCGCGGTGATCCTGACCCTGCTCTCAGCATTCGCCAGCGGACCGTGGCTGCACGGCGCAATCCGCTTTCTGATTGGCTGGTCCAGCGGCTGGGCGATGGTGCTGGTGGCGGCCTGGAGCAATGAACAGCTGCATCGCCATGGCCGGGCAGGGCTGTCGGCGGCTGTTTTTGCCGGGCCAGGCTGCGGCATTTTTGTCAGCGGTCTGCTGGGGGTAGCGCTGCACACATTGCAGGTTTCTGCCGGTCTGGCCTGGGCCGCTTATGGTGCGCTGGCGCTGCTGCTGATTGCGCTGATTACCCGTAATCTGCCGCGTCGGGGCGAACTGCATCGCCCGGATCAGGCACCCGAGCCGCTGGTGCTGGATCGCAACCTTAAACGGCTGGTACTGAGTTACAGTCTGGCGGGCTTTGGCTACATTCTGCCCGCCACCTTTTTGTCGCAGATGGCCGCCACGCGGTTTCCTGACGGCATCTTCGCGCAGTTTGTCTGGCCGATTTTTGGCGGCGCGGCGATGATCGGCATCCTGCTGGGGATCCTGACGCGACGCTGGGGGCACAGCCACGTCCGCCTGGCACTGGTGCTGTGGGCGCAGGCGCTGGGCGTATTTGCCGCGGCGCTGCTGCCAGGCTTTAGCGGCCTGCTGGCCGGTGCGCTGCTGGTGGGGGGCGGTTTCCTCAGCGTGGTGCAGCTGTCGCTGCTCTGCGCCCGTGAGCTGGCACCTAATCATCTGCGCTACATGGCTGGCCTGCTGACCACCGGCTATGCTATCGGGCAGCTGGTCGGCCCGCTGCTCTCTTTTCTCTCCACAGCCCTGTTACATCGGCTGGAGCCTGCCCTGTGGGTTGCCGGGGTTAGCCTGGTCTGGGCCGGCCTGCTGGTGTGGCGGCGAACCGGGTGAAAAGCTTTCATCACCAATCTGATTGATTGCTGGATTCCCCGCAAAGAAAGTTTCACAATACGCGCCTGATTACAGGGCCCGCTGGCAAAAGCTGGCGGGCGCAACACCAGCCGGAGAAGAGTAAGATGAGCACCCTAAGTCAGGAAGCTGCCCTGGTTCACGAAGCGCTGCTGGCGCGTGGACTGGAAACGCCGTTACGTGCACCGACGCGCGATATAGATGACAACACACGTAAAAGTCTGATTGCCGGGCACATGACCGAGATTATGCAGCTGCTGAATCTGGATCTTGAAGATGACAGCCTGATGGAAACGCCGCATCGCATCGCCAAAATGTATGTGGATGAAGTCTTTTCCGGTCTCGACTACGCCAACTTCCCGAAAATCACCGTCATTGAGAATAAAATGAAGGTTGATGAGATGGTGACCGTGCGTGATATCACGCTGACCAGCACCTGTGAACACCACTTTGTGATCATCGATGGCAAAGCGACCGTCGCCTACATTCCCAAAGAAAAGGTGATTGGCCTGTCGAAAATCAACCGTATCGTGCAGTTCTTCGCCCAGCGCCCGCAGGTGCAGGAGCGTCTGACGCAGCAGGTTCTGGTCGCATTGCAGACGCTGCTGGGCACCAACAATGTGGCTGTTTCTATTGATGCGGTGCATTACTGCGTGAAAGCGCGTGGCGTAAAAGATGCCACCAGTGCCACCACGACGACCTCTCTGGGCGGCCTGTTCAAGTCCAGCCAGAATACCCGCCAGGAATTTTTGCGCGCGGTGCGCCATAGTTGAGTCTACGGCGGGCGCATAACGTTGCCCGCCTCAATGGTGCAGGTGCCGCATGCAACGCTATCACGCGCTGGATTTCATTCGTGGATGTGCCATTCTCGGCATTCTGCTGCTCAATATTGTCGGCTTTGGCCTGCCTTCTGCCGCCTACCTTAATCCGGCCTGGCAGGGCAGCGTCAGCCTGTCCGATGTCTGGACATGGGCGATCTCTGACGCCTTTGCCCAGCTCAAATTCCTCACCCTGTTTGCGCTGCTGTTTGGCGCAGGTCTGCAAATGCAGCTGCCACGCGGCAGTCGCTGGTTGACTGCCCGGCTCTCACTGCTGGTGCTGATCGGTTTTCTGCACGGCGTCTTTCTCTGGGAGGGCGATATCCTGCTGGACTACGGCATTATCGGACTGGTGGTCTGGCGGGTAGTGCGCGATGTCCCTTCCACCCGCAGCCTGATGAATACCGGCATTCTGCTCTATCTGGTGGGCTGTGGCGTTCTGCTGGTGTTTGGGTCAATCTCCGATCCTGAACCGACCCGATCCTGGCTGCCAGGTGCTGCCGATCTGCAATATGAACAGTACTGGAAACTGACCGGCGGCTGGGAAGCGATGCAGAACCGGCTGGATCATCTCTCGTCAGGACTGATGGCGCTGGCGGCGCAGTATGGCTGGCAGCTGGCGGGCCTGATGATGATCGGTGGCGCACTGCTGCGCAGTGGCTGGCTGATTGGCGAGTTTTCAGCGCAACATTACCGTCAGGCGGCGGCGCTGCTGCTGACGATGGGGTTGTTGATTGCGGTGGCCGGTGTGGCAGCGCAATGGCTGTTACATTGGGAATTCCGCTGGACCGCTTTTTATCTGCAAACCCCGCGCGATCTCGCCAGCCCGCTGATTAGCCTGGGCTATGCCGCGCTCTGTCTGGCTTACTGGCCGCAGATAGCGCGCTGGCGCATCAGCTATGCCATTCAGTGCGTGGGCCGCATGGCGCTGACCAACTATCTGCTGCAGTCGCTGATCTGCACCACGCTATTCTATCGCTTCGGCTTCTATATGCACTTTACCCGGCTGGAGCTGGTGCTGATGGTGCCTGCGGTCTGGCTTATCAATATCCTGTTTTCACTCATCTGGTTACATTTCTTCGCACAGGGTCCGCTGGAGTGGCTGTGGCGGCGGCTCACGCTGATCTCAGCCGGTAAATCGCGCATCACTGACAACGCCAGATAATGACCGCCATCACAAAGGTTACAGAATTGTATGTAACCGTTTTCATTGATGTGACGCAATTCACGCTGTACGCCTCCTGCCCCTGACAAAATAGCGCCGGTGTTCAACCCGGCGTGATGCCTTATTTTTCCTTTGTGGAACTGCTGCATGATAACAATTCGTGATGTTGCCCGTCAGGCTGGCGTGTCGGTAGCGACCGTGTCGCGCGTCCTCAATCAGAGCAGCGCCGTCACCTCTGACACCCGCGACGCCGTGTTACAGGCGGTGGAAGCGCTGGGCTATCGCCCCAACGCCAATGCGCAGGCGCTGGCGACGCAGGTCAGTGACACCATTGGTGTGGTGGTGATGGATGTTTCGGATCCCTTCTTCGGTGCACTGGTTAAAGCGGTGGATACCGTGGCGCAGCGCGTGCACAAACATGTGTTAATCAGCAACTCCTGGCATCAGGAAGAGAAAGAGCGTCATGCCATTGAAGTGCTGATTCGTCAGCGTTGCAGCGCCCTGGTGGTACACGCGAAAACGCTGCCTGACGCTGAACTGGCGGATTTTATGCGCCACGTTCCGGGCATGGTGGTGATTAACCGCATCGTGCCCGGATTTGAACACCGCAGTGTCAGTCTGGATAACGTCACGGGTGCGTTGATGGCCTCACGAACCCTGCTACAGCAGGGGCATAGCCGCATTGGCTACCTTTGTTCCAGCCATCCCATCGAAGATGTGGCGCAGCGCCGTGAAGGATGGATTCAGGCGATGGCAGAGCAGGGCATCCGGCCGCAGGAGAGCTGGATAGCCAGCGCAGAGCCCGATATGCAGGGCGGCGAAGCGGCGATGGTGGAGCTGCTGGGACGCAATCTCAACCTCAGTGCGGTGTTTGCCTATAACGACGGCATGGCGGCTGGCGCACTCACTGCGCTGAAAGACAACGGCATCCAGGTGCCACAGCATTTTTCTGTCATTGGCTTTGATGACATCCCCATTTCACGTTATACCGATCCGCAGTTAACCACTGTGCGCTATCCCATTGTATCTATGGCAAAAATCGCCACTGAACTGGCGCTACAGGGCGCAGCCGGACTGCTGGATGACACGGCAACGCACATCTTTATGCCAACGCTGGTGCGGCGTCATTCGGTGGCGCAGCGGCAAAATGTGGAGTCCGTCACTAATTCAGGCGATTCAGCCATGTAACCGTTTTCAATCTGTGATTACATTCACAGTTAATTAACATTGCTCTCACTATGATGGCAGCGTCTTACCGGACTGAAACATTATGTAACGCCAGTGTAACGGCATCAGTTGTGGTCTCAGTAGCCGGTTAAAGGGTTTATACCCTCTTCATGGAAGCATTCTGGCACAGGGAAGTCAGGTTTTAGACGGTGTTCAATGGCTTAACATTCTCATTACGTTAACCGACGCGCCGATCTGTTTTACCGATTGCTCTCCCGCCTGTATGGCGCGGTAGCGCTAAAAAGACCCTGCATAATAAAACCGGAGATACCATGAATAAGAAGGTTTTCACGCTTACAGCACTGGTTGCCAGCATGATGTTTGGTGCAACCGCTCACGCAGCTGACACCCGTATCGGCGTGACCATTTACAAATATGATGACAACTTCATGTCAATGGTGCGCAAAGACATCGAGAAAGAAGCGAAAGCGATCGGTGGCGTGCAGTTGCTGATGAATGATTCACAGAATGACCAGTCCAAACAGAACGATCAGATTGACGTGCTGATGGCAAAAGGCGTGAAAGCGCTGGCGATTAACCTGGTTGACCCGGCTGCGGCTGCGGTGGTAGTAGACAAAGCGCGTGCCAACGACGTGCCGGTGGTCTTCTTCAACAAAGAACCTAACGCCAAAGTGCTGGCCGGTTATGACAAAGCTTACTATGTCGGTACCGACTCTAAAGAGTCAGGCATCATTCAGGGTCAGCTGATTGAGAAACACTGGAAAGCCACACCCGCGTGGGATCTGAACAAAGATGGTCAGATTCAGTTCGTGCTGCTGAAAGGCGAGCCGGGCCATCCTGATGCAGAAGCCCGTACCAAATATGTGATCGATACCCTGAACAAAGATGGTCTGAAAACCCAGCAGTTAGCGATGGATACTGCAATGTGGGATACCGCTCAGGCCAAAGATAAGATGGATGCGTGGCTGTCAGGCCCGAATGCCAAAAAAATCGAAGTCGTGATTGCCAACAACGATGCGATGGCGATGGGTGCGGTTGAAGCGCTGAAAGCGCACAACATGACCTCAATTCCGGTCTTCGGCGTCGATGCACTGCCAGAAGCGCTGGCGCTGGTGAAATCCGGTGCGCTGGCCGGTACCGTGCTGAACGATGCGGAAAACCAGGCGAAAGCAACGCTGGATATTGCCAACAATCTGGCTAACGGCAAAGCCGCCACCGACGGAACAAACTTCAAGATGGTTGATAAGATCGTCCGCGTTCCTTACGTGCCGGTTGATAAAGAAAATCTGTCTCAGTTCGTGAAATAAGATCGATTACGGGCGCGACCGCTGTCGCGCCTTTTTTATGTCACCACCGTTTTTTAGCCAGGTAAAATATGGCCAGTGATAATACGACCGCGCAGCGAGAATATCTGCTGGAAATGACGGATGTCTCAAAATCATTTCCCGGCGTTAAAGCGTTAGATAATGTGAATTTAAAAGTGCGGCCTCACTCTGTTCATGCATTAATGGGCGAGAACGGTGCCGGGAAATCCACCTTATTAAAATGCCTGTTTGGTATTTATAAAAAAGATACCGGCAGTATCCTGTTTCAGGGTAAAGAGATCGACTATAAAAGTTCCAAAGAGGCGCTGGAAAATGGCGTGTCGATGGTGCATCAGGAATTAAACCTGGTCCTGCAGCGTACCGTGATGGACAATATGTGGCTTGGGCGTTATCCGCGCAAAGGCTTCTTTGTCGATCAGGATAAAATGTACCGGGATACTAAAGCGATTTTTGACGAGCTGGATATTGATATCGATCCGCGAGACAAAGTTGCCAATCTTTCTGTATCGCAGATGCAGATGATTGAAATTGCCAAAGCGTTTTCCTACGACGCGAAAATTGTGATTATGGATGAGCCGACCTCCTCGTTAACCGAGAAAGAGGTTAATCACCTGTTCACGATTATTCGTAAGCTGAAAGATCGCGGCTGTGGCATTGTTTATATTTCGCATAAAATGGAAGAGATTTTCCAGCTGTGTGATGAGATCACTATCCTGCGTGATGGTCAGTGGATCACTTCTCAGCCGCTGGAAGGGCTGGATATGGATAAGATCATCTCCATGATGGTTGGCCGTTCACTGAACCAGCGTTTCCCTGACCGTACCAACGTGCCAGGCGAGACGATTCTTGAGGTGCGTCATCTGACGTCACTGCGTCAGCCATCGATTCGCGACATCTCATTTGATTTGCGTAAAGGGGAGATACTCGGCATTGCCGGGCTGGTGGGCGCCAAACGTACCGATATCGTCGAAACGCTGTTTGGCATTCGCGAAAAATCGGGCGGCACCATTAAACTGCATGGCAAACCGATTAATAATCACAGCGCCAATGAAGCCATTAACCACGGTTTTGCGCTGGTGACTGAAGAGCGTCGCTCAACCGGTATTTATGCTTTCCTCGACATTGGTTTTAACTCGCTTATTTCCAATATCAAAAAATATAAAAACAGTATGGGACTGCTGGATAATAAACGCATGAAGAGTGATACCCAATGGGTGATCGATTCTATGCGTGTAAAAACGCCAGGCCACCATACTCAGATTGGTTCGCTTTCGGGCGGTAACCAGCAAAAAGTGATTATTGGCCGCTGGTTATTGACCCAGCCTGAAATCCTGATGCTTGATGAACCCACTCGCGGTATTGATGTTGGTGCAAAATTCGAAATTTACCAGTTAATTGCTGAGCTGGCGAAAAGAGAAAAGGGCATCATTATTATCTCATCCGAAATGCCGGAGCTGTTAGGCATTACCGATCGAATTCTGGTAATGAGTAATGGTCTGGTAGCAGGCATAGTTGATACCAAAACGACCACGCAGAACGAAATATTGCGTTTAGCGTCATTACACCTTTAATGAAGCAAGGGCTGTTAACATGAAAGCGACTACAAAAAAGAATGCGCTAACCTGGTTAAAAGAGGGCGGCATTTATGTCGTGCTGCTGGTATTGCTGGCTATTATTATTTTCCAGGACCCCTCATTTTTAAGTTTAATGAACCTGAGTAATATTCTTACCCAATCTTCGGTGCGCATTATTATTGCACTGGGTGTGGCGGGTCTGATTGTGACCCAGGGTACTGACCTGTCAGCCGGACGTCAGGTCGGTCTGGCGGCGGTGGTTGCCGCGACGCTGCTGCAGGCGATGGATAACGCGAACAAGGTCTTCCCGACGCTGGATACGGTGCCGATTCCACTGGTTATTCTGACCGTGTGCATCATCGGCGGCGTGATTGGTCTGGTCAACGGTGTGATTATTGCTTACCTCAAGGTAACGCCATTTATCACCACGCTGGGCACCATGATCATCGTTTACGGTATCAACTCACTCTATTACGACTTTGTTGGCGCATCACCGATTGCCGGTTTTGATACAGGGTTCTCGAAATTTACCCAGGGCTTCTTACGCTTTGGTGATTTCAAGCTCTCGTTCATCACCTTCTACGCCGTGATTGCCATTATTTTCGTCTGGGTGCTGTGGAATAAAACCCGTTTCGGCAAGAACATTTTTGCTATCGGCGGTAACCCGGAAGCGGCGAAAGTCTCAGGCGTTAACGTCAACCTGAACCTGATCATGATTTATGCCCTGTCAGGTGTGTTCTACGCCTTCGGCGGGATGCTGGAAGCGGGTCGTATCGGTTCGGCCACCAACAACCTTGGCTTTATGTATGAGCTGGATGCGATTGCGGCCTGTGTGGTCGGCGGTGTCTCCTTCGCCGGTGGTGTGGGTAGCGTGGCGGGCGTAGTGACCGGTGTGTTGATCTTCACCGTCATCAACTATGGTCTGACCTATATCGGCGTTAACCCTTACTGGCAGTACATTATTAAAGGCGGCATCATCATCTTCGCCGTGGCGCTGGATTCCCTGAAATATTCACGTAAGAAGTAAGTCTAACTCCACGCTAAAGAAGCGACCTTCGGGTCGCTTTTTTTATGGGGAGTCAAGGGGGAGCTGCTATGAGGTCGAGGCTGCGAAGGGAACACGGTCAGATCGGAAAGACGCTAAGGCCAGTAAATGATCTGCCCGTGTCATTCCCCCCGCAGAACGCTTTTTATAGCGGAGAGTGCTGGGGTCGTTGCTGTGAGATCGAGTATGCGAAGGGAACACGGTCAGATCGGAAAGTCGCTAAGGCCAGTAAATGATCTGCCCGTGTCATTCCTCCGCAGAACGCTTTTTATAGCGGAGAGTGCTGGGGTCGTTGCTGTGAGATCGAGTATGCGTAGGGAACACGGTCAGATCGGAAAGTCGCAAAAGCCGTCATCCATGACACGCTCGGCCCGCGCGATTACGCACCTCATCCCTGAGGTGCGCCCGTTTCCGGGCCAACGCTTTGCGTTGTTCAAAAACGCTCCCGGCGTTTTTGTCCCTGGCGTGGGACGCTTTCCTCTTCTGACCGTGTTCCCTGCGCGTTGAGCTTATTCATTGTTATAAGATTCACCCTCTTCAGATTTCTCAGCAGTCTAAGTCGGCTTTCAGAGGGGAAGTAGCACTGAATTATCTACCGTAGTCATGTAATTAATCAGCTTAATGATCGCTGCATAGTAACAGACGGCGACTAAACGTATGCTCCCTGAGCCAGCATATTACCGTCAGCTCCCTGAACCCTGCACGTTACTGCCAGACTTCGGCACAGCAGTAACCAGCATAAATAAGCCGCAGCGCGTGAGCTATTTCCGCAGCTTCTGTTCCAGCTCAAGCAGCTGCTCCGGCGTCACTGCCGGGTAGCTCTGCGCATCTTCAGGGACATCGCGTACGGCGGGGATCGGCACCAGTGGGCCCAGGAAGCGGGGTTCGCGCTTTAGCAGGAAGAGATCCACCAGCGCGCCCAGCCGGGCACCTACCTCACGGAAGCGCACGCTAAGCATGTTCTTCGGTGAGGGCACCGCATAACACTGCGCCTGAATACCCAGCTGTAAGGCGATAAACAGCGCACGCTCGCAATGGAAACGCTGCGTGATAATAATGAAGTCGTTGGTATCAAACACTTTGCGAGTGCGCACAATCGAATCCAGTGTGCGGAAACCGGCATAGTCCAGCACGATATCAGCCGGATCGACACCGGCTTTGATGAGATCGCGGCGCATCGTCATCGGCTCGTTATAGCTTTGCAGCGCGTTATCACCGCTTAACAGCAGATAATTGACCTTGCCGCTGTTGTAGGCATTCAGCGCGCCCTGCATACGATAGAGGTAATACTGATTGATGACGCCGGTGCGATAATATTTCGCCGTACCCAGTACCACACCGACCTGACGATGTGGCAAAGAGGCGACATTTTCGTAGATAAAGGGCGCAGTTTTCCAGCTGATCCAGCGATCAAGGCCGAGCGCCGTTGCCATCATCAGTAAGATGATGAAAAGCAGACCAATGAAAACGCGTTTCAGCATGCGCCTGGAGACTCGATGTCAGAATAGTGAGATGGGACAAGGCTACTTGAGCTGTCACTGTGAAGCAAGTTACTGCCGGCTGGCTGTGCTCTTTTTGAACACTGCCGGATCGGATGCAATCCGGCAGTCTGAAGATTAAATCGAGGTACGACGATAATGACGGTACTGCGGCAGCCAGAAGTTGTTGGCGATAGCCTGTGACAACACATCTTCAGAGGTCACCACGGCGACACCCGCCAGCTGAGCAGCTTTACCCACTTCCATCGCAATAATTTTCGATACACCCTGGATATCTTTAATCTCTGGCAGCACCGGGCCTTCACCTTCATTCACCAGCGGAGAGCAGTCAGCGAGCGCGCGGCTGGCGGTCATCAGCATGGTATCGGTAACGCGGCTGGCACCCGAAGCAATCACACCCAGACCAATGCCCGGGAAGATGTAGGAGTTGTTACACTGCGCAATCGGATAGGTTTTACCGTTCCAGCTCACCGGCGAGAACGGACTGCCGGTTGCGACCAGTGCGGCACCGTCAGTCCAGGCGATGATATCGGCTGGCGTCGCTTCCACGCGTGATGTCGGGTTCGACAGTGGCATCACGATAGGGCGCTTACAGTGCTTGTGCATCTCGCGGATGATCTCTTCGGTGAACAGGCCCGGCTGGCCAGAGACACCAATCAGAATATCGGGCTGCGCATTGCGCACCACGTCCAGCAGCGAGATGGAATCATTGGTGACATCCCACTGCTGCAGGTTTTCGCTCTTCTGCACCAGCTTGCTCTGGAAATCGAGCAGGTTAGGCAGCTTGTCAGTGAGCAGACCAAAGCGATCCACCATCATTACGCGGCCACGCGCTTCCTCGTCACTCAGACCTTCGGATTTCATCTGTGCGATGATCTGTTCAGCGATACCACAACCTGCGGAACCGGCGCCCAGGAACACCACTTTCTGCTCGCACAGGCGGCTGCCGGCGGCGCGGCTGGCGGCAATCAGGGTGCCCACGGTCACGGCGGCAGTGCCCTGAATATCATCATTAAAGCAGCAGACTTCATCGCGATAGCGGTTCAGCAGTGGCATGGCATTCTTCTGGGCGAAATCTTCAAACTGCAACAGCACTTTCGGCCAGCGGCGTTTAACGGCCTGAATAAAATCGTTCACGAACGCATCATACTCTTCGCCAGTGATGCGCGGATGACGCCAGCCCATATAGAGCGGATCGTTCAGCAACTGCTGGTTGTTGGTACCCACATCCAGCACCACCGGCAGGGTGTAAGCCGGACTGATGCCGCCACAGGCGGTATAGAGTGAAAGCTTACCAATCGGGATACCCATACCACCGATGCCCTGATCGCCGAGGCCCAGAATACGCTCGCCATCAGTCACCACGATCACCTTCACATTCTGTTTGGTGGCGTTTTGCAGCATATCTTCGATATGGTCGCGGTTAGGGTAGGAGATGAACACGCCACGCGCACGACGGTAGATTTCAGAGAAGTGTTCACAGGCTGCGCCGACGGTCGGGGTGTAGATGATGGGCATCATCTCTTCGAGATGGTTATCCAGCAGGCGGTAGAACAGCGTTTCGTTGGTGTCCTGGATGTTACGCAGGTAGACATGCTTATCGTTATTGTTTTTGAAGTCCTGGAACTGACGCCAGGCTCGCTGCGCCTGCTCTTCAATCGATTCCACTGCTTCTGGCAGCAGACCGTTGAGGTTGAATTCGTTACGTTCTTCGATACTAAAGGCGCTGCCTTTGTTCAGCAGGGGAAATTCCAGCAAAATCGGGCCAGCATAAGGGATATACAGCGGGCGTTTACTTTCGTAGTCGAGTTCCATGCGGTAATGCTCCGGTTGCAGTGTTGTCTGGCGTCACGCCGGAAAGGTAGCGCCAGTTTTCTTACCCGTTATAGCTCAGACTGCAGGCCTGGCAGCGGCAGGGTAACCGCTGCAGAAACATTCACGACCGTGCTGCCATCCTGCAACCTGAATTATTCAGAGTAATTTGTAATGACGTGAATTCTGGCGCCAGATCCTATGAAATTTCCCGCAGAAGTACAGCGTTTGTTCATAAAAGCTCACAAAACTGTGGCCTCTCTGACAGCGGGTTATGCTTTGTACAGCGTCACCTGCAGCAGCTCACCGCAACCAAATGTCTCAAGCGTCGCCTGTGTGGCGGCGAACTGGCTTAGCGTGGCATTTTCCACTTCGGCTAATACCGCTTTTTTTATCTGACGAACATCGCCACCCTGCATGTTGAGCAGGACCAGCGCCGCCTGAAGGGGCGGGAAACTCGGGTTAAAGGCGGCATTTTCCGCATAGCGCCCGGTGACAATCGTGCCGTTTGCGGTCAGCAGCGCAACACCGGCGTGTGACTGGCTGTAAGGCGCATGGCTGGCATTGGCAGCGGCAACCGCGGCCTGCACCAGTTCATCGCCTTCGGCTACATAGCCGTGATCCACGCGGTCCATCAGGAAGGTCGTGATGTCCAGATCGCGCGGTCCAAAGGCATCCGGCAGATAATCGGCCAGGGTGCTGATCGCGCGTTGTGGCAGGCTGATGCGAATGTTCGTGCCGCTGTTCAGCTCGTTCATAAACTGACGGCAGTGACCGCACGGCGTGTAGTTAACGGTGATCGTCTCAAGCTGACTTTCGCCACGCAGCCACGCATGAGTAATGGCGCTCTGCTCGGCGTGAACCGTCTGCTGCAACGGCGTACCGATAAATTCCATGTTGGCCCCGAAGTACCAGTTGCCGCTGACGCCACGGGCGATAGCCCCGACGTTAAAATGCGACACGGTAGCAACGGCACAGGCCGCCGCCAGGGGCAGCAGCGCCAGCGCCAGAGCATCGGCATCCATCTGTGTCTGTTGCTGCAGTGAGGCGACCTGGTCGGCGCTCAGCACCGCCTGAAAGCCAGGATCGTCCAGCAGCGGAGCGAGTGCGGTTTGCAGCGTTGACGGCAATGCCTCAAAGGCAGAGAGGAAACGGGATTGCATGTGAGCCTCATTAGATTCAGCAGGGCGATGTGCCAGTCACCGGTTTATATGTGATCCACATCGCTCTGACAATGTAACCTGTGTTGCATGTTTCAACTTTGCGAGATCTCTCGCAAACTTTCAGCCAAACCAGTGCAGCAGCAGCGGAAAAATAAACGGCGCCAGCAGTGAGGTGATGATGCCGCAGATCACCAACGCCAGTGAACTGAATGCCCCTTCCTGATAGTCGAGTTCAGCGGCGCGTGCTGTGCCGAGGGCGTGCGACGCGTTACCTATCGCCAGTCCGCGCGCTGCTTTAGATTTCACGCCAAGCAGATTCAGCACGGTATGTCCGAACACCGCACCCAGTACCCCGGCAATCAGCACGCAGATGGCGCTGATGGCGGGAATGCCGTGCAGTGAACCGGAGACGGCCATCGCAATGGGCGTGGTAACGGATTTAGGAATGATGGTAGCGGCGATTTCAGGCGTGGCACCCATCCACAGAGCAATAGCGGTGCCAGAGGTCATGGCGGTCACACTGCCGATAAAGCAGACGCCAATAATCGATTTCCAGCGGGCACGGATCTGATGCATCTGCTCATACAGCGGCAGTGCCAGCGCGACAACAGCCGGTTGCAGCAGCTGATTAAGAATCTGACTGCCCGCGAAATAGCGCGAATAGGGCAGCTGCAACAACAGCAGAATCGGGATAATAATCGCCATCGCCACCAGCAGCGGATTAAGCAGCGAGATTTTCAGCCGTATCGCCAGTTTGCGCGCCAGAAAAAATGCCGCCAGCGTCAGTGGCAGTGACCACCATATTTCACTCATCGCCTGACTCCCCGGCCGGACGGCGACTATGAAGCTGGTGGGCGCTTACGCCGACAATAGAGAGAACCAGGAAGGTGCTGACGACGCAGGAGATCACGATAGGGCCAAACTGCGCGGTCAGAATATCGGTGTAGCTCATTACCCCGACGCTGATCGGCACAAACAGCAGCGCCATATAGCGAATCAGCAGATGGCAGCCCGGTTTAACCCAACTGACAGGCAGGATCTGCGAGGCGAGCAGGGCAAACAGAATTAACATCCCAAGGATGCTGCCAGGCAGTTTGATGGGCAGCAGCGAGGCGATGCCGATTCCGGCGTATAAGCAGAGATAAATGATGATAAAGGCGCGAAGATAGCGCCCGCAGACAGACAGCACGGTGAGCATGGCAGGCTCCTGTTTTCACTGAGCTTCATCATACGCATTAACCGCTTAGCGTGCTAGCGATCACATTTATGCAGCGGTGTGGCCGTAGCAGATACAGATTTTCAGGGGCGGGAGTGGAATGGAAGCGGTGCACATTCAGAGCGAGGAGTGATAGCCCTTCGCGCCCGTGATGAGGCACGAAGGGTTTGAGAACGGCACTGCGCTAAGCGGTTAAAGCCGCAGAATGCAGAGTGTTACTTAACGGGCATTCCCGGCACAGCACCGCTGTCGACGGACAGCACAAACAAATCTTTGCCGCCAGGACCCGCTGACAGCACCATGCCTTCAGAAATACCAAAGCGCATTTTACGCGGCGCGAGGTTGGCCACGATAATGGTCATTTTACCGACCAGCACAGAGGGATCGGGATAGGCGGCGCGGATACCCGAGAAGATCTGACGCTTTTCACCGCCCAGGTCGAGCTGCAGGCGCAGCAGCTTGTCCGAACCCTCAACCAGTTCCGCCTGCTCAATCAGCGCCACGCGCATATCAACTTTGGCGAAATCGTCGATGGTGATGGTGTCACCTACCGGCGAATCTGCCAGCGGGCCGCTTGCGGCCGGTGCACTGGCGGCAGCGGCATCCTCTTTCGAGGCCTCAATCAGTCCTTCAACCTTTGCCATCTCAATGCGGCTGTAGAGCGCTTTGAATGGCGCAACCTGGTGGTCCAGCAGCGGTTGCGCGATAGCATCCCAGCTCAGTTCGCAGTTCAGGAAGCCTTCTGCGCGGGCGCTCAGTGACGGCAGCACCGGCTTCAGCCAGGTCATCAGAATGCGGAACAGGTTAATGCCCATTGAGCAGATCGCCTGCAGATCCGCATCACGGCCTTCCTGCTTCGCCACCACCCACGGAGCCTGCTCATCGACATAGCGGTTCGCCAGGTCGGCCAGCGCCATGATCTCACGAATAGCCCGGCTGTATTCACGACCGGCCCAGGCTTCACCAATCTTCTCTGACGCGTCCACAAAGGTCTGATAGAGCGCCGGATCGGCCAGCTCAGCCGCCAGTTTGCCGTCAAAGCGTTTGGTGATAAAGCCCGCGTTACGTGACGCCAGGTTAACCACTTTGTTGACGATGTCGGCGTTTACGCGCTGGACGAAATCTTCCAGATTCAGATCGATATCGTCGATACGTGAAGAGAGTTTCGCCGCGTAGTAGTAACGCAGGCTGTCCGCATCCAGATGCTGCAGCCAGGTGCTGGCTTTAATAAAGGTGCCGCGCGACTTCGACATCTTGGCACCGTTGACGGTGACATAGCCGTGCACAAACAGATTGTTCGGCTTGCGGAAGTTGCTGCCTTCCAGCATCGCTGGCCAGAACAGGCTGTGGAAGTAGACGATATCTTTACCGATGAAGTGATAGAGCTCGGTAGTGGAGTCTTTACGCCAGAATTCATCGAAGTCGATGTCGCCGCGCTTGTCGCACAGGTTCTTGAACGAGCCCATGTAGCCGATAGGCGCATCCAGCCAGACATAAAAATATTTGCCTGGCGCGTCCGGAATTTCAAAGCCGAAGTAGGGCGCGTCGCGGGAGATATCCCACTGCTGCAGGCCCGATTCGAACCACTCCTGCATTTTGTTCGCCACCTGATCCTGCAGCGCACCCGAGCGGGTCCAGGCCTGCAGCATGGCGCTGAACGAGGGCAGATCAAAGAAGAAGTGTTCAGAGTCGCGCAGAACCGGTGTCGCGCCAGAGACCACCGATTTTGGCTCGATCAGCTCGGTCGGGCTGTAGGTCGCGCCACACACTTCGCAGTTATCGCCATACTGATCGGCAGATTTACATTTCGGGCAGGTGCCTTTCACAAAACGGTCCGGCAGGAACATCCCTTTTTCCGGATCGTAAAGCTGGGAGATGGTGCGGTTTTTAATAAAACCGTTCTCTTTCAGACGGCCATAAATCAGCGCAGAAAGCTCACGGTTTTCGTCGCCGTGGGTCGAGTGATAGTTGTCATAGCTGACGTTGAAACCGGCAAAGTCGGCTTCATGCTCGCTTTTCATTTCTGCAATCATCTGCTCCGGTGCAATCCCTAACTGCTGAGCTTTCAGCATGATAGGCGTACCGTGCGCATCATCGGCGCAGATGAAATAAACCTGATTGCCACGCATTCGCTGATAACGCACCCAAATGTCGGCCTGGATATGCTCGAGCATGTGGCCGAGATGGATTGATCCGTTCGCGTAAGGCAGTGCGCACGTTACCAGAATTTTTTTAGCGACTTGAGTCATAGTTTGCGTAGCTTTCTGTTGATTGAAAAAACGGGCTTAGATGGTAACTGAAGGCTTCTCCTGCGTAAACACAAGGGATTCACCCCCTGCGGTCACCGCAGATCCACGGGCATCTGATATCATTGACAATACATCGCTGAAACACAGCGTAAGCACAGCAGAAATAAGGAGTAGGGGATGACAGCACAATCCCGGGAACCGCAGACGCCAGAAGGCCTGCGCGCCATCGTGGCTGGCGTATTGAGAAGCTTTGAGCATCCGACCCTTAAGCAGAATCTCACCGCCCTTAAGGCGTTACATCACGTGGCGCAGCTTGACGGTACGCTGCATGTGGAGCTGCTGATGCCGTTTGCCTGGGCCAGCGGGTTCGACGTCCTGAAAGAGCAGGTCAGCGCCGAACTGCTGCGTCAGACCGGCGCGGGTGCCATCGACTGGCGACTCAGCCATGACATTGCCACCCTGAAACGGGTGAAAAACCAGCCGGGCGTTAACGGCGTGAAAAATATTATTGCGGTCAGCTCTGGCAAAGGCGGCGTGGGTAAATCCAGCACCGCCGTGAACATGGCGCTGGCGCTGGCAGCAGAGGGGGCGCGGGTCGGCATTCTTGACGCCGACATTTATGGCCCGTCAGTGCCGAACATGCTTGGCACCCAGGATCAGCGGCCTACCTCGCCGGATGGCACCCACATGGCACCGATCATGGCGCACGGGCTGGCAACCAACTCTATTGGTTATCTGGTCACGGACGACAATGCCATGGTGTGGCGCGGGCCGATGGCCAGCAAAGCGCTGATGCAGCTGCTGAACGAGACGCTGTGGCCTGAGCTGGATTATCTGGTGCTGGATATGCCACCCGGTACCGGCGATATTCAGCTGACGCTGGCGCAGAACGTACCGGTCACCGGCGCGCTGGTGGTGACTACGCCGCAGGATATCGCCCTGATTGATGCCCGCAAAGGGCTGGTGATGTTTGAAAAGGTTAATGTGCCGGTACTTGGCGTGGTGGAAAACATGAGCCTGCATATCTGCAGTCAGTGTGGCTTCCATGAGCCGATTTTCGGCACCGGCGGCGCACAGAAACTGGTAGAGGATTACCAGACGCAGCTGCTGGCTCAGCTGCCGCTGCACATTGACCTGCGCGAAGATCTCGATGAAGGACAGCCGACGGTGATTCGCCGGCCCGATAGCGAGTTTACCGCGCTTTATCGCCAGCTGGCCGGACGCGTTGCTGCCCAGCTTTACTGGCAGGGCGAAGTCATCCCCGGCGACATCGCCTTCCGCGCGCTCTAAGCACGACCCGACCCGCTGGCATATTGCGAGGCCAGCGGGTAGTGCATTAACACGTAGCCGCCATGTTCGCCTTCGCCTTGTGAAATCATCTTCCAGCCATGTTTCAGGTAAAAGGCCTGCGCCGCTTTATTCTTCTGCAGGCACTTCAGCGCACCGGTTGAGGTAAAGCGCGCCTCTGCCGCCTTAAGCAAAGCGCTGCCCACGCCGCGCCCCTGCCAGTCAGGATCGACATAGAGGCTGTGCAGGAAGTTATCGTTCTCCAGCAGGCCGGCAAATCCGACCCGCTGTCCATCAGCTTCCGCGACCAGCACGGTTTCACCCAGGATTACCCCATCAAAATCTTCCAGCTGCCACTCGCTGCCGTCCAGCCAGCGCCAGTTATGCCGACGCGCCGCCAGAAACAGCGTACGCAGAAAAGGACGATCGGCTTCAGTAAACGGACGAATCTCCACAAGTCAGCTCCCTTTTAATCCGGTCTAACAAAACTAGCAGCGATTTGCGGAGAGGGGCGGAAAAGATAAAGCGGGTTAAATGTCACGTAAATCGCTGTACACTGCCTGCCGGGCCAGAGAGCATCAGGCTCTTAGCGTTTGATAGCTTTCGTTAATCAAATTGATAACGACTGCATATTAGATGTTGGCCCGGAAATTATGTAACCTGCATCACATATTTTAACGGAGGCCACCAGATGTCTATTATCAATACCAAAATCAAGCCGTTCAAAAACGCAGCATTCAAAAACGGCGAATTCATCGACGTAACCGAGAAAGACGTTGAAGGTAAATGGAGTGTGTTCTTCTTCTATCCAGCTGACTTCACCTTCGTCTGCCCGACCGAGCTGGGCGACGTGGCTGATCACTACGAAGAGTTCCAGAAACTGGGTGTAGATATCTACTCCGTTTCTACCGATACCCACTTTACCCACAAAGCCTGGCACGGTTCTTCTGACACCATCGCGAAAATCCAGTACACGATGATCGGTGACCCGACTGGCGCGCTGACCCGTAACTTCGAAATCATGCGTGAAGACGAAGGTCTGGCTGACCGTGGTACCTTTATCGTTGACCCGGAAGGCGTTATCCAGGCAATCGAAATCACTGCTGAAGGCATTGGCCGTGACGCCTCTGACCTGCTGCGCAAAGTGAAAGCGGCTCAGTACGTGGCTTCTCACCCAGGTGAAGTGTGCCCGGCTAAATGGAAAGAAGGTGATGCAACACTGGCTCCGTCTCTGGACCTGGTTGGCAAAATCTAATTCCGCTTCGGCCTTTCGACCATTCTCCAATCGGGTGCTGCGGCACCCGATTTTTTGACCAGGATATCACTATGCTCGACACAAATCTGAAAACCCAGCTCAAGGCTTACCTTGAGAAATTAACCAAACCTGTTGAGTTGATTGCCACGCTGGACGAAGGTGCAAAATCAACCGAGATCCGTGAACTGTTGGTTGATATCGCCGGTTTGTCTGACAAAGTCAGCTTCCGCGAAGAGAACGATCGTCAGGTGCGTAAGCCCTCATTTCTGATCACCAACCCAGGTTCGAACAGCGGCCCGCGTTTTGCCGGTTCACCTCTGGGTCACGAATTTACCTCACTGGTGCTGGCACTGTTACAGACCGGTGGGCATCCGTCGAAAGAAGCACAAAACCTGCTGGATCAGATTGCCGCGCTGGACAGCGACTTCCATTTCGAAACCTACTATTCACTCTCATGCCATAACTGCCCTGACGTCGTACAGGCGCTGAACCTGATGGCGGTGATTAACCCGCGCATCAGCCACACCGCTATCGACGGTGGCCTGTTCCAGAACGAGATTCAGGAACGTAACGTGATGGGCGTGCCAGCGGTTTACCTCAATGGTAAAGAGTTTGGTCAGGGGCGCATGAGCCTGGCGGAAATCGTCAGCAAAGTGGATACCAATGCCGACAAACGTGCGGCGGAAGAGCTGAACAAGCGTGACGCCTATGAAGTCCTGATTATCGGCAGCGGCCCGGCGGGCGCAGCGGCAGCCATCTACTCAGCACGTAAAGGCATCCGTACCGGCCTGCTGGGTGAGCGTTTTGGCGGCCAGGTGCTGGACACGGTCGATATCGAAAACTATATCTCCGTACCGAAAACCGAAGGAGCAAAACTGGCCGGTTCACTGCGCGCACATGTGGATGATTACAACGTGGACGTTATTGAAAGCCAGAGCGCGATCAAACTGATCCCGGCAGCGAAGGAGGGCGGAATGCACGCCATCGAAACCGCCTCTGGCGCAGTATTGAAATCACGCAGCATCATCCTGGCGACCGGCGCACGCTGGCGTAACATGGGTGTACCGGGTGAAGAAGAGTATCGCACCAAAGGCGTGACCTACTGCCCACACTGCGATGGCCCGCTGTTTAAAGGCAAACGCACGGCGGTGATCGGCGGCGGTAACTCCGGCGTGGAAGCGGCCATCGATCTGGCCGGTATCGTCGAACACGTTACGCTGCTGGAGTTTGCCGGTGAGATGCGCGCCGATCAGGTGCTGCAGGATAAGCTGCGCAGCCTGAAGAACGTGGATGTGATCCTGAACGCGCAAACCACCGAAGTGAAAGGCGACGGCACCAAAGTTACCGGCCTGCACTATATCGACCGTACGACGCAGACCACTCATGAGCTGCCGCTCTCCGGTATCTTCGTTCAGATCGGTCTGCTGCCGAATACCCCATGGCTGGAAGGTGCGGTTGAGCGCAACAAAATGGGTGAGATCATCATCGATGGTAAATGCGAAACTAGCCTGAAAGGCGTGTTCGCCGCGGGCGACTGCACCACCGTACCGTACAAGCAGATCATCATCGCCAGCGGCGAAGGTGCTAAAGCCTCACTGAGCGCTTTTGACTATCTGATTCGTACCAAATCGGCTGAGTAACTTTTAGTTAGCCAGACAATAGCCCCTCAGCACGCGTGCTGAGGGGCTTTTTTTTTAGCCTGTTAATAGCCCGCCAGCGTCATAAGCATCATCCAGATTGGCGTTGTCACCGCCGCAAACACGGTAGAAAAGAGCATGCTCGCCGCCGCCGGGCCGGTAATGACATTAAACTTCTGCGACATCAGATAGACGTTAACCCCGACTGCCATCGATCCCAGCAGCACCACCACTTTACTCTCCAGCGGCGGCAGATCGGTCAGCCACGCGATAGCCCATACCGTCATCGGTTGCAGCACCAGCTTCAGCAGGCAGATGGTATAGCTCTCTTTTAAGCCATCCCGCACCCGATAGTGCGCCAGGCTCATGCCCAGCGTCACCAGCGACAAGGGTGCGGCCAGTGAGGCCAGCATCTTTAGCGGTTCAGCGGCCAGCAGCGGCAAGGGACGTTGCAGAAAGCTCCAGGCTGTACCGCTGAGAATACCGATGATCAGCGGATTCTTCAGCACGCCGAGCAGGGTGCGCCAGAGTCCTTCCAGCGAGAAGCTGCCCTGTTTTGCCCACTCGACCGAAACGGTCAGTAAGGTCCAGAGGATCAAGCTGTTAAACACCAGCACCAGCGCCACCGGGGGCAGGGCTTCTGGCCCCAGCAGCACCGTGGCCACCGGGATCCCCAGCATGACGTTATTGGAAAAGATGCCGCCCAGCGCAAAAACCGACGCCGCTACGCCATCCAGATTAAACAGCCTTGTTGCCAGCAGTCGTCCCACGATAAACACCAGCAGGCAACTGCCGAAAAAGGCCAGCAACAGGCGCGCATCCACCGGCGGACTTTGCGAGAAGGTGCTCATCACCCGAAACAGCATGCAGGGCAGGGCAACGTTAAACACAAAGCGGTTCATCCCTTCGCTGATGCTGGCGGGCCATTTCCCGAGGCGCGTCAGGCAGTACCCCAGCAGGATCAGGATAAACAGCGGGGCTGACAGGTAAATTTGATGGCTTAAGCTTTCAAACAGCAGTGGCATAGAGAGAGTCTGGTCAGACGATGATTAGTTACCAGACTAACAAATTGCTAACTAACTGTTAACTTTAAGTGTGTCCGGAATGACCGTTGCCGGGACGCTAACCTAACCAGCGGCGCGCCTGGTGCTCGCTGATGTCGCGATAATAGACCCGGTGAATAATTTCGCCACAGCCTGTGCAACGGGCGGAGATATAGGTGGAGAGGTACTGTCTGCCATTGGGTGCCACGGCACCCTTGCGTTCAATATTAATATCCTGCCATCGATGGCGGTGTGGAATAAGCGCTAAAAATCGCATCATACATCCTGAATAGTATGAAGTTCCGCTTCAGGAGTTTTCTGACTCCATGAAATAAAGTGTTTTTTACGATGATGCTGCGAGCAGGTTAATTATTATGGGGTAACCAGAGTCACTGCGGGAAATATTACCCATCCGGGTAATAAGCGGGGCTACCTATAAAGAGGTATCTCGTTAACCCGCAGCATTAAGCCTTTTTTTACACCCTCAGGCGTTGATCGGGATCATGTGAATTGTTTCAGCTCTGATTATTTCCCAGGCGGGAGTCGCTTGCTTTCGCTGCGCGGCTTGCCTATGCTGCAAGCCGTAATACGACTCGGGGTGCCGCTTTCCACACGGAAAGGGCTGAGAAAAACCCGCTGACCTGAACTGGATAATGCCAGCGTAGGGAAGTCTGATGCCTGACCGCATTCGCCTTCTTGTTCGCCGGTTGGGAGCTACGATGACACATCAATCTCAACACCTTTCTGCCGCGCACTTCGCGCCCATTCTTCACGCTTTCCGCCGCCAGTCACCGCTGGTGCACTGTATGACCAATGACGTGGTCCAGAACTTCACCGCCAACGTGTTGCTGGCACTCCATGCCTCACCGGCGATGGTGATCGATGCCGCTGAGGCCGCCCAGTTCAGTAGCATGGCCGATGCACTGTTGATTAACGTGGGCACCTTAACCCGCGAGCGCCAGCAGGCGATGCAGGCTGCCGTCACCGCGGCTAATCAGGCGGGCACGCCCTGGACACTCGATCCGGTTGCCGTCGGCGCACTGACGCTGCGCAGTGACTTCTGCCAGCAATTGTTAAGCCAGCAACCGGCTGTAATTCGGGGTAATGCGTCAGAGATTCTGGCACTGGCACAACAGGCCAGCGGCGGGCGCGGTGTCGATACGCTGCATCAGGCGGATGCAGCACTCGATGCGGCCCGGCAGCTCGCGAAAACCTGGAGCACGCTGGTGATCGTCACCGGTGAAGTGGACTACGCCACCGATGGTCAGCGACTCCTTGCTATACAAGGTGGAAACACCTTAATGACACGGGTAGTCGGGACCGGCTGCGCCCTCTCGGCAGTGGTGGCGGGGTTCAGCTCTTTGCCAGGCGATCGGCTCATGAATGTCGCGGCCGCCTGTCAGGTGATGGCGCTGGCGGGTGAAAAGGCGGCGGCGCAGGCTGCCGGACCCGGCAGCTTTGCCACAGCGTTTATAGATGCACTCTGGACGCTGGAGGGTAATCATGAAGCGTATTAACGCTCTGACGATTGCGGGTACCGATCCCAGCGGCGGCGCAGGGATTCAGGCCGATCTCAAGACCTTCTCCGCTCTGGGAGCCTATGGCACCAGCGTCATCACCGCGCTGGTGGCACAGAACACCTGCGGCGTGCAGTCGGTTTACCGCATTACGCCTGACTTTGTGGCCGCCCAGCTCGATTCGGTGCTCAGTGATGTGCGCATCGACAGCGCAAAAATTGGCATGCTGTCAGAAACAGCTATCGTGGAGCAGGTTGCGGCCCGGCTGAGCAATGCGGCAATCCCGTTTATCGTGCTGGACACGGTCATGGTTGCGAAAAGTGGTGATGCGCTGCTCTCGCCAGACGCCGTAGCCAGTGTTCGGGAGCTGTTATTGCCGCAGGTCTCGCTGATCACGCCTAATCTGCCGGAAGCGGCGGCGTTGCTGGACTGCGCCATTGCGGCAGATGAAAAGGAAATGCGCGAGCAGGGACGGGCATTGCTGGCACTGGGCTGTCAGGCCGTGCTGATGAAGGGCGGTCACCTTGCGGCGGCAGAGAGCCCGGACTGGCTGATCACGCACTCAGCAGAGCAGCGATTCAGTACGCCGCGCGTGAATACCCGTCATACGCACGGCACCGGCTGTACGCTGTCGGCAGCCTTAGCCGCGTTGCGACCACGTCATGCTGACTGGGCAGAGACGATTGGGGAAGCCAAAAACTGGTTACAGCAGGCGCTGCTGCAGGCAGATTCGCTGGAGGTCGGGAAGGGTATCGGGCCGGTTCACCATTTTCATCAATGGTGGTAACGACGAAGGCCCGCATCGACCTGGTAATCAGGTGGTGCGGGCGGTTCCAGGTTCAGGGTGCTTCAAACCAGGCGCTGTTACGCTCGGCAATCGGGGTGATAGAGAAGATCATCTCCTGCAGATGACGACGCATTGCCGCTTCGGCTGCATCGGCGTCATGACGCTTCAGCGCCGCAAAAATCTCTTCATGCTGCTCAATCAGCTTGTCCGGTGGAGAGACTTCACTCAGCGTCAGAAACCGCACCCGGTCCATGGCCGCTTTGATGTTCTCCACCGTTTCCCAGGCCAGCTTACAGTCAATGCTTTCAGCAATCAGGCGATGAAACTCATCGTCCAGAGTGAGAAAAGCCTGGCTGTCATGCCGCTCAGCGGCCATGCGCTGCAGCTGCAGGTTATGCTCCAGCGCCATCAGAGCCGGATCATCAATCTCCAGTGCCGCACGGCGAACCACCGACACCTCAACGGCCTCCCGGATAAAGCGGCCATCCGCCACCCGCTTAGCGGAGATTTTGCGCACGAAAGTGCCACGCTGCGGCAATACCTGTACCAGTCCGGCTTCGGCCAGCTTGATGAACGCTTCGCGCACCGGCTGGCGTGAGACGTTGAAGCGCGCGGATACCTCTTTTTCCGAGAGCAGCGAGCCCGGCTGAATTGCGCAGGTGACGATATCTTTGCGCAGATACCGGTAAATCTGCTGATTTACCGGTTCGCTGGTAGTAATGGTATAGGCGATCGACATGCAGCAATATCCATATTACGGCTGGCAGGGGCCAGCGCGATGGGAAAGTGTCAGTCTAATCAGCGCGCTGCATCTGCGCCAGCGCTTTGTCACCATGCTGTTATGCCTGGCTCATACACTGCTGCACCGTCGCCCGCGCGCCCTGAGTCGTCAGTTGCTGGTAATACGTCGTCAGTCGGGCCACCAGATCGGCGTTCTGCGCCAGATCGTCGCCAAAGATGTCGCGCAGACCCAATAGCGCACGGACACGCGCTTCGCCTTCTTCGCTACCGGCAACCGTCTCTGCCAGCGTGGCTTTCAGCGGATCGCGGATCTCAATCGGCTGACCCTGTTCATCGACGCCGCCGACATAGCGCATCCAGCCCGCCACGCCCAGCAGCAGCAGGTCGCAGCGGCTGCCGCGCTGCAGGTGCCAGCGCAGACTGTCGAGCATGCGTTGTGGCAATTTTTGCGATCCGTCAGTGGCGATTTGATATGTGCGATGTTTAATGGCACGGTTTTCGTAACGGGCGATCAGCGAATCGGCATAGGCGTTGAGATCCACGCCCTGGGTACGCAGCGTCGGCGCCTGCTCATCGATCATCAGTGCACGGGCGGCGGCGCGGAAATGGGCATCGGCCACGCAGTCGCTGATGTATTCATAACCGGCCAGGAAGCCGAGATAGGCCAGAAAAGAGTGGCTGCCATTCAGCATGCGCAGTTTCATCTCTTCATAGGGCAGAACGTCACTGACCAGTTCTGCGCCCGCTTTTTCCCACGCCGGACGGCCATTGACGAAGTTATCTTCAATCACCCACTGAAAGAAGGGCTCCGCTTCAACCGCAACCGGGTCATCGGAACCCAGACGCGCGCCTAGTGCCGCAAACGCCGCATCGGTCATGGCCGGAACGATACGATCCACCATGGTGGAGGGGAAGGTAATGTGTTGCTGAATATAGTCTGCCAGGGCCGGATCCTGATGCTGTGCCAGTTGCACAACAACGTTGCGGGTCACGTGACCATTTTCCGGCATGTTGTCACAGGACATCACGCTAAAGGCGGGTAAGCCCTGATCCCGTCGGCGGCGAATCGCGGCCAGAATCAGACCGGGCAGCGAACGCGGCGAATGCGGATTCTGCAGGTCATGCACGATGTCAGGGTGATCGGGATTTAAATTGCCACTGGCAGGCTGGTGGCAATAGCCTTTCTCGGTGACGGTCATGGAGATAATCGCCACCTCAGGCTGGCTCATGGCATTGATCACCGCCTCAATACCGTCACTTTTGCCGTGCAGTGCCTGAGTAATGACGCCAATCACCCGGGTATGCAATGAATCATCGGCCATCTCGGTGAGGGTATAAAGCAGCTGCTGCTCTCGCAGGGCTTCAATCAACGCGCCGCTGTTGAGGTTCACTTCACAATAACCCCAGTCGCTGCCCTGTTCAGCCAGCTTATCGCTGCAGAGCGCCTGATGGGCACGGTGAAATGCACCAAAACCGATATGTACCATACGGTTTTTTAACTGGCTGCGGTCGTAAGCGGGGCGCTTGACCTCAGCGGGCAGGCGATCAATCTGTAACATAGTCCATCCTTATGGCAAACGGGGCGCAAAGCGCCCCGAAATCATACATCTGTTAGCGAAACAACACTCAGACCGAAACCGGTTTATCCTGGGTTTTCGGACTGCGAATCACAAATAACACCAGGAAGGCACCCAGCGCGGCGACACAGCCTGCAAGGATAAAGGCGCTATCGAATTTACCGGTGTGATGAACAATAAACCCGGTGACAATAGGCCCGATGATGCCGGAGAGGCTACCCACCAGATGGATAAAGCCGCTGATGCTGCCGATACGGCTCTTGTGCACCACATCCTGAATAATCGCCCAGTAGATTGCGCCGGTGATATAGAGAAAGAAAATCGACACCGACATCATAATTACCGCAGGCACCACATCTTTTATCGTACCCGCCAGCGCCACACAAATTGCGGCGGCCAGCAGTGAGACCACCAGCACAATTTTGCGGGACAACAACAGCTTGCCGGTGATGTTAAAGATCTTATCGGAGATCCAGCCACCCAGCGCCAGGCCAACGAAACCGACGATCCACGGGATCATGGTGGTGATGCTCATCGATTTGATATCCAGGCCGTGCGCCTGCACCAGGTAGGCCGGGAACCAGCTCAGGAAGAAGAACAGAATGTAGTTGTAGCAGAAGAAGGCAAAAGCGGTGACCAGGATAATCGGCTGGCGCAGGTAGTAGCCAAACGGATGTGACGTTTCCGACAGATCAACTTCATCATTCGGGTTCGTTGCTTTCAGGCGATCAATCAGCAGACGTTCCTCTTCGCTGACACGCTTGCTCTTCGCCGGATTGTCAGCGGCGAAGAAGAGCCAGAACGCCATCCACACCAGACCGATGCAGCAGACAATCACGAACGCCGGACGCCAGCCATAGGCGAGCGCCAGATAACCAATGATCGGGCCAGCGACCGCACCACCTAAAGGTGATCCGGCACTCAGTAAGCCCATGGCCGTCGCGGCCTGTTTTTTCGGGAACCAGCCGTTAATCGCTTTGTTGGCCGAGGAGCAGATCGGGCCTTCAGCCATGCCAAACAGCACACGCAGGATCAGCAGCGACCAGAAGCCGGTGGCCAGTGCGGTCATGCCGCAGAAAATGGACCAGGCACCTACCGCCACAGCCAGCACGATTTTAGGGCCATAGCGGTCAGTGGCAAGGCCGCCAAGAAAGTTAAACAGGGCATAGCCAAAGAAAAAGCTGCCGAAGATCATGCCAAACTGCTCAGCATTGATCGCCAGATCTTTTTCCACCAGCGGCACCGTCAGCGACAGGGCGACACGATCGAGGTAGTTAATCATGTAAACCAGGAACAGCAGCAAAACGAGGGTCCAGCGCAGATTCTTGAACATACAAACTCCGTGATCTGTTTTATCTTTATAGTCATGCCGGCGGGTACGCACCGGCTGAGGAGACCTGGTGTTCAGCGGATAATTAACCCATCTGAAGTATGACTTTGCAGCAGGTGCGCGGATCTTTTTCAAACAGGGTCATCGCACGCTCAATCTCCTGCAGCGGGAAGTAGTGCGTGACCAGTTTCTCTGGCTGGATTAACCCTTCTTCCATCCATTCGATCACCTGTGGGAAACGATTGCTGTTAAGACGTGAGGTAAACAGCGACAGCTCCTTGCTGGTCAGGCTCTGCTGAGTAATGCTGCACGGCTCGCCGGAGAAACCCAGCAGGCCAATGCGCGCGGCCGGTGAGGCGAGGGCAGCCGCTTCAGCCAGAATGGTGGGATGGCAGGCCGCGTCGATAATTAGCGTAGGCTGCACGCCCTCAAGTTGTGCCGCCAGCGGGATTTCACTGTTATCAAACAGTTGATCGGCACCGCTCTGCTCTGCAAGTGCCAGCCTTTCCGGCAGGCGATCCACCACCATCACCTTTTTAACCTTATAGACGCCCTTCAGCACCTGAATCGCAGTGAGCCCCATCGGACCGGCACCGTAAATCAGCGCCACATCGTCTGGCTGCGGCTTGAGAAACGCGGTGATATTGGCGGCGATAGTGAAAGGCTCAACCAGACTGGCGAGCCGATCGGGGATGCTGTCCGGCAGGGAAAAGGCATTTTTTGCCGGAGCCAGCGCAAACTCGCTGAAGCCGCCATCACGGTGCACGCCAATCACCTGCAGTGTGGTGCAGACATTGGGACGGCCTACCGAGCAGGGATAGCAGCTGCCGCAGCTCACCACCGGATCCACCGCCACGCGGTCGCCCAGCCGGGCCGGATCAACACCGTCACCCACCGCGTCAATGACGCCGAAAAATTCGTGACCAATTACCCGTGGATATTTCGCGAACGGGTTATGCCCGTGCCAGATATGCACATCAGAGCCGCAGATACTGGCATAAGCCACTTTGACCCGGACTTCGCTCGCCGCAGGTTGTGGCAGCGGACGTTCAGCCACTACCAGTTCACCCGGCTGTTCAATAACAACGCTTTTCATCAGCTTCTCCTTACCAGTTCCACAGGGTGCCGTCTTCAAGACGGGCGACCGGGAGATAGGCAGGTTCATAGGGATATTTCGACGCCAGTTTCTCGTTGAATTCAATGCCGAGACCTGGTTTGTCGCCTGGATGCATATAGCCCTGGTCAAAGGTCCAGTTTGCATCAAACAGCTCCATCATCTGTTCAGAGAAGCCCATGTACTCCTGCACACCGAAGTTCGGCACCCAGAGGTCAAAGTGCAGTGCAGCCGCCATGCAGACAGGGGAGAGATCAGAAGGACCGTGCGAGCCGGTGCGCACCTGATAGAGCGAGGCAAAATCAGCGATACGCCGCATACCGGTAATGCCGCCCGCATGCGTAATGGTGGTGCGGATGTAGTCGATCAGCTGTTCTTCAATCAGCTGCTTACAATCCCAGATGCTGTTGAACACTTCACCCACGGCAATCGGCGTAACGGTATGCTGGCGGATCAGGCGGAAGCACTCCTGATTCTCAGCAGGCGTCGGATCTTCCATCCAGAACAGGCGATAATCTTCCACGCTCTTGCCAAAACGCGCCGCTTCAATTGGCGTCAGGCGATGATGCATGTCATGCAGCAAGTGCTCATCGAAACCAAACTTGTCACGGATGGCCGCGAACAGTTTCGGGGTAAAATCGAGGTATTTCTCGGTTGACCAGAGCTGCTCTTCCGGCCAGTTACCTTTGGTTGCAGGCTCATAGGCCAGACCTTTGCCTTTCGCCATGCCGTAGGTGGTTTTCATGCCCGGAACACCGCACTGCGCGCGAATCGCTTTGAAGCCCAGCTCTTTGTGCTTCGCGTAGTCATCCATCACTTCATCAATGGAGTGGCCGGTGGTGTGGCAATAGACCATCACGCCGGTGCGTGATGCGCCACCCAGCAGCTGATAAACCGGCATATTGGCGGCTTTGCCTTTGATATCCCACAGTGCCATATCGACGGCCGAGATAGCGGACATGGTGACCGGGCCACGACGCCAGTAAGCGCCCTTGTAGAAATATTGCCAGATGTCTTCGATCTGATGCGCATCGCGGCCAATCAGCTGCGGGCAGACGTGATCTTTCAGGTAGGAGGCGACCGGTAATTCACGGCCATTCAGCGTTGCGTCGCCAATGCCGGTCAGACCCTGATCGGTGGTGATCTTTACGGTGACAAAGTTTCTGCCTGCGCAGGTTACAAATACTTCTGCCTTAACAATTTTCATCCTGGTTGCCTTAAGTCAGCGTTCAATGATGAAAAAGTACGCTCTTTAATACTACCATACAAGTTAGGGTGGCAGAGTTGTGAACGGAATCACAGAGTGTTTACATTGCCTGAAAACGCCCGTTAAGGCGTGATAAAGCGAGGCAGCAGGAGGGATGTTACGGAGAAAATGGGCGCTATTGGCAGCAATAAAAAAGGGGCTTTCGCCCCTGATGTCGGTTCAGGCAAGCAGCGCGCACTGCGGCGGCAGGCGGCAGCTCAGCGCGCCCGCCATCACCTCAATCACGAATTCGCGCCCGGAAAGCGGCTCGCCATCGAGGTTAAAGGTCATCTCATGCGGCGAACGGATCGTCAGTGACTCCAGTTGCGTGGTGACGATGCCGGGATTGTCATCGTCGCCGGTCAGCGAGTGCAGCAGGGTAGGCAGCAACTCCTGCGCGGTGACAACACTGACGTCAAGTCGGCCATCGTTGATCAGGGCAGAAGGGCATAACCGCTGACCGCCGCCCGCCTGACGACCATTACCAATACCGATCACCAGCGCATCACCCTGCCAGGCGAAATCGGGGCCGCTGATCTCGCAGGTATCCGGTTTCAGCGTATCCATGCGCATCAGGCCGTGAATAAAGTAGGAGACGCCACCCAGCGCCGACTTCAGCTTTTCCGGGGTTTCAGTCGTGATACGGGTGCCAAACCCGCCGGTCGCCATATTGATGAAGTAGTGGCTCTGGTTTACCCTGGCCAGATCGATGGCACTGGCTTTGCCCTGAATCGCCAGTCGCAGTGCCGGTTCCATCTCTTCCGGGATGCCGACGCTGGTGGCAAAATCGTTGGCGGTACCCAGCGGCAGGATGCCCAGCACCGGGCGATGATCCGCTTCAGAAGAAGCCAGCGCAGTCGCAATTTCATTGATGGTGCCATCGCCGCCACCGGCCACCACGGTCGCGACCTGCAGCGCAATGGCCTCTTTGACGTACCGATCGCCGTCACCTTTTTCAAACGTGACACGCACCGCAATGTCGAAGCCTTCTTCACGCAGGGTCGTAATAGCTTCGCGCAGATCATCATTACCCGCGCCTTTCCCATTCAGGATGAGCAGCGTAAGCGGTTTATTATCCATTTTGCGTTCCTTGAAGATCTACAGAGTAAGAAGGGATTTATAACACAGCTGCCAGCAGTAAATTATTGGCGAAAGAGAGAAAAAAGAAAACCCGCACGGGGGAGCCGGGCGGGTAAATGAGGTGGTTCCTGGTAAATCTGCCGTTTGTTGTTACTCGTTAGCAGCAGGCGGGACTATAAAGCAGCGCCGCGCAGGGGTCTGTGATCCTGTTCTGATTTCCTCAAAATGTTTCCGTTGGTAAACGATTATGAGGGTCCCGGGTATCTTCTCCGTGATCGAAGTTGCGCAGCAGCAGAGCAAAACGCAGATCTACCTCCTCTGGCACCCGCAGCCAGACGCGATGGCCATCGCCCGGGGCAACTTCAGTGGGTTCGCCGCGCGCATTCTGCAGCGCGTCCAGCTGACAATTCAGGTTCCCCTGAGGCGTCATGATCTCCACACTGTCGTGCAGCATAAACTTATTCTTCACCGCCACTTCAGCCCATTCGCCCCGGCGTTCGCCGGTGAATTCGCCGACAAACTGCTGGCGGTCAGACACCGAAAAGCCCTGCTGATAATTCTGGTAGCTGTCGTGAGTGTGGCGACGCAGGAAGCCTTCGGTATAGCCACGATGTGCCAGGCCTTCCAGGGTTAACAGCAGTGAGGGATCAAACGGCTTACCGGCAGCGGCATCATCAATCGCCCGGCGATAAACCTGAGCGGTGCGGGCGCAGTAGTAGTAGGACTTGGTGCGTCCCTCAATCTTCAGCGAATGAACGCCCATCTCGCTGAGCCGCTCCACGTGCGCAACCGCGCGCAGATCCCGCGAGTTCATGATGTAGGTGCCGTGCTCATCTTCGAATGCGCTCATCACCTCGCCGGGCTTCATCTTCTCTTCCAGCAGAAACACCTTGTCGGTGGGCTGACCAACGCCCAGCGTTGGCGTCACATCCTGTACGGCGACAGGCGTGTGTATACCAACGATATTCCCCACCTCATCCTGCTGACCCTCCGCCACTTTATACTCCCAGCGGCAGGCGTTGGTGCAGGTTCCCTGATTCGGGTCGCGTTTGTTCATATAGCCGGAGAGCAGGCAGCGACCGGAGTAGGCCATGCAGAGTGCGCCATGGACAAAGACTTCCAGCTCCATCTCCGGGACCTGCTGGCGGATCTCAGCGATCTCCTCCAGCGACAGCTCGCGTGACAGAATCACCCGGCTCAGCCCCATCTGCTGCCAGAATTTTACCGTGGCCCAGTTAACCGCATTGGCCTGCACCGACAGATGAACCGGCATCGTCGGGAAAGCGTCGCGCACCAGCATGATCAGGCCGGGATCGGACATGATCAGCGCGTCGGGCTGCATCGCCACTACCGGCGCTAAGTCACGAATAAAGGTTTTCAGCTTGGCGTTGTGCGGCGCAATGTTCACCACCACGTAGAATTTTTTACCCAGCGCGTGCGCTTCACTGATGCCCAGTGCGAGGTTTTCGTGGGTGAATTCGTTGTTGCGTACCCGCAGGCTGTAGCGCGGCTGGCCGGCATAAACGGCATCGGCACCATAAGCAAACGCGTAACGCATGTTCTTCAGGGTGCCAGCGGGGGAAAGCAGTTCGGGTTTCATGATTTTCTCACTGATGTCAGGTCAGCATGTCGCCTCAGGCGGCAGGTGCAGGGCAGTGAAGCCCTGCAAAAGGTGCGGAATTGTAGGCAGTGAGAAAAGGGAAGTAAATTGATCGGGATCAAACTAGATCAAATGACAGGCATCGGCTTCCCAGCGATAGCCCATGCCGTAGACGGCGCGGATAAAAGGTTGCTCGCTGTCGAGAGTCTCCAGCTTGCGCCGCAGGTTCTTGATATGGCTGTCGATGGTGCGGTCCGTGACCACGCGGTAGTCATCATAGAGATGGTTGAGCAGCTGTTCGCGTGAAAAGACCTTGCCCGGCTCCAGCGACAGCGTTTTCAGCAGACGGAACTCCGCCGGCGTGAGATCCAGCGGCTTGTCGCGCCAGCTGGCGAAGAAGCGGCTCTCATCGACGCGAAGTAACGAGGCGCTTTGCGGCTCTTCTGCCGACCGTTTTACCCGGCGCAGAATCGTTTTAACTCGCGCCACTACTTCACGCGGGCTGAAGGGTTTACAGATGTAGTCATCCGCGCCCAGCTCCAGCCCCAGCAGCCGATCGATCTCCTCGGTGCGGGCGGTGACCATAATAATCGGCAGTTCGGAATGACGACGGATTTCACGGCACAGCGTTAAACCGTCGGTGCCTGGCAGCATCAAATCCAGCAGCATCAGGTCCGGTGGCGTCTGGCGCACGTACTCCAGCACCGCGTTGCCGTCAGCAATGTGATGGGTACGGTAGTTCGAGGCATGCAGATAATCGATCATCAGCTGCGCCAGTTTCGGCTCATCTTCGACCACCAGAATCAGCGGGTCGTGGTTTTCCAGGCTCATAAGCGTCTACACAAGGGGAACATAGCGCAAGTGTAGCGCGATTTTCAGTCCACCTAAATCAGAGTGCGCCGCATGAATATCGCCGCCATGCGCGTCAGCGATATTTTTACAGATGGCCAGGCCCAGGCCCGAGCCACCGCTGGCGCGATTGCGCGAGCCTTCGGTGCGGAAGAAGCGCTCAAAAATCTGGGCCTGATGTTCCCCATCCACGCCCGGTGCGCTGTCATCAAACTCGATGCGCCAGTTGGGTGCCTCATAGTTCAGCGTCACTTCAACCCGGCCCCCGCTGTCGGTGTAGCGCAGGCTGTTCTCCAGCAGATTAGTGAACAACTGCATCAGGCGGTCGGGATCGCCAAAGAAGGGGGCGTTATCGGGCAGATTGAGTTTCAGCGTCAGCCCGTGTGCACGATAGCGTTCGGCAAAGCTGCCTGCCGTCACTTCCAGCAGCTGCACCAGATCGGTTGCCTGTTTGCGGTAGGCAAGGGCGCCCTCATCGGACAGCGACAGCTGATGCAGATCGTCGACCAGCTTGGTCAGCACCACCACTTCGCTCTGTAGCGAGGCGATCGCTTCCGGCGTCAGTTTGCGCACGCCATCCTGCATCGCTTCCAGTTCACCGCGCAGGATCGCCAGTGGAGTGCGTAACTCATGGGAGATATCGGCCATAAAGGCGCGGCGCATGCTCTCATTTTTCTCCAGCGAGCTGGCAAGGAGGTTAAAGTCCCTGGCCAGCTGGCCCAGCTCATCCCGGCTGCTGACCTCAACGCGGGTGGCAAAATTACCGGCCGCCAGATGATGGGTGCCGTCAACCAGTCGTTTGACCGGAGCCAGCAGACCGCGCGCCATCAGCCAGGTTGCCAGCGCCGCCAGCAGCGTGGACAGCCCGACGATAATCCAGCTGGTGCGCCGCTGCTGCTGATCAAAGTTAATGTCGGTGCTGCGCGTCAGCCGCTCCGGCGGCGAGCCGATGACCCAGCCGACCACTTTATTATTGCTGGTGGTGATATTGCGTCGCGTGCCCTCGGGTGGCACCGGCGATTTTGGCCCGGCCAGCACTTTATATTGCTGATCGAGGATCCAGAACTGGGTGCGCCAGCCGTGCGGCGGCAGCTGACTGTTGCTGTCGGGATTCTGCTCCAGCGAACGCAGCATGGTGAACACCAGCCGGTCGTTGTGGCGCAAAAAATCCCAGTTGCCGTGCTGCTCATACTGATCGGCCAGGGCATCACTGAGCAGATTTAACCGCTGCTCGTTGCCGCGCTTAATGTAGTCGACAAAGCCATGCTCGAAACTGAGGCGAACCCCCCAGTGCATGGTAATCAGCACCAGCATGCAGGTGGCGAAAATCGCCATAAACAGTTTGGCCCCGATGCCCAGGCGCAGGTTATCTCTCATTTTTTTCTCCGGCGTCGCAAATCAACGTTGGTACTCACCTGTGGCGGCACGCGCCAGAACACCAGCGCGGGCAGGATGATAATCAGCGACATGCAAAGGTAGGTATAAATAAACATCTGATGTTCCGCCGTGCTGTTCGCTGCGCTTTCCTGAGCAAATGCCCCCAGCAGCAGCCCGGCCACGGTAACGCCAATACTCATCGACAGCTGCATAATCATCGACAGCAGGCTGTTGCCGCTGGACGCCAGCTCATCAGGCAGCTCCTTCAGCGTCAGGGTATTCATTGAAGAGAAGCGGATGGCGTTGACCATGCCCTGCAGAAACAGCACCAGTGGCAGCAGCCAGACCCAGCCCAGAATTGCCACCAGCGGGAACAGCAGGACCACCAGCGCCAGCGCCACGGTCGACATCACCAGCACGTTGCGGTAGCCATAAAGATTGACGATGCGCACCACAATGCGTTTCATCCCCATATTCCCCAGCACCATCGGAATCATCATCAGACCGGCGTGAAACGGGCTGTAACCCATGCCGAGCTGCAGAAAGATAGGCGTCATAAAGGGCAGCATGCCGCTGCCGATGCGGCCGGTAAAACTGCCGAGCAGGCCAATGGAGTAGATGCGATTATCAAACAGCTTCAGGCTGAACAGCGCATTATCATTGCTGCGCGCATGCATCAGGTAGAACAGCAGAGAGAACATACCAATGAGGATCATGGCACCCAGCAGCAGCGGAGAGCCGCCACTGCTGCGCTGACCATCCAGCGCCAGCGTCAGGGTTGCCATTCCGGCGGCCAGCAGGATAAAACCGCCGAAATCAAAGCGCCGCGTCTGCATGCTGTAGTTGGGCATCAGCATCAGGGTGGCGATAGCGCCTGCAATGCCGACCGGGATATTGATCAGAAAGATCCAGTGCCAGCTGGCGTACTCCACCAGCACACCGCCCAGCGCCGGACCCAGCAGCGGGCCAATCTGGCCGGGCAGAGTGACAAACGTCATGGCGGACATATACTGCTCGCGCGGCACGATTTTCATCACCGTCAGGCGACCCACCGGCACCATCATGGCCCCACCAATCCCCTGAACCACCCGCGACAGCACCAGCTGATCGAGGGTGCCGGAGAGGGCGCACAGCAGTGATCCCAGGCTGAACAGCACAATCGCGCAGAAGAAAATGTTGCGCACGCCAAAGCGATCGGCCAGCCAGCCGCTGACCGGCAGCATCACCGCTACCGTCAGCACGTAATAGACGATGACCGAGTGCATGTGCAGCGGGCTGACACCCAGATCGTGCGCCATCGATGGGATCGCGGTATTCACGATGGTGGTATCCAGCGTCTGCATAAAGAAGCCGATGGCAACAATCCACAGTTGCCAGCGGACGTTAGTGCTTTGCGTACTCATCGATCCCCCCCGATAAAGGCGTCACGTCTGATGCCTGCCGCCGCCATACCTGTTACGGCTGCTGCGCGGCGGCCAGCGGGCGTTTTTTACGGCGCAATTTATCCATCATTAAATAGACCACCGGCGTGGTGTAGAGCGTCAGCAACTGGCTCATCACCAGCCCGCCGGCAATGGTAATCCCCAGCGGCTGACGCAGCTCTGCGCCGTCGCCGCTGGTCAGCACCAGCGGCAGCGCGCCAAACAGCGCCGCCAGCGTCGTCATCATAATCGGCCGGAAGCGCAACAGGCACGCCTGGAAAATCGCCTCGCGCGCGCTGAGCTGGCCGTTGCGCTCTGCCTCCAGCGCAAAATCGACCATCATGATGGCGTTCTTTTTCACGATACCGATCAGCAGCAGAATACCGATCAGCGCAATCAGGCTGAAGGGCGTATCGAACAGCTCCAGCGCCAGCAGCGCACCGACACCCGCCGAGGGCAGGGTAGAGAGGATCGTCAGCGGATGGACATAGCTCTCATAGAGGATCCCCAGCACGATATAGACTGCCGCAATCGCCGCCAGCATCAGCCAGAGCTGATTGCTTTGTGACTGCTGAAACACCTGCGCCGTACCGGCAAAGCTGCCGCGCACGCTGGAGGGCACGCCAATCGCGGTCATGGTGCGTTCAATCGCCTCCGACGCCTGCGACAGCGACACCCCTTCCGGCAGGTTAAATGAGATGGTCGAGGCGGCAGACAGCCCTTCATGATTGACCGAGAGCGGCGCATTCGCGGGCTGCCAGTGGGCGAACCACGACAGCGGAATCGCTTTACCTTCGCTGTTTATCACGAACATCTGCGACAGGGCGCTGATATCCTGGGTGTAGCGCGGATCGACCTCCATCACCACTTTGTACTGGTTAAGCGGCTGATAGATGGTGGAGATCTGACGCTGACCAAAGGCGTTATTCAGCAGGGCATTGGCCTGAGAGACATCGATGCCAAGCCGCGCCATGCTTTCCCGGTCATAGGTCAGCGCCATCTCGCTGCCTTTATCCTGCTGATCGGAGTTCACATCCGCCAGCTGCGGCAGGGCGGAGAACGCCTGACGGATTTTTGGCTCCCACTCACGCAGGGCGTTGAGGTCGTCCGACAGCAGGGAATATTGATAACCGGCATTCGATTCCCGACCGCCGACGCGCAGATCCTGCACCGCATTCAGATAGAGACTCGCCCCGGGTTCTTTCGCCAGCTTATTGCGCAGGCGGGCGATAATCTCCACTGCGCTCTCTTTCCTCTCTGACAGTGGCTTCAGCGAGATAAACATGGAGCCGCTGTTGGTACGCATCCCGCCGGTGAAGCCCACCACGCTCTCTACCGCCGGATCGGCCCCGACAATCTCCATAAAATCCTGCAGCTTACTGCGCATCGCCTGAAACGAAATGCTCTGGTCGGCAGAGATGAAACCGGAAAGTCGTCCGGTATCCTGCTCCGGCATAAAGGTTTTCGGAATATGAACAAACAGCCAGCCGGTCAGGACGATGGTGGCGAAAAACAGCACCATCACCCAGCGCGCATGGTTCAGTACCACGCTAAGCGAGCGGCCATAGCCCTGCTGGATCGCCATCAGCAACCGGCCCGCGCCGCGCTGACGCGGCTGGCTGCGCGGCGCGTGCGGCTTCAGCAGATAGGCACACATCATCGGCGTCAGGGTGACCGAGATAAACAGCGAGATGACGATAGCCACCGACAGCGTAATGGCAAATTCTGAGAAGAAGCGGCCAATCAGTCCGCCGATCATCAGCAGCGGCAGGAACACGGCAATCAGTGACAGGCTCATCGACAACACGGTAAAGCCGACTTCCCGTACCCCTTTCAGCGCGGCGGCCAGCGGCTTCATGCCCGCTTCCACGTGTCGGGCAATGTTCTCCAGCACCACAATCGCATCATCCACCACAAAGCCGGTGGCGATGGTCAGCGCCATCAGCGACAGATTGTTGAGGCTGAAGCCACACAGGTACATCGCGGCAAAGGTGCCGATCAGCGAAACCGGCACCGCAACGGCCGGGATCAGCGTGGCGCGGCCCGAGCGCAGGAAAACAAACACCACCAGAATCACCAGCGCCACGGCGATCACCAGCGACTGCTCCACCTCATGCAGCGAGGCGCGAATGGTGGGTGAGCGATCCTGAGCGATCTGCAGATTGATGGCGGCCGGGATCACCTCATGCAGCAGCGGCATTTCGGCGCGGATGCGGTCCACCGTATCGATGACGTTGGCTTCAGGCGTTTTGCGGATCAGCAGCAGCACCGCCGGTTTACCGCGCGACATCCCTGCGTTGCGTACGTCCTGCACTGAATCTTCGACTGTCGCCACATCCGACAGCCTGACCGCCGCGCCGTTGTTGTAATGCACTATCAGCGGCTGATACTCACTGGCGGTCTGCAGCGCGTCATTGGTACGCAACTGCCAGCGCTGCTGCGAATCATCCAGTGCGCCCTGCGGCCGTCGCTGATTGGCGTTGGAAATGGCGGTGCGCACCGCATCCAGCGAGACGCCCTGATTAAACAGCGCCTGTGGATTCAGGGCCACGCGGACCGCAGGCAGCGAGCTGCCACCCACGGTGACGTCGCCCACGCCCTCAATCTGTGACAGTTTCTGCGCCAGCTGGGTCGAGGCGTAATCGTAGAGCTGACCCGGATTATAGGTATCCGAGGTCAGCGTCATGATCATAATCGGCGCATCTGAAGGGTTCACTTTGCGATAGGTCGGGCGCGACGGCATCCCGGTAGGCAGCAGGCTTTGCGCCGCGTTAATCGCGGCCTGAACATCGCGCGCGGCTCCGTTGATGTCGCGATCAAAATCAAACACCAGAATGATGCGGGTGCTGCCCAGCGAACTGGTGGAGGTCATTTCACTGACGCCCGCGATGCGTCCCAGCGAGCGCTCCAGCGGCGTGGCCACCGACGACGCCATGATCTCCGGCGCGGCACCCGGCAGCGAAGCCGAGATAACGATCACCGGAAAATCAACCTGCGGCAGCGGCGCCACCGGCAGCAGCCGGAAACCCAGCATCCCCGCCAGTGCGATGGCCAGCGTCAGCAGCGTGGTGGCGACGGGCCGGTTGATGAACAGGGCAAAGAACTTCACTCTGCGGCCTCCGTGCGGGCAAAGCGGCGGCGGGTAGCGTGCGCCAGTCGATCAAACAGCAGGTAGATCACCGGGGTGGTAAACAGGGTCAGCACCTGGCTCAGAATCAGCCCGCCGACCATGGCAATCCCCAGCGGATGACGCAGTTCGGCACCGACGCCGGTGCTGAGCATCAGCGGCAGCGCGCCGAGCAGGGCGGCCAGCGTGGTCATCAGAATCGGGCGGAAGCGCAGCAGGCAGGCCTGATAAATGGCATCAACAGGCTTCATACCCTGTTCACGTTCGGCCGCCAGCGCAAAGTCGATCATCATGATGGCGTTCTTTTTCACGATGCCGATCAGCAGGATGATGCCGATTATCGCCACGATATCCAGCTCATTGCCGCTGAGCATCAGCGCCAGCAGCGCGCCGACACCCGCCGTGGGCAGCGTTGAGAGAATTGTGATGGGGTGAATAAAGCTCTCATAAAGCACGCCCAGCACAATGTACATCGCTACAATAGCCGCCACAATCAGCCAGACGGTGCTGCTCAGCGCCGCTTCAAACGCCAGCGTGCTGCCCTGGAACTGCGTCATCAGCTCTGCGGGCATGCCAAGCTCGGCTTCAGCCTGCGACACCGCTTTCACCGCATCTTCCAGCGAATAGCCGTCAGCCACGTTGAAGGAGAAGGTCGCCGACGGGAACTGGTCGAGATGGTTAATGCTGAGCGGCGTGTTGCGCTGTTCAATGCGGGCAATGGCGCTCAGCGGTACGCTGCCGCCGTCGCTGCTGTTAAGGCGAATCGCATTCAGGCTCTCCATGCCTGGAGTGGCACTATTGTCCTGCTCCAGCACCACCCGATACTGGTTCGCCTGGGTATAAATGGTGGAGATGAGCCGCTGACCGAAGGCGTTGTACAGCGCGTTATCGACATCCGCCATGCTGATGCCGAGGCGGCTGGCGCTGTCGCGGTCCACTTTGACATAGGCTTCCAGTCCCTGATCCTGCCAGTCACTGCTGACATCGCGCAGCTGTGGCAGGGTGCTGAGCCGGGTCAGCAGCGCCGGAACCCAGGTGCTGAGTGAAGACAGTGAACCCGATTGCAGCGTGAACTGATAGGGCGTGCGGCTCGCCTGGGTATCGATGGTGAGATCCTGCACCGCCTGCAGCCACAGCTGCACGCCCGGTACCTCACTGACCTGCTGTTGCAGGCGCTGCTGAATGGCAGGAATGCGGTCGTCGCGTTGATCCAGCGGTTTGAGGTTGATCTGCAGACGCGCGCTGTTCAGCGAGGCATTGGTGCCATCCACGCCGACAAACGAAGTCATGCTCTCCACCGCCGGATCTTTCATGATGATGGAGGCGACGTCGCGGGTGCGCTGCGCCATGCTGGCATAGGAGACCGACTGCGGTGCCTGCAGCGTGCCCTGAATAATGCTGTTGTCCTGCTGCGGGAAAAAGCCTTTCGGGATGATCATCCATAGCAACAGCGTCAGCACCAGGGTGCCAAGCGCCACCGACAGCGTGAGCCAGGGATGATTGAGTACCCGTTTCAGGCCGCGGCCATAGGCGGCCACGATACGATCAAACATCGCTTCGCTGGCCCGCGAAAAGCGGTTCTGTTTGCGCAGCGACTCCGCGCTCAGCATCCTGGCACACATCATCGGCGTCAGGGTCAGTGAGACCACCGCTGAAATCAGGATCGCCACCGCCAGCGTCACGGCAAATTCGCGGAACAGACGGCCGATCACGTCGCCCATAAACAGCAGCGGGATCAGGACCGCAATCAGCGAGAAGGTGAGGGAGATGATGGTAAAGCCGATCTCGCCGGCACCTTTCAGCGCGGCGGTGAGCGGCTTTTCCCCTTTCTCGATATAGCGTGAGATGTTCTCAATCACCACGATGGCATCATCGACCACAAAGCCGGTGGCGATGGTCAGCGCCATCAGCGTCAGGTTGTTAATTGAAAAGCCGAGGAAGTACATCGCCGCGAAGGTGCCGATCAGTGACAGAGGCACCGCAACCGCCGGGATCAGCGTGGCGGGCACGTTGCGCAGAAACAGATAGATAATCATGACCACCAGCGCCATCGCCAGCATCAGCTCATACTGCGTGTCGTTGACCGAAGCACGAATATTGGTGGTGCGGTCGGTGAGCAGTTTAACCTCCACCGACTTCGGCAGGGCTGCGGTCAGGGCAGGCAACATGGCACGGATATTATCTGCTGTGGCGATGATATTGGCACCAGGCTGACGCTGAACGTTGAGCACAATCGCCGCATCGCGGTTGGCCCAGGCGCCAAGCCAGCTGTTTTCTGCTCCCTGTTCTATGGTCGCCACGTCGCCAAGGCGCACCGGTGCGCCGTTTTTGTAGCTGATAATCAGCTGGCGATAATCCTCCGCTGATTTCATCTGATCATTGGCTGACAGGGTAACTGAGCGGGTCGGACCATCCAGGCTGCCTTTGGCGGAGTTAACGTTGGCATTGCTGATGGCGGTCCGCACTGTTTCGCTGGTCAGACCCAGCGCAGCCAGCGCCTGCGCATTCATTTTCACCCGCACCGCAGGACGCTGACCGCCCGATAGCGTGACCAGTCCGACGCCGCTGACCTGAGAGATTTTCTGCGCCACCCGCGTTTCCACCATGTCCTGCACCTGCGTCAGCGGCATGCTGCGCGTGGTGACGGCAAGCGTCATGATCGGTGGATCGGCAGGATTCACTTTGCTGTAGACCGGCGGATTAGGCAGGTCGTTGGGCAGCAGGTTAGTGGCGGAGTTAATGGCAGCCTGCACCTCCTGCTCTGCCACATCCAGCGGCAGCGTCAGCTGGAACTGCAGCGTCACCACCGAGGCACCGCCGGAGCTTTGCGACGCCATCTGTTTCAGGCCAGACATCTGACCAAACTGGCGCTCAAGGGGCGCGGTGATGGAGGAGGTGACCACATCCGGGCTGGCACCCGGATAGAGCGTGACGACCTGGATCGTCGGATAGTCGACTTCCGGCAGCGCCGAGACCGGCAGGAAGCGGTAGCCCAGCACCCCGGCCAGCAGGATCGCAATCATCAACAGCGTGGTGGCGACCGGCCGCAGGATAAACTGGCGTGACGGTCCGCCACTGTGATCGGGAGGCATGACCTGCATTACTCACGCTCTCCTTTTGACGGCAGGGTGGCGCGGGTAGCGCGCGGTGCGTTGCTCTGCGGCGCGACCACCTCGACTTTTGCGCCTTCCGTCAGGCGATCCAGACCATCGGTCACGACGCGTTCACCCGCCTCCAGACCGGCGCTGACCACCACTTTCTCGCTATCCTGCAAGCCGGCAATCACGCTTTTCTTGCTGACCTTGTTGTCGCTGTTAACCACCCAGACAAAGTTGCCTTCGTTGCCCATCTGCAGCGCGGCAGGTGGGATAACAATCGCATCCTGCAGGGTGTTGACCTTCAGCCGCACATTCACGAACTGATTGGGGAACAGCGTGTCGTCCTGATTATCAAAACGCGCTTTAATTTTGATGGTGCCGGTGGTGACATCAATCTGGTTATCGAGGCTTAGCAGTTTGCCGCTGGCGATCAGATTCTGATTACTGCGATCCCAGGCCTCCACCAGCAGCGATTCACCGTTTTTCTGCGCCTTGAGAATGGAACTGATGCTGTTCTCAGCCAGGGTAAAAACCACATCAATCGGGTGCGTCTGGGTGATCACCACGATACCGGTGGTGTCGCCGCTGGTGACGTAGTTGCCGACGTCCACCTGTTTCAGCCCGACCCGGCCTGCAATCGGCGCGGTGATCCGGCTGTAGGTAAGATTGAGTTGCGCACTGGCGACGCTTCCCTCATCCGCTTTCAGCGTGCCGAGCGTTTCACTGACCAGTGAGCGCTGCGTATCCAGCTCCTGTTGCGACACCAGCGAGGTTTTTGCCAGCTTCTCGAAGCGCGCCAGGTCACGACGGGCGTTGGCCAGCGTCGCCTGATCTTTCGCCAATTGGCCCTGCGCCTGCGTTAACGCCACCTGATAAGGCCGCGGGTCGACTTCAGCCAGTAGCTCGCCCGCCTTCACCTGCTGCCCTTCGGTGAAATGGATTGCCAGCAGATCGCCATTGACCCGGCTGCGCACCGTGGCCGTGTTAGCCGCGGTCACCGTACCCAGTCCGCTCAGATAGTGCGGCACGCTCTGGCTGGTGGCCGTAGCGGCCTGAACCGGCGCGAGGGGACGACGGGCGCCGTCACCACCGCCTTTGCCGCCACGTGGCGCAGGTGCGTCACTCTGACTACTGCTCTGCGGCTGGGCATGGCGCTGCCAGGCATAATAGCCGCCAGCGGCCACGGCGATCAGGGCCAGCACGATAAGGGTTTTCTTCATAACAGGATGTCGGGTGCTCATGATTGTTGGTGCTCTCCAGCAGTGACGTAGTCCCAGGCGCAGGCATCAAATGGGTAGCCTGCAAACGACAGAGTGTAGCCGCCTCTGACGGGCAGAAGTTGAAGGAAATAAGGATATCTGTCAGGGCGGGGTAATTATGCCTGTTCTTTCATTAATCGCATCACAATCGTCATAAAGCCGTGAAATCACTTTGCTATGCTGAAAGACAGACGGTTTTTTCAGGCAAATAAGGAGCAGGAAATGAGTCAGAATCAAACCCGGCAGTTGGGTGACAGTGGTATCGCGGTGCCGTTGCTGACGTTTGGCGGCAACGTGTTTGGCTGGACAGTGGATCAAACCACCTCCTTTTCGTTGCTGGATGCGCTGGTGGATCGAGGCCTGTGGTTTATCGATACCGCCGACGTCTATTCCCGCTGGGCACCGGGCAATAAAGGCGGTGAATCGGAAACCATTATGGGTGAATGGCTGAAAAAAAGCGGCAAACGCGACCAGATCGTGCTGGCAACCAAGGTTGGCATGGAATTGTCGCCGGAGAAAACCGGGCTGAAACCGCAATATATTCGTCAGGCAGTCGAAGATTCACTGCGCCGGTTGCAGACCGACTATATCGATCTCTACCAGGCGCACCGCGACGATCAGGATACGCCGCTGGCGGAAACCCTGAGCGCCTTTGACAGCCTGATCAGAGAGGGCAAAGTGCGGGCGATTGGTGCCTCCAATTACAGCGCGGCACGGCTGCAGGAGGCGTTGCAGGTCAGTGAAACGCAGGGGCTGGCGCGCTATGAAACCCTGCAACCTGAATACAACCTTTATGACCGCCAGCCCTATGAATCGGAGCTGGAGCCGGTGGTGATGGCGCAGGGGCTGGGCGTGATCAACTACTATTCACTCGCCAGCGGCTTTCTCAGTGGCAAATACCGCGAGGCGGCGGATGCGGGTAAAAGCGCGCGCGGTCAGGGTGTCGTAGATAAATACCTTAACCCGCGCGGTTTGCGGATCCTCGACGCACTGGATGCTATCAGCGAAGCGCATCAGGTGACGCCGACGCAGATAGCGCTGGCCTGGCTGATCGCCCGTCCCGGTATCACCGCACCGATTGTCAGTGCCACCTCGCTGAAACAGCTCGACGATCTGACTGGCGCGATGCAGCTGACGCTGACCCCGGCGCAGATAGAACAACTCAATCAGGCAAGCCAGTAAACACAAGGGGCGATAGCGCCCCTTTTTACGCTGCACCTGTCAAAAAAGACGCACCCCGCCCAGAGAGTAACCAATCAGCGATCCCGATCACAAATGCGTTAATAAACGGATGTTACGGGTAATTATGCGCACGTATTTACAAAAAACAGAGGTTATCCAGCACTATCCTCTGCGCGTCATTTTCCGTAACTTACATAAGAATAAGCAAGATGAAAAACAGAAAAGCAGAGCAGCGTTTCCCGCTGCGCCGTGTGGCAACCGGCACCCTGATCCTGGCCATGTTTTCCGCGCAGGCATTGGCCGCAGACGCCCTGAGCCCGGATTCCGAATGGATGTTTGGTGACTGGGGCGGGTACCGAACGCACCTGCAGGACGACGGCATTAAGTTTGACGTTAACTACACCATGGAAAGTGCCGCGAATTTAGGCGGCGGGGCAGATACCAACACCACCATGCGCTACAGCGATCAGTGGTCGTTTGGCACCAATTTCGATCTGCAGAAGTTGCTGGACTGGCAGGATGCCGAGTTCCAGATGACCGTGACCAGTCGTAACGGACAGAATCTTTCTGAACAGGTCGCGGATCAACGCACTGGTATGCTCTCCTCGGTGCAGGAGGTTTACGGTCGCGGCCAGACCTGGCGTCTGACCCAGTTCTGGTTACGCAAAGGATTGTTTAACGATGTGGTCGATGTGAAAGCCGGGCGGGTGACGGTAGGGGAAGACTTCGATAACTTCGATGGCAATCTGTTCCAGAACCTGGCGCTGGGCAGCGGGCAGGCGGGTAACTGGCGCGGCGATCGCTGGTTTAACTGGCCTGTGTCGCAGTGGGGCGGCCGGGTGAAATTCAATATCACGCCGGACGTTTTCTTCCAGGTCGGTTTCTATAATCAGAACCGCGCTAACTACGATCGCGGTGATGGTTTCCGCCTGGATACCAGCAATTCAGAAGGGAATCTGGTGCCGGTCGAACTGGGCTGGAAGCCAACCTTCGGGCCGGAGAAATTACCGGGTAACTACCGCATCGGCTATTACTATTCGTCGGTGGATGGCGATGTTTATGGCAGCTGGCGCAACGGCGGCTATCAGGATCAGGCCCATTCCTATGGCGGCTATCTGCTGTTACAGCAACAGCTGACCGCGCAGGATGGCGATGTGAATCGCGGTCTGGGCGTGCGGGTGCAGGCGGTGATGAACGATCACAAGACCTCAAAGACCGACAACTATCAGTCTATTGCGTTTACCTGGACAGGACCGTTTGATGCTCGTCCTCAGGATGAGATCGGCGTGGGCGCATCACGTGTTCATGTGAACAGCGACTATACCCGCTCACTGCGTCAGCAGAATCAGGCTAATGGTGAGAGCCGCTTTGACAGCCCGACCTATCTGCCGATTCAGGAAGGTTCAGAGTACAACTATGAGGTTTACTACAACGCTAAAGTAACTAACTGGATGTCACTGCGTCCTAACCTGCAGTATGTGGTTGCCCCTGGCGCAGTCAGTGAAGTGAAAGATGCGTTTATCGGCGGTATCAGCGCCAATATTGCCTTCTGATTTTCCGGGCGAGCGAGCCGCAGTACGGGCCTGAGCACCTCTGCTGCTGCCGGGCCGTCCTCGCGCCGCTCACGCGGTACCTTCGGCTTTGACGTCGTGCCGACGAACCGTTCGGGGATCGGCCCTCTCTGGCCGGCCCCGAACTGTCCACGCTTCCCGGCGTGGACTTCTGGCCCGGCGTCACGCCTCAGCGCTGCGGATAGCCCTTTCAGCAGCAGAGGCGCTCAGGCCTCCACTCTCGTGCCCTTTCTGACAACATGCACTCAAGCTTCAGAGCAGGCCGGGGCCCGGCACCAGACTGCGTTATCACCTGTCGCTTAACTGACTGGCATTACACCCTCAGGTGCCGTCTTTGTTATTGCAGTGCAAGCCTAGCGGAACATCACTTCCGCCCAGCGGGCCAGCCCTGCGGTGACGGAGGCGAAATCATCGCCACCCGCAATCGGTGTATCCGGCAGCGTCTGCTGCAACGCCGCGCGCAGCAACGGCGAACGCGCACTGCCGCCGGTCAGGTAAATCACATCAGGCTTAATCTGGCTGGTGGCTAATGCCAGCTGCACCTGTTCCAGAATTTTCTCCAGCGGCTGACTGATGGCGTCCTGCAGCTGATCCACGCCAATCTCTGTCTCTAATGCGGCGGCAATAAAGTCCAGGGAAGCGGTATGCGCCGGGCTGGCTGACAGCGCAATCTTGCTCTCTTCCGCTGCGCGTACCAGGCGATAACTGAGCTTCTGCTGCCACACTTTCAGCAGGCGAGCCACTACGTCACCCTGTTCCGCATCACGCACTAAATCCCGCAGCCACTTTCCGCAGGCGGGACTGTAAAAGTCACTTTGTGCCGGCACATCATTGATGGCGATCGCATTCCACCACGGCAGCGCAGGCAGGGCGGTGCCTTTCTGGGTGTTACCGCCCAGACCGAGTAGCGGCATCAGGGTCTTAAACGTCAGCATGATGTCCAGGTCGTTACCGCCGACACGGCAACCGCTGTGGCCCAGCAGGCTTTCACGGCGGTCAGCTTTATCACGCCACTTCGGCCCCATCAGCAACATTGAGCAGTCGGTAGTACCACCGCCAATATCCACCACCAGTACCCGCGTCTCCTGCTGCAGCGTGGCTTCGAAATCGAGTCCGGCCGCCACCGGTTCGAACTGAAACTCTACGTCGCGGAAACCGGCGCGGTGAGCGGCGCGCAGCAGAATACCTTCAGCCTGCTGGTTAGACTCTTCACTGCCTAAACCCTGGAAGTTGACCGGTCGGCCGATTACCGCCTGATCGATAGCCTGATCAAGCTGGCTTTCACCCTGCTTGCGGATGTGCAGCATCATGGCGCAGACCAGATCTTCAAACAGGGCAATCTGCTGTGGCTTCAGGCCAGTAGCACCGAGGAACGATTTGGGGGATTTAACGAACCAGACATCTTCGGGATCGACCATATAGTGCTGCAGCGCGGTGAGGCCAAACTGCACGCTATTGGGCTGGACGTCGATATCTTCTTCGCGGTTATATCGCAGCGCGCGCTGCAGCAGCGCCGTGGTTTCGCTGTCAGGTGTCGCGACCTGATGATGACGATAGAGCCATTCGCTGATCGACTCGCGGGTCGGCGCACAGATCATCGACGGCAGCAGGCGCTGATCATTTTCCAGCGTTAACAGACGTGGCGTGCCATTTTCGCTGACTGCAATAGAGCAGTTAGCCGTGCCGTAATCGAATCCTATGAACATTTTCGCCCCCATGCCGGAAAAAAGGGGGCGACTTTAGCGCAGCTTCAGCAGGGTGGCAAGCGGGCAGCGCCGGAATTAACGAATAGCGAAGATGTGATCTTCAGCCAGTGAACGCAACGGCTGGCGCTCCGCCACGGCACTGCCCCAGACGCCATTAACATCAAGGTTAGCCAGGGTGCTGAGCAGGGCCGGTACCGAAACCGGACCGGCCAGCACCGAGATATTGCGCTGTGTGGCCTGGCCCTGAATGATGGTCAGCAGCATCTCATCCATCAGATTATTGTGAACGTTGGCAACCAGTTCAGGTGCCAGCACCAGATAATCGACCACCTCGTCACTCAGCAGATTGAAAGCATCCAGATTACGGCCAAAATGCTGCAATACGATGCGGCAGCCGCACTGCCGTAGTTGCAGCAGCGCGGCATAGAGCTGATCGCCCTGGCTCAGCACGCTGGCGGCAGGGAAAGCAAAACCACAGCCGCTGCTGGAGAGTCCGGCGGCGACAAAGCGCTGACAGAGTTGCTGCACAAAGGCGGCATCACTCAGTACCTGGGCATTAAGCGGCAGAATCACCGGAATGCCTTTGTTATTGAGCCGCTGCACGTCGTGGCGGAAAAAAGCCTCAAGAATATTGTTATCCAGCCGGCGACGCAGCGTTTCATCAGGCAGGTTATTGCGTAACAGTGTCTCATCCAGCAGCAACCCGTCAGCGGTTAACAGCTGCACCTCAAGCAGCCAGATAAAGGCGGCCTGCGGCGTTTTTGGCGGCGCAACGGCCCAGGCGGGCAGTTCGATCTGCAGCGCATCAATCATCGCCGCATCCATGCCCTGATGGTTGCCCGACAGCGGTAAGCGATGCTGTTCGTAGACCACCAGCCGTCCGCGCCCGCTGCGTTTGGCGTTGTAACAGGCGATGTCCGCCTGCGAAAGCACGTCGCTGCTCTGACAGTTTTCTGCTGAAATCTGCGTCACGCCCGCGCTGGCACCGACCTGATAAAGGCGTCCCAGCCACTGGAACCGGTAATCATTTACCGCGGCGACAATGCGCTGCACCACATCATGTGCCTGTCCGATATCGCAATCGGGCATCAGTAGTGCAAACTCATCACCGCCCAGTCGCGCAAGGAAATCGCTGCTGCGCAGAGGGTGCTGCATCAGATCGGAGAGTTCGCGCAGTAACGCATCGCCTGCAGCATGCCCGGCGCTGTCATTGACCGCTTTAAACTTATCAAGGTCGATAAACACCAGCACGTGCTGATGCTGATGTTCAGCGGCATCAAACAGCAGACGCTTAAGCTGAAGTTCGAAGCTGGCGCGGTTAGGCAGACGGGTCAGGGTGTCATGCAGCGCGCTGTAGCTCAGGCGCTTCATCAGTTTGCGTGACTCACTCACATCCTGAATGACCATCACCGCCCCCTGTTCCAGACCCGCTTCCGAACGCAGCGGCGTGATGCTGTAGTGAATATCGATATGGCCGCCGTCCGGGGTATGCAGCACCAGATCTTCAGCGAGACCGGGGGTGACTTTTTCCGGCGGCAGCTGGCATAACAGCAAACTCTCTACCTCAGGGCCGTTACGTCCCTGCGTGATATGCAGCAGCTCACTCAGCGGCTGACCGGCGGCCTGCTCCTGCGACCAGCCACTCATTTTCTCCGCCACCGGGTTCATAAAGGCAACGCGCATCTCTTTATCGGTGCTGATGACCGCTTCGCCGATCGAATCCAGGGTGATCGCCATGCGCTCTTTCTCCTGAAACAGCGCCTCATTAAGATTGCGTAGCGGCGTGATGTCCTGACAGATGCCCAGCATGCGCTCAATGCGGCCTTCTTTACTCAGCAGCCGGTTGGCCTGAGTGCGCACCCAGCGATGTCCCTGGTCATCGACCACGCGGTACTCCATGTGAAACGCGCTGCGAAGCTCAATCGCCTGTTGCACCGTCAGTGCGGCATACTCGCGATCGGCGGGATGCAGCAGATGGATCCAGAGGTCGTAGCTGGGTGACTCATGCGGGGCAAGACCAAACAGCGCGTACATGCGCTTGTCCCATAACATCTCGCCGGTCAGCAGGTTCCACTCCCATACGCCAATGCCACCCGCTTCGTTGGCCAGCGTAATACGCTCCATCAGCCTGCGATTCACCTGCTCGCTCTGCTTCAGCTCAGAGATATCGATAATCTGCGCAATAAAGTAGAGCGGTTCCTGGTTACCATCGCGCACCAGCGATACCGTCAGCCGCGCCCAGACAATCTCGCCATCTTTGCGGAAATAGCGCTTCTCAAAGGTGTAGGTATCAATCTCACCCGCCAGCAGTCGGTTCGCATGTTGCAAATCGAGGCTGAGATCGTCGGGATGGGTGATCTGCTGAAAAGTCAGCCGCTTCAGCTCCTCAGCCGGGTAGCCCAGGATCTGGCACAGCGAGCGGTTGACCTGCAACCAGCTGCCGTGGGGCGCCACCAGCGCCATCCCGATGGCGGAATACTCCATGGCGTGACGGAAGCGGGTTTCACTGTCAGTGATATGGAGCTTTTCGCGCCGGAACGCATCCATCACCAGCGACATAATGTGACTGGGGATTAGCACCAGCAGGAACGGCAGCCAGCTGGAGACCGGGCCCAGCGCGCTGTTGTTGTTCACCACGCTGACCAGATCAAAGGCGAGCAGTATCGAGATAAAACTGGCGTTCAGGAAGAACAGCACGAACGCCTGCAGCTTGGGCAGGCGGACCGCGCACCAGAAGAGGATCACCACGATAAAGGTAAAGGGCCACGGCAAAAAGCGCAGCGCCAGATAACTGGCCCCGAGGGTGAGAAGAAGCGTCAGCAGAGCTTCGGCCAGGCGCAGATTGCTGAACCCCGTGCGACGCAGCGGCCACGGCAGAAGTAACAGCATCGGGCCTAACACCAGCATGCCGATGATTTCGGAGATCACCCAGGTATAAAAGAAGGGAAACGAGGCGTGGCCGCTGACCTGTAGCGTCCAGAGTGCCAGCAGGCCGCCGAGCACCGGCGTCACGATGCCCACCGACAGTACCATCCGTGCCCAGTCATGCAGTGAATCCAGCGGCGCGCGCCGATCCAGCAGGGCGCGTAGCAGCATGCCACCCACACCGGCCTGGATAAGATTGAGAAGGGCGAATTTAATGTTCGAGAGGGCAGGCCCGATGATGATGGCATTAGCCCCGGCGGTGCCAAGCACGCAGGCTGTCAGCAGCAGCGGGAGCTGGCGTGACGGGCAGCGGAAAACCACGACGGTCATTAACGTAGTCGGAAACCAGAGCGGGGAGATTTTGCCGCTGACGACGATCAGTTCCAGACAGAAGAGTGTCAGGACAAACACCACGCAGCCAAGGAGCAGCGCCGAGAGCCAGCGGTTTGGCGTGCTATTTTGCGGGGACAGGATCTCTATCGTCATGCGGACTTCCGGCAGGGTGCAACGCTCCACAATGGCGAATCAGGCACCAGTCATTCTCTCACTGCATGCTAGCACATCCGGCAAAGAAAAAAGGGGTGAAATCAATATTGCCCGTTATTCGGCGAATTGACGGGCACGGTAAGATTGATTGCCAGCACGTTGATTACTGGCGGAAAAGATCGGCGCGGGTATAGGGTTTCTCCATGCCCGCAAGGCTGGCGGCGAAACGCTCCAGGAACTGCTGCGTGGTGGCAACACGACCGTGACTCATCAATACAAACGGCACTAACAGCGCAGCACCGACCTGCGGCCAGCTGAAGCCTTTGAGCGAGGTGCGACGCTGGGAGATCAGAAACGCCGTGCTCAGCGTGAAGCCCAGCAGCAGCCCGGTGACCACCTCACTTTTTGAGTGTGCGTGAATGACCAGGCGGGAGAAACCGACCATCAGGGGAATCAGATAACCAACCCCAATCGCCGCAATGCGCCACATCGCGGACCAGCGCCCGGAAATCAGCCATAGCATGACCGGCCACAGCGTGGCGGACATGGCGCTGTGGCCGCTGAAACCGGTAAAATTAAAGCGGGCGCTGCCGATGCCAAACCCCAGAAACAGAATTTTAGAGATGCTGACGGTCAGGCCAGCCAGGCCAAATGCCACAATCCAGTAAAAGACCGTATGACGATTATCACTCTTCCACGGCAAAATCAGCGCAATAATCACGGCTGTTGGAATCAACAGCATGCTGTCGCCAAAATAGGTCAAAGTCTTCCAGTGCATACCACTCCTGATGCATCTTCGGTCGTCACGTTAGCGACACGCGTTGTCTGAACAGCGCGCCGCGCAGGCCATTTTTTTTATAGTATGGTGTGCCGCTAGTTTATCGGTGAAATGAGTGGCGTCCAAAGGAGAAAGTCTGAAAAGTCGCCGACGCCATTTCTCTGGCATCAAAAGGCCGAAATCCCTATACTTAGCGCGAACACACCCTCTCCATTTCGGCCCGTCCGCTGCCCGCGTAATGTGTGACCAGTGGCAGGCTCCAGTTATCAGGTCTTAAAAAAGTATGACTGACAAGTCTCATCAGTGCGTGATTGTAGGCATTGCCGGCGCTTCCGCATCCGGTAAAAGTTTAATTGCCAGCACGCTCTATCGTGAAATCCGTGATCAGGTAGGTGGCGAGCACATCGGGGTCATCCCGGAAGATGCTTATTACAAAGATCAAAGTCACCTCACCATGGAAGAGAGGGTTAAAACCAATTATGACCATCCGAGCGCGATGGATCATGATTTGCTGTTGCAGCATCTGCAGGCGGTTAAAGCTGGTCAGGATATTGAGCTGCCGGTCTACAGCTACGTTGAGCACACCCGCACCCAGCAAACGCATCATCTGAGCGCAAAAAAGGTCATCATCCTTGAAGGCATTCTGCTGTTAACCGATGCCCGTCTGCGCCAGGAACTCAACTTCTCTATCTTCGTGGACACGCCGCTCGACATCTGTCTGATGCGTCGTATGAAACGTGACGTCAATGAGCGTGGCCGCTCAATGGATTCGGTAATGAGTCAGTATCAGAAGACCGTGCGTCCGATGTTCCTGCAGTTTATCGAGCCATCAAAACAGTACGCCGATATCATTGTGCCGCGCGGCGGAAAAAACCGTATCGCCATCGATATCCTCAAGGCGAAAATCAACCAGTTTTTTGAATAACACACGTCCGTCCGGACGTGGTGCAGACCGGCGGCAGGCAAGCATGCCGGTTTGCTACACTTATGCCATGGAGTTACCGCAATGAGATTATGCGATCGCGATATTGAAGCCTGGCTGGACAATGGCAAACTGGCCATTGAGCCACGCCCGCCGGTCGAGCGCATTAACGGAGCCACCGTCGATGTGCGTCTGGGTAATCAATTCCGCACCTTCAGCGGTCATACCGCGGCCTTTATCGATCTGAGCGGCCCGAAACAGGAAGTGAGCGCGGCACTGGATCGGGTCATGAGCGATGAGATCGTATTGCCTGATGGCGAAGCCTTTTTCCTCCATCCGGGAGAGCTGGCGCTGGCGGTGACGCTGGAGTCCGTGACGCTGCCTGACGATCTGGTCGGCTGGCTGGATGGCCGTTCATCGCTGGCGCGACTTGGGTTGATGGTACACGTTACGGCTCACCGCATCGATCCTGGCTGGCAGGGCCGTATCGTGCTGGAGTTCTACAATTCAGGTAAACTGCCGCTGGCTCTGCGTCCCGGCATGTTGATCGGCGCGCTGAGTTTTGAACCGCTTTCAGGCCCGGCTGCGCGTCCCTACAACCGGCGTGAAGATGCGAAATATCGCGGTCAGCAGGGCGCTGATGCCAGCCGTATCGACAAAGACTGATCTGAGGATGTAATGAAAAGAGTGATAACCACGCTGGCCATCCTGTTAGTGGTGGTCGTAACGGGAATGAGCGCGCTGGTGCTGCTGGTCAATCCCAACGACTTTCGTGCCTATATGGTGCAGCAGGTCGAACAACGCAGTGGTTATCGCCTTGAGGTCAGCAGCGATCTGCGCTGGCACGTCTGGCCTCAGCTCAGCATTCTGGCCGGCCGGATGAGTCTTACCGCGCCGGGCGCCAGCCAGCCGATGGTCTCGGCGGAAAACATGCGGCTGGATGTTGATCTCTGGCCACTGTTATCCCATCAGCTCAGCGTCAGCCAGGTGATGCTGAAAAATGCGATAGTGCGGGTGACGCCAGATAGCCGCGCGCAGCGTGCCAGAAATGCGCCCCAGGGTCCGCGTGATGCGGAGCCGGCTTCGCCTTCCAGCGGCTGGTCATTCGATATCGCTAAACTGCGGGTAGCAGACAGTCTGTTGATCTGGCAGCAGCCAGGCGGCGACGAGTATAATTTCCGCGACCTCAACATTAATATGGAACAGGACGCGAACAAGCTGGCGACGCTGTCGCTGAGCACCACGCTGATGCGCAACCAGCGCAACGCCACACTGAATCTCAAAGGCCAGCTGGATGCCGCGCAATATCCCCATCGCCTCAGCGGCCAGTTGCAGCAGCTTGATTACACGTTGTCCGGCGCCGACATTCCGGCACAGGGGATCAAAGGCTCGCTGAGCCTGCAGGGCGAGTGGGATGGTGACCGCCAGCAGCTCTCCTTCAGTAATCTGCAGCTCACCGCCAATGACAGCACCCTGACCGGGCAGGGCAGTGGCCATATTGCGCCACCGCAGCAGCTGGCGCTGGATCTGAAAGCCAGCAACCTTAACGTCGATAATTTACTCACCAGTGCGTCCGTCTCTGACGTACCTGGCGTGCAGCACGCCACCGTGGCCCGTTCGCCGGTGATTGCTGCGCCGCGGGAACGCAGCAACGCCGACTCTCCGCTGAATGATCTGGATCTGGCGCTGAAGTTACAGGCTGACAATGCGGTATGGCGCGGACTCTCTCTGACCAGTCTTTCGGTGAACGCCAGCAATCAGCAGGGAGTGATGACGCTGAAGACGCTCAGCGGCAAGCTGGGCAATGGCAGCTTCTCCATTCCCGGCAGTATCGATATCCGTCAGCCAGAGACGCGGGTCAGCCTTAAACCCCAACTCCGTTTAATTGCGATTCAGCCGCTGCTTAAAGCGTTTGAACTGCCGGAAAGTGTGCAGGGGAACCTGAGTCTGGATGGCGACCTGTCGGGTGATACGCTGACGGTCGAAGCAGCCAAACGTCGCTGGCAGGGCAGGGCGACCATCAGCGCCAGCAACCTGAAGCTGGCACAGCTGAATCTGCAGCAGATGGTGCAGCGTGCCGTGGCGCGGGTCAGCGATAAGGTCAGCAGCGATCAGGCGGTGGATGAGGGGATTGAGTCGATTAGCGCACAGGTGGCGCTGAATAAGGGCGTACTCAGCTTCAGCGATATCAATGGCAACGGCCAGAATCTGGGCCTGCAGGGTGCGGGCAAAGTTGACATGGTGCAGCAACAGCTGGATATGACCCTGGGGCTGAAAATCAGCGGCTGGCGTGGCGATGATGCGCTGGTGAAGGCGCTCTCCAGTCAGCCGGTTCCGCTGCGCATGTATGGTAGCTGGGACAGCCTGCAATACTCTCTGCCGGTGGATGACGTTCTGCGTAACCGGCTGCAGAGTGAGGCGAAATCACGGCTGAATCAGTGGATCGATCGCCAGAAAGAGGGCGAGAACAAAGAGAACCTGAAGAAAATCATGCGCCCGTAGCGGGCGCATTCCCTTCTGCCAGCTAACCACTCAGACCTCGTAACTGATATCGGGCTGCAGCAGGATCTCGACTTTCTGCACCCGATGATTTTCGACCTGCAGCGTTCGCAGCAGATAGTCACCCAGTTGCAACACTTCGCCTTCCTGAGGGATGTGTTGCAGCTTATCCATCAGTAATCCCGCCAGCGTATGATAGTCACCCTGCTCATCGAGCGGCAATTTCACATAGAGCGCCAGATCTTCCAGCGGCATATGACCGTTAGCAATCCAGTGACCTTCATCCTGAATCTGAATATCGTAGCGAGCATCGATTTCACCCGCCTCATTCGGCAGATTGCCGGCGATGGTCTCCATTACATCGCTCAGCGTCACCACGCCTTCCACCGAACCAAACTCATCAACCACAAAGGCGAAGTGAGTATGGGCCTGACGAAACTGTTCCAGCGCCTGCAGCACCGTCAGCCGCTCAGGAAAGACCAGCGGCTGTCGAATCAGGGCGCGTAAATCCAGGGAATTGTGGTGCAGTGACTGGTGCAGCAGATCGATAACGTGAACCACGCCCAGCGGTTCGCTGGAGTGATCCGTAATCAGTATTCGCGTGTGCTGGTTGCGGTCGAGGCGCGACATAATCTCTGCCGGATCATCACTGAGATCGATATGTTCGACGTCGTGGCGAGAGGTCATGATGCTGTTAATGTGGCGCTGACCCATGCCCAGTACGCGGGCAATCATCACCCGTTCCTGCCGGTTAAACAGCATGCTGTCATCGCTGTCAGCAATCAGTGACGAAGTTTTCGCATCCAGTTCCGCCGGTTCTGCCGCGCCGCGCAGCAGCCGTAACACCGCTTCCGCCGTGCGCTGGCGTAGCGGACGACCGGCCGACAGCACCCGACGACGATTAAAGTGCGCCAGCTGGTTCAGTGCCTCAATGACCACCGAGAAGCCGATTGCCGCATAGAGGTAGCCTTTGGGAATCACAAAGCCAAAGCCTTCCGCCACCAGGCTGAAGCCGATCATCAGCAGAAAGCTTAAGCAGAGGATCACAATCGTAGGATGGTTGTTCACGAAGCGGGTTAACGGCTTGCTGGCGAGCAGCATCAGCAGAATGGCGATGGTGACCGCAATCATCATGACCGGTAAGTCATTAACCATGCCGACGGCAGTAATCACCGCATCCAGCGAGAAGATGGCATCCAGCACCACGATTTGCGCCACCACCGGCCAGAATTTAGCGCCGCCTTTTTGTTGACCGGAGGCCTCATCATCCCCTTCAAGACGCTCATTCAACTCTGTGGTGGCTTTAAATAGCAGGAAAATCCCGCCTGTCAGCAGCAGTAAATCGCGCGCACTGAAGGGGTGGCCCATAAGCGTAATCCAGGGTTCTTTCAGCGTAACCAGCCAGGAAAGCGATGCCAGCAGCAATAATCGGCACAATAACGCCAGCAGCAGTCCAATCACGCGCGCGCGGTCGCGAAGCGGCCCTGGAAGCTTCTCCACCAGGATGGCGATGAAGATCAGATTGTCGATGCCTAAAACCAGTTCCAGAACGATTAGCGTTACTAATCCCGCCCATAGCGAGGGATCTGCAATTACCTCCAGCATGCGTTGTTCACCTGAATGTCTTAAATTGAGTTTTCTCTGATGATAGTGGAGTGCGAAGCCACGTACAAATGGCAGGGCAGGGGGCATGTTCTCAGATAACCGCGCTATATCGTGCAAAATATGAACATAATAGTGTGACGCTTTGATTAACTTCACAGGGCGCGGTAGAGATAATTCTTAGTCATTGGCTGACAGGAAAGAGATATTCACCTGTCGGGCTTATGCGATTTATCTCATCGGGAGTATGGCATTAATCCGAATTGTGAAGAAAGGATTGCACTGCCCGTCAGGCCTCAATACTAATTGCTGGTAGTCTTTTTCCTAAAATAGTCCAGGGATGGCGGGACCTGCTTGTAAACAAGCCAGTAATAACTAGTATAGCAACAAGTTAGCAAACTCTGCCCCAGAGTCGTAATCTGCGTACCTATTCGACATTAATCGCAATGTCACGAATGAGTAATTCGCCTGTGAACGTCTGTATGATGCGTTGCGGTAACGCTAACACATTACGGGGAGCATTATGAATGATGACAGCGATATTGGCAGCGACAGCCAAGGGCGGTAGCGTGCCCGAATCGCGTTTTTGTTGATAAAGTGAGCAGTGCTGGCGGTGGTTAAGTCAGAGTAATCTGTTGGTATTCATCACGATATTATTGGTTTCATGGTTAAGATCATTGGCGTAAACGCCGCAGGAGCTCCCCTTAGAAACGGCTCACTCTGGAGAGGTTTCGTCGCTTAATGATTAAACAGGCGATAGCCGTTGCGGGTTTAAGGAAATAAAATAAAGAGTTAAATATGCGCGATACAGAATTTACGTTTAAAAGTCTTATTACCAAATTAATGCTGGCATGTTCAGACTTAATTTGTTTCAACGCAGCGTTATTTTTGGCGATGATGCTAATTAATTTGCAGTCAGATTCGCCGCTGGCAGATATTTCTGAAAAAGAAATGAATTTAAAAATTGCCACACACATTTGTCTGTCGGTAATTTGTATTGGCTGGTTCTGGGTAAGGCTGCGTCACTACACTTACCGCAAACCTTTCTGGTTCGAATTAAAAGAAGTTTTTCGTACCATTCTTATATTTTCTGTTATCGACCTGTCGATTACCGCCCTGTCGCAGTGGCAGATGTCGCGTTTCGTCTGGTTACTGACCTGGATCCTGGCGCTGATTTTAATTCCGACCTGCCGCGCGCTTTCTAAACGTCTGCTGAATAAAAATGGCTTGTGGAAAAAACAGACCATTATTATCGGCAGCAGCAAAAATGCGCACGAAGCCTGGCAGGCACTGCAAAGCGAAGAGGTCATGGGTTTTGACGTTATCGCCTTCTATGACGTTGATGGAACCTGTCCGCAGGAGATCATGAACGGCGTGCCGGTGCTGCGCGACGAGCAGGAGCTCTGGAGCCTCACCAACAGCGAAACGCAGTTTATCGTCGCGGTTGAGTATGAGCAGAGTCAGTACCGTGATGTCTGGCTTAAATCGCTGGCGATGCACAACTGCCGTTCAGTGTCAGTGATCCCAACCCTGCGTGGTGTACCGCTCTACGGTACCGACATGGCCTATATCTTCAGCCATGAAGTGATGATCCTGCGGGTTCAGAACAACCTGGCCAAACGCACGTCGCGCTTCCTGAAGCGGGCATTCGATATCGTGGGTGCGCTCTCGATTATCCTGATGCTGATGCCAGCGCTGCTGGTACTGGGCTTCCTGGTGGGTCGTGACGGTGGACCACCGATTTATGGTCACGAGCGTGTGGGAATGAATGGCCGTAAATTCAAATGCCTGAAATTCCGCTCGATGGTCATTAATTCAAAAGAAGTGCTGGAAGAGGTGCTGCGCACTGATCCGATTGCCCGTGCGGAATGGGATAAAGATTTCAAACTCAAAAATGATCCACGTATTACTAAAGTGGGCCACTTCATCCGTAAAACAAGCCTCGATGAGCTCCCTCAGCTCTGGAACGTGGTGCGCGGTGATATGAGTCTGGTCGGACCGCGTCCGGTCATTGAAGATGAACTCTGTCGTTATGCCGGTGATGTTGATTATTACCTGATGGCAAAGCCAGGCATGACGGGATTGTGGCAGGTCAGCGGTCGTAATGATGTTGACTATGAAACCCGCGTCTATTTCGACTCGTGGTACGTGAAAAACTGGTCACTGTGGAACGACATCGCGATTCTGTTTAAGACAGTGGGCGTGGTGTTGAAACGCGATGGTGCCTATTAATCGTGAGTCGGAATGAGCGCGTTAATGCGCGCTCAGAGGTGTTTTGCCGTTGTCAGGCGTGTCGTTGATAGTGGCCATCATCAGGGATATCGCTGTGCATCCATAGTCCGCTATGATGCGTGGCGTTCAGGGTACACCCTGGTAGATGGCCGCTACTTATAACAAGTGGAGCAAGGATAATGAACGACAGGTTCAGTGCTTAAGTCAGGTAGGATTTACTTTTTGTTGGACGCTTACACAGCGGCGGTTTCGCCTCTATCAATAAATAACTGATAGCGAAGATCTAAATGATTACAATCAAAATGAAATTGATACCCTTGCTGGTATCCGCCACATTCCTTAGCGGGTGTACGATCGAACCAGGTTCTCACCTTTCTACATCAGGAAAAGATGTTGTTGAACAGCAGGATAGCAACTTTGACATCGATAAATATGTCAACGTCTTCCCGTTAACGCCTTCACTGGTTGAAAGGATGCGTCCGAAGCCACTGGTGGCTCAGACGAATCCTGCCCTGCAGAACGAAATTCAGAACTACGAATACCGTATCGGTGTGGGCGATGTCCTGACCGTAACGGTCTGGGACCACCCGGAACTGACCACCCCAGCGGGTCAGTACCGTAGCGCCAGCGACACCGGTAACTGGGTGCATTCTGACGGCACCATTTTCTATCCCTACATCGGTCGTGTGCGTGTAGCGGGCCGTACCGTCGGCGAAGTGCGTGACGAAGTGTCACGTCGTCTGGCTCAGTACATTGAAAGCCCACAGGTTGATGTCAGCATCGCCTCGTTCAAATCACAGAAAACCTATGTGACGGGTTCAGTGACCACTTCTGGTCAGCAGCCCATCACCAACGTTCCGTTGACGGTGCTGGATGCGATCAACGCCGCTGGCGGCCTGGCCGCTGATGCTGACTGGCGCAACGTGGTGCTGACGCACAACGGTCGTGAACAGCGCATCTCTCTGCAGGCACTGATGCAGAATGGTGACCTGAGCCAGAACCACCTCCTCTATCCAGGCGATATTCTTTACGTTCCGCGTAACGATGATCTGAAAATCTTCGTGATGGGTGAAGTGAAGCAGCAGACTACCCTGAAAATGGACCGTAGCGGCATGACGCTGGCGGAAGCACTGGGCAATGCGGCCGGGATGGATCAAACCACCTCTGACGCCACCGGTGTATTCGTTATCCGTCCACTGCACGGCACCGATCGCAACAAGATTGCCAACATCTATCAGTTGAACACCAAAGATGCGGCATCCATGGTGATGGGAACCGATTTCCAGCTCCAGCCTTACGACATCGTTTATGTCACCTCTACGCCGCTGACGCGCTGGAACCGTGTGATTGGGCAGTTGATACCGACCATCGCAGGTATCAACGATGCAACACAGGCCGCATCGCGTATCCGTACCTGGGGTAATTAAGGTCCCATCATGATTAAGTCCGTGTTAGTCGTTTGCGTTGGCAACATCTGCCGCTCTCCTACCGGAGAGCGCCTGTTTAAACGTGCGCTGCCTGATTTAGACGTTCGCTCTGCCGGCCTGGGGGCGCTTGTCGGCCACCCGGCCGACAAGACGGCGTCTGAAGTCGCTGCTGCGCAGGGTCTGTCGCTGGAAGGACATGAGGCGCAACAGTTGACGGCAGAGATGTGCCGCAACGTTGACCTGATTCTGGTGATGGAAAAGCGACATATTGAACAGGTGAATCGCATCGACCCGGCCGCGCGTGGCAAAACCATGCTGCTTGGGCACTGGCTCAATCAGAAAGAAATTGCGGATCCGTACAGAAAAAGCCGTGAGGCCTTTGAAGAGATTTACGGATTACTGGAAAACGCTACCCAGAAGTGGGTGAACGTATTAAGCCGATAGTTGGGATTATCCATGAATATAAAAAATAAGGTCAGAACCGCGCCGGGAGAGGATTCGAATGGATGGGATCTGGCGCATCTTGTGGGACAGCTAATTGATCATCGCTGGATCATTGTTGCCGTTACCGCTTTTTTCATGCTGGCGGGAACACTCTACACACTGTTTGCAACACCCATTTATAGCGCAGATGCGTTAGTTCAGGTTGAGCAGAAGAATGCCAGCACCGTTCTGAACGAAATTGACAGCATTCTGCCACCGACACCAGCCTCTGATACGGAAATCGAGATTCTGGAATCCCGTATGGTCATCGGCAAAACCGTTGACGATCTGGGTCTGGATACCGTCGTTGAGCAGAACTATTTCCCGGTTATCGGTAAAGGTCTGTCGCGCCTGATGGGCAACAAACCCGCCAGTATCGCGATTTCGCGCCTGGAAATCCCACGCACTATCGACAAACGTAACGTTGAACTGGAAGTGACCGGTCCGGATAGCTACACCGTCTCAAAAGATGGCGATGAGCTGTTCAAAGGTAAAGTCGGCCAGCTGGAGTCGCACGGCGACATCAGCATGCTGGTCAGCGAGATCCACGCTGATGAAGGCACCAGCTTCACCGTGACCAAGCTGAATAACCTGCAGGCGATCCGTTCAGTGCTCTCTAACCTGACCGTGGCAGACAAAGGTAAAGATACCGGTGTGCTGGGTCTGGAGTATCTGGGTGAAGATCCAGAGCAGATCAGCAAAGTGCTGAACCAGATTGTGAATAACTATCTGTTACAGAACGTTGAGCGCAAGTCAGCGCAGGCAGAGAAAAGCCTGGAGTTCTTACGCACTCAGCTGCCTGCCGTGCGCAGCAAGCTGGATGAAGCGGAAGACAAGCTGAACACCTTCCGTCGTCAGAACGAATCTGTTGACCTGTCACTGGAAGCGAAATCCGCTCTGGACTCCTCTGTCAGCGTGCAGAGTCAGCTGAACGAACTGACCTTCCGTGAAGCCGAAGTCTCTCAGCTGTTTACCAAAGATCACCCGACGTATCGCGCGCTGCTTGAAAAACGCAAAACGCTGGAAGGTGAGCAGGCTCAGCTGAATAAGAAAATTGCTGGCATGCCACAGACTCAGCAGGAAATCCTGCGTCTGACCCGTGACGTTCAGTCTGGTCAGGAGATCTACATGCAGCTGCTGAACCGTCAGCAGGAGCTGGGTATCAGTAAAGCGAGCACCGTGGGTGATGTCCGCATCATCGATGGCGCGCAGACCGCTAACTCGCCTGTTGCACCGAAGAAGCTGCTGATCATCGCCGCGAGCCTGATTTTCGGTCTGTTCGTGTCAGTGGGTCTGGTTCTGCTGAAAGCGCTGCTGCATCACGGCATCGAGAACCCGGATCAGCTGGAAGAGCTGGGCATGAATGTCTATGCCAGCGTTCCACTGTCAGACTGGCAGCGTAAGAAGGATACCGAAGCCCTGGCGCGTCGTGGCAGCAAGGTGAAAACCGATCCGCACGAAACGCTGCTGGCGCTGGGTAACCCGACTGACCTCTCCATCGAAGCGATTCGTAGCCTGCGTACCAGCCTGCACTTCGCGATGATGGAAGCGAAAAACAACATCCTGATGATCACCGGTGCCAGCCCGGGTATTGGTAAAACCTTTATCTGTGCCAACCTGGCGACCCTGGTCGCGAAAGCGGGTCAGCGTGTTCTGTTTATCGATGGCGACATGCGTCGTGGTTACACCCACGAACTGCTGGGCGCAGATAACAAATCAGGTCTGTCCAACGTGCTGTCCGGTAAAACTGAGTTCAGCCCGGCGCTGATTCAGCAGGGCGTGTACGGTTTCGACTTCCTGCCACGTGGTCAGGTTCCGCCGAACCCGTCTGAGCTGCTGATGCATCGTCGCATGGGTGAGCTGCTGGAGTGGGCGAGCAAGAACTACGACCTGGTGTTAATCGATACGCCGCCAATCCTGGCCGTCACCGATGCCTCTATCATCGGTAAGCTGGCCGGCACCTCACTGATGGTGGCGCGTTTCGAAGCCAACACCACCAAAGAAGTAGACGTCAGCTTCAAACGCTTTGCCCAGAACGGTATTGAGATTAAAGGTGTGATCCTCAACGCCGTGGTGCGCAAAGCCGCTAATGCCTATGGCTATGGGTATGACTACTACGCCTATGACTACGGCAAGACGAACAAAAGCTGATCATTGAGCAATAAAACAGGGGGCGGTCTGACCGCCCCTTTTTATCGTCCCTTTGAATGACGACACGCATCAATTTACACAGGTTATTCTGTCCAAACCCACAAAAGCGATACATCTATAAATCGCATGGCGAGCGTCACTCAACAGAATTCATCACCAGCCGGCATCGCCCGCACGCAATTTGTGACCGTGCAATCAGACTCGCTGTAAAGCCAGTCGGTAAGGCGAAGCGTGATTATTGCTGGCATGAGAACTTGTGGAATTAAGGAATCACACCATGGCTCCATATTGGTATGTATCAGGCTTTTTACTGCTGCTTTCGCTGTTTGAAATAGCGCTAAAAAAAGACGAACGCACAAATTATATTCTGACCTGGCTACTCTGTTTTGCCGCCGTGACTTTGATTATTTTCGGGGGAATACGCGGTCTTGGTACCGGCATGGATGACTTTCAGTACCGGAGCTTCTTCGAAGACTTTGTAAGACGTATAGAGATTAATGGCTTCTTTAATACCGTTGCGTTTTTCCGTTACGAACCGCTGATTTTTGCGATGGCCTGGCTCACCAGCCTGTTTTCGCACAATGCCAGCATCTTCCTGTTTGTCTTCTGCGCCATTGCCGTTTCCATCAACACATGGTTTTTCAGGAAGATGTCTCCGTATCCGGTGCTGGCGCTGGTGCTCTATTCGGCGCACATCTTTATCAACAAAGACATTAACCAGATTCGTTTTGGCCTGAGTTCTGCGCTGTTCCTTGGCGTTCTCTGGTCGATCTATCTCAAGCGCTACTGGTGGGCATTTGCCTTCTTTATTCTGTCGTTCACGAGCCATAACACCGGTGTCATGGTGGTGACGCTTGTGCCGTTCCTGTTTATCCGGGACTGGCGCTGGTGGCCGGTCATTATCATCGTTGCCAGTCTGCCGCTATCGGTTGTGGGTGGCTCGGGCTTTATTGCCCTGATTGCCGGTCATCTGGGATCGCTGGGAGAGAGGGCATCGGGCTATAACAATGACCCCTCCTATGCAATGGGTGGCAGCATCCTGGCCGTATCGAACCTGAAAAACATCATGCTGGTGTTCGTCTTCTTCTATTTCATGCTGACCGATAAGCTGAAGCGCGAGAATTACGCCCAGTATCGCCTTAACTATCTGCTGATTTTAAGTTTTGCCATCGGCGGAGCGATCAGGATCTTCCTGTATAACTTCCCGTCAGGTTCGCGCCTGTCCAACTATCTGCAGCAGGTCGAGCCGATCATCCTGACCTCGCTGATTTATCAGGCAAGGCGATCCTGGAAGCCAGCGCTGTATGCCATGCTGGTGTTCTTCCTGCTCTATTACCTCTACTACAACACCATTTCAACCAAACAGGCCGTTACCGGTTATGAAGTGGCGCGGGAGTTTTGGCTGATCCACTAATCAATCTGACGACCGCCTCTGGGTGACGAGTTTCACCCAGGGGCGGTCGTCGGTCAGAACACAGGTTTTTCATCGACCGTTGTCGAATGAACTGTTTATTTTTGAACTACTTTAATGAGGTGCTGGCAATGAAGGACATTCGTTTCTCCATCGTAATTCCGGCTTATAACGCGTCAGAATCGATTGTCACGACGCTGGATTGCGTTAAAGCACAAACGTATCGCAATTTCGAAGTCATCATCGTTGATGATAAATCTGCGGATGCCGCCGCGCTGGCGGATGTGGTGCGCAGCGAACGCTACCGGGATCTCGATATCAATCTGGTGCTCTCCGAGGTCAAACTCAACGGCGCTGGTGCGCGTAACAAAGGCATTGAGCTGGCGACCGGTGACTACGTCAGCTTCCTTGACGCCGATGATGAGTGGGCCGCGGACAAACTGCAGCAGGTGAGCGAAAAAATTGCTCAGCTGGACGCGCAGGGCAAAAAGAATTTCGTCATTTTCAGCCAGGTGAATATCTATCAGGATGGCACGTTCCTGAAAGTGATGCCGATGCAGCCGCCAGGCAAAAATGAAACGGTCGCGGAGTATCTGTTCGGCTGCTACGGCTTTATCCAGACCAGCACCATTGTGCTGAAGCGGGAAGACGCGGCAAAAATTCAGTTCGATACCCGCTACATCCGTCATCAGGATTATGATTTCTGCATACGTGCCGACCGCATGGGCTATGACTTTGTGATGATCGCCGCACCGCTGGCGAACTACCATCTGGTCACTAAGTTTGGCTCGAAACACAAAGGCGAATCGGTGAACTACTCGATGTTCTGGCTCGATAGCATGAAGCCGCATCTGACCCCGCGTGACATCCACACCTACAAAGCTTTTAAGCTGCCGCTGCGCTACAAGATGGATGGTAAGTCGCTGATGGCGAGCCTGAGCTTTGCGCGCTACTTCTTCCTCACCAACAAAGACAACCGTGCTTATTTTATGAACCGGGTAAAAGACAAGGTCAAAGCACGTTTCGGCGGTGAGAAAGCGATCTCCTGACGCGCGCCGCGCCTCGCTCTGCTCCTGATGCCAGGAGCGACTCTTTTTACGATTAATTCAGGGTTGAAGATGAATACTTCTGTTGGAACCGTTGGCATCGTCATGCCTATGTATAATGCACGTCAGACGGTGTTACGCGCGGTGCAATCGGTTATCAATCAGCACTATACCGACTGGCATCTCTATCTGGTCAACGATAAATCGACCGATGACTCGCTGGAATTTGTGCGTGAGCATTGTCAGGATCCGCGCATTACCATTCTGGATAACGCGGTCAACATGGGCGCAGCAGAGACCCGAAACGTCGGGCTGCGCGCGGCCACTGAAGAGATTATCGCCTTTCTCGACAGCGACGATGAGTGGCATGCGGATAAGCTGACCCAGCAGGTCGCTGCCATCGCGGCCGGTGATGATTTTGTGATTACCGAATATCACTATAAAACCCGCAAGGCTGAGCACGACATTACCTACGGCAAACCTTACCTGCAGCAGGAAAACTTTGTGAAGAAGCAGTATCGCGTCTGCTTCTCCTCCGTCTGTTTCCGCCGCCCGCCGCAGGGGCTTTTATTCCAGCGCAAAGGCCACGAAGATTTCCTGTTTTTGTATGAATTATTCACCCGCTATAAGCAGGCACGCGTAATTCAGACGATTCTGGTCAACTATTACGAATTAGGCGATTCCCTTTCCCGTAATAAGAACAAAGCGGCCCAGTGGCACCTTGAATTATTAAGAATTATCTATAAAAACAATCCTTTAAAAATCTATTACTATTACGCCTGGTATATGGTGAATGGTGTGCTGTTTACCCTTAAGCATCGTTAAGCCTGTCGGCAGGATTGTCTTTAAAATTTGAGGTGGATAGCGTTTCATGAAAAAAATTGTCCTGGTGATCAAAGATGCTTATTCGTATGCGGGCACCGAGAACATCTGTAACTTCATGTCAGAGTGTCTTGGCGAGACCCATGAAGTCACCATCTACTCGCTGGAAGGCAGTGGAAAAACCTTTTACCCGTTTGAGCACGTCAAACAGATCGTCAGCTTTGAAGGGCAGAGCAATCCGATCAAAAGCGCGGTTGCCCGGATTCACGAAGAGGGTTTCGATACCGTCTTCCTGATCAGCATGGGTCGCCTGAGCGTGATGTTCGCTTTCTGGAATCTGCTGGCGATGAAGAAGAAGCGGGGCAAAGCCTACGCCTGCGAACACATCGCCATTAACTCCTTCAGCAAACCGATTAAGTTCCTCAAGTTTCTGCTGCTGCGCTACTACGACCGCGTGATTGTCCTGACCGACAAAGATCATCAGGTGTTCAGCCGCTGGCGCATTCCCAGCAAGCAAATCCCCAACCCGGTGGTTTACAAAGACTATCAGCGCCAGACCCGTCATCGCCAGGCGCTGGCCGTAGGCCGTCTGGATAACCAGAAGGGCTTTGACCTGATGCTGGATATCTGGCGCGACTTCGCCCGCAGCCATCCTGACTGGACGCTGGTGATTGCCGGTGACGGTGAACTGCGTCAGCAACTGCATGACCAGGCGGCGGTGCTGGGCATCACCGACAGCGTGAAGTTTGTCGGTAAGGTCAGCAATATCAACGACTACTATCGCGACAGCGATATGGCGCTGATGACCTCGCGCTATGAAGGATTGCCACTGGTACTGCTGGAAGCAAAATCCTGGTCACTGCCGGTAGTGGCATATGACTGCCCGACCGGTCCACAGGAGATCATCAATCACGGGGAAGATGGTTTCCTGGTTCCGATGAACGACAAAGCCACGTTTCTGGCCCGAATGGAGCAGCTCGCCAGCGATGACGCGCTGTTCTATGCCATGAGCGAAAAAACGAAACAGACCGCGCTGAAATTCGACGGTAATCAGATTAAGCAAAGCTGGCTGTCATTGGTTTAACCGGAGCTGGAAAAGCTCACTTGCGACGTGCCTCAGGGACACCGCCATGGCCAATGGCCTTATTGACTACGGGAATTGATGCATGAAAAGAAGAGAAGTTTTACAGACCGCCGCCTCCGCTCTGGTGGGGGCTCTCTCCGTGAGCACCTTTTCCAGCTACGCTGCAAAAAGTAACGGTATCGCCCTGAAGCCGGTCGATGCCACTGACGTGCCTAAAGGCGACGTGCCAATTCTGACCCCGGAAAATGTCTACGCCATGCCACCGCAGTTCTGGCAGGGTTTTGAAGGCAAACTCTGGATTGGTAAAGCAGGTGCAGATGCCAGCAAACCGGGCAACCAGATCCCGGTCTTCCTGCGTGATGCCAGCGGCAAAGTGTCGGAGATTGCTCAGCCTATCGCGCTGAACAAAGGTAACTTTGCCCAGTTTATTCAGGACAATGCTGCGCTGATTGCCAATCCGTCACATTCGATGGCAGTAGAGGACAGTAGCGGTCAGACGCTGTTCAACATCGCAGATGTCAGCCGTCCGGGCGCTGCAGATTTCAGCCAGCGTCTGGCGCAGCCAGCAGGTTATCAGCTGATTGGTGAGATCCCGTCCGTAGCGGAGTTACGCAAAACCCGTCCGCTGTTTGAAGGGGCCAAGGTTAAGCTGAAAAGCTGGCATGAAGGACGGGAAGTCGGCGGCGGCGAGTTTGTCGGCAGCTTCCAGCCCGCTCAGAATGATGGCGGCGTAAACTTTGCCGGTGAGGGCTTTTCCTGGCGTCGCGTGGTAGACGATTTTAACCGCCTGACCCTGTTTGATTTCGGTGCGATTGCCGATGGCAAAACCGATACGGCACCCGCCATTATGGCGATGTTCCAGTGGTCACAGCAGGCAAACCAGCAGATCTGTGTCCAGTTCCCGGCCGGGACCTTCATGGTCTCAGCCTGTAACCTTGGCGATAAGTATCTCAACTTCTTCCGCATGTCCGGTGCGATGGTAAACTTCGGCTACTTCCCGGCGACCACGATTGTCTCGGATGGTAAGTCAGAGTTCGTCTTTGAGATGAATGCCCGTCGGGTTGAGCTTTCCAACCTGAACTTTAACGGCAACAGCGATAAAAGCCCCAACAAGCAGGGCTTTTTCCATAACAACTGCCCTGGCGGACAATATTTCCGTGGTGCCTGCCTGCGCTTTAACGCAGTCGGCGGCACCGCCATCAGCCTGCAGGATACTCTGGATTGTAAAATCGACCAGTGGTACGCCTCACGCTGCAGCGGCGATGTGATCAAATCGGGCTGGTCAGGTCAGAAGCAGGGCAAATGGGACCACAGCACCGCGATTGAGCTGTCGAACTTTAATGCGCAGTACTGTCGTGGTGGCAAAGTCCTCAACCTGCCGCGCTGCGGCCAGTCGATTATCCATAACGGCTGGATTGAGCACTGTGATAACCCGGGCGATCTCTCCAACGGTCAGTGGATTGTCGATGCGCTGAGCCTGGAAGATTGTAAGAATCCGCTGATCGCGCATAACACGCGCCTGAATATGCGCCAGACCAGCCTGCAGTCGGGCAGCTGGATCGACAACTCCATGCAGGGCGACCGTCTGCTCAGCATCTGGGAGATGGGATCGACCCGTGTGGAGTCCTATGGCGTCGCGCTCGATGGCAGCCTGAAGTACAACTACATCACTTCGCGCTGGCGTTTAGAGAACAACACGAATCAGGAAACCTGGTTTGATCTCGGCAGCCTCTACTCCCCGACCGTGGGTGATTCGTGGGAGATCGAAATTTTTGGTCAGTCGCAGTTCAGCAACGGCAGTGGCGATAAGCCGCTGATGGACCTGATCGGTGACAAGACCACCGGTGGCCGCGCGATGATCCATGTACAGCGCAAAAAAGATCGCTCTGAAGCGAGCTGGTCGGCCGAAGGCAGCAGCCCGATTGTCGATGTGCGCTATGTGGCTGAGCATGACACCGATGTCCGCATCTTCGTCAAACTGGCGGGCTGGACGCCGTCGGTGGCCGTGCTGGTGAAAACCACCGGTAAAGATCGCTTTGTCACCGGTCGCTGTGCGCGCGTTAACGCGAAGATGGAGAAGGGCAATCCTCCGGCGGGCGACGCGACTAAACGCGCGCCGCAGCGCTTCAGCCTGCACAACGGCAAAGCGGGCGTGGGTGCCAACGAGCAGGGCGATCTGCTGATGGCTTCCCGTCCGCTCTCCGCCGATCAGGTCGATACCAGCAAGCCGGAAGGCTTTGTTTCCGTCGTAATCAACGGCAAACAGGTCGCACTGCCTTACTTCGCCATTAAGTCGTAACACCTTGCATCACGGCCGCCACAACGGAGGCGGCCGGTTTTAACAGGAGCACTACCTTTGGGTGCGTTATCCCGTAAAGCATGACTTTAAACAGAGTTCATTTTGCCCATTGCGGATCTGGGCGGCTTACAGAATTAAAAAAATTCATTCGGAGTTGTTATGAAAATTTTATTGGTGGGTAACCATACGTGTGGAAATCGCGGGGATGGCGCGATTCTTCGTGGACTGATTGATTCAATGAAGTCTGCACGCAGTGATTTAGAAATTGATGTTATAAGCCGTTATCCAACCAGCTCCGGTTATCTGCTTCAGCAGGATATTAAGCAGGATGCGCTGTATCTGCACAACAGCAAATCAGGTAAAGGTCTGGTCGGTTCGTTCAAGCGTAAAGTCGCGAACCGCCTGATGCCTGATATCATGATGGCGCATCTGGGCAAGGGCGGGATCTTTAAGTCGTTCGCTGTACCCCCGCACCTGAAGGCGTTTACTGACAGTCTGGCAAAATATGATGCGATTATTCAGGTTGGCGGATCGTTCTTCGTTGACCTCTATGGCGTGACCCAGTTTGACCATGCGCTCTGTGCGCTGATGGCGAAAAAGCCGATCTACCTGATCGGTCACTCGGTGGGGCCGTTCCAGAACCCGCGCGTCAATGCGCTGGCAAACTTTGTCTTTGATCGGGTCGACAGCCTGGTGCTGCGTGAATCGGTCAGTCTTGACCTGATGAAGCGCGATGGCGTGACCAGTTCTAAAGTCGCGTCTGGCGTTGATACCGCTTTCCTGGTGCGCGCACGCGAAGTCGAAAATCCGAGCCATAACCTGCTCTACTGGCAGGGCATTATCGATGGACGTAAAACCATCGCGATCACCGTGCGTGAACTGGCACCGTTTGATAAACGTCTGGGTGTGACGCAGAAAGAGTATGAAGCGGCATTTGGCCGGGTGATCAATGCCATGATTGCTGAAGGCTATCAGGTTGTGGCGTTCTCAACCTGTACCGGCATCGACAGCTATGCCAAAGATGACCGCATGGTTGCACTGACCCTGCGTGACCACGTGACGCAGCCTGAACATTACCATGTCATTATGGATGAGTTTAATGACCTGGAACTGGGCATCCTGCTGAATCATTGCCATCTGACCATTGGTACCCGCCTGCACTCGGCGATTATCTCCATGAACTTTGGCACCCCGGCTGTGGCGATCAACTACGAGCACAAGTCGATGGGTGTGATGAACCAGCTTGGTCTGCCGCAGATGGCAACCGATGTGAAAAGCCTGATGGATGGCTCGCTAATCGACAAGGTGAAAACTGTGCTTGCCGATTACGATAACATCAAGCTTAAGGTCGACACGGCCGTTGCGAATGAAAGGGAAATTGGCAACCGGATCACTGAAGAGATTCTCAAAGTATTAGGGTAATGTGATGAAACTGACTTTTTTCACCATGCGTTTCCCGGTTGCCTCTGAGACATTCGTATTAAATCAGGTAACCCACTTTATTGATGCCGGTTACGAGGTGGAGATTATTTCAGTCTTTCCCGGCGATTTAGTGAACCGGCATGCCGCTTTTGATGAGTATGGTCTGGCGGCGAAGACGCATTATCTGCTGCCGGAAGAGAAGATCTCGATTGTCGATAAGCTGAACCAGCGCATCAAGCTGGTGCTGCCAAAAGTGACGAAGCCGTCGCTGCTGCGTTCGCTGAATGTGCGCCGTTATGGCGCACAGTCCAGCAAACTGCTGCTGCCGTCGATTGTGGCGAATGCAAAGCAGACCTTCACCGCAGATGTGTTCCTGGTGCATTTCGGCTATGCCGGTGCCCTGGCGAACAAGCTGCGTGAGCTGGGCGTGCTCAAGGGTAAACAGGCGACCGTGTTTCACGGCGCCGATATTTCCCGTCGTCACATTCTGGAAGAGCACAAACTCGACTATGTGAATCTGTTCCGCCAGAGTGAGCTGATGCTGCCTATCAGCAATCTGTGGAAGAACAAGCTGATTGAGATGGGCTGCCCGCCGGAAAAAATTCATGTTACGCGTATGGGCATTGAGCCGGAAAAGTTTAACTTCCAGCCGCGCCAGGCGTTTCAGACGCCGCTGCGTATCGTTTCGGTGGCACGTCTGACCGAGAAGAAAGGGCTGGATGTGGCGGTCAAAGCCAGCGCCATCCTGAAGCAACGTGGCGGTCAGTTTCAGTACACCATTATCGGTAACGGCGATCAGGATGAGATGATGCGTGATTTCATCGCCCGCGAGGGGATGGAAGATTGCGTCAGCATGCCGGGCTTTAAACCGCAGGAGGAGATCCGTCGCGCACTGAGTGAGGCTGACATCTTCCTGCTGCCCTCCAAAACCGCCGCAGATGGCGATATGGAAGGTATTCCGGTTGCACTGATGGAGGCGATGGCGGTCGGCCTGCCGGTGGTCTCAACCTTCCACAGCGGCATTCCGGAGCTGATCGAAAACAACGTTTCTGGCTGGCTGGTGGAAGAGGACGATCCTGAGGCGCTGGCGGAGACGCTGCTGAAGCTCTCTCAGGGTGAAGTGGATGTGGCGCCCGTGGTTGCGGCCGCCCGTCACAAAGTTGAGACTGAATTCAATCAGCATATCGCCTACGGCGAACTGGCACAGATTCTGGAGCGACTGGTGTGAGTGGATTTAAGTCACAGGCGATTTGGCTGTTCGGCAGCACCTGCTTCTCGGCAGTGCTGCAGGTTGCACAGCTAAGCTTTCTCGCCCGCAAACTGGAAACCCACGAGCTGGGTCTGTTAGCCATCATCAACGCCATCCTCGCGGTGGCGGGTGTGTTGCAGGATATGGGGATGAGCAGTTATCTGGTGCATCGCCAGAACATTACCCGTCGTGAGCAGAGCACCATCTACTGGGTGAACGTCTCACTCAGCTTGTGTACTGGCCTGATCATGCTGCTGATCGCCTTCCCGGTTTCCTGGTTCTATCACCTGCCGGAGCTGGTAGGTCTGATCATGCTGACCAGCCTCAACTTCCTGGTGCTGGGGCATCTGTCGCAGTATCAGGCGCACTACATCAAAACCAAGCGGATGGTTTCGCTGGCGAAGATTGAGATGGGCACCAAGCTGTTTGCCTTCCTCTGTGTGGTGGCGATGCTGGAGTTCACCTCGCTCACCGTAGCGGCGGCGATTCTCGGTCTGTTCATTAACGCCTTTACCCGCATCCTCTGCATGATTGCGCTGGGTGAGAAGTCGTGGCGTCCGACCTGGGAGTTTGATAAAGCGACCTTTATTGGCGCGATTCGCTACGGCAGCTATCAGCTCGGCTCGCAGACCATTAACCAGCTGCGTACCCAGGCCGATGCGCTGGTAGTGGGTAAAGTGATGGGTGCCGAGATGCTGGGTGTTTACTCGCTGGCGAAAGAGCTGGTGCTGCAACCGCTGAAGCTGGTGACGCCGGTGATTAACCGACTGGCACTGCCGCGCTTTGCAGAGAAGCAGCACGATGCCGAGCAGCTGAAGAAGCTGTTCCTCAAAGGCACGCTGGGGATTATGCTGTTCAGCAGCGCGATGTACCTGGTGATTGGCATCTTCTCGCCGGTTATCGTTCGTGTGCTCTACGGCGCATCCCACGAGCAGGTCTATCATCTGATTCCGCTGATGCTGCTGTTTGGTATGCTGCGGCCGATGGGCGGACTGACCGGGGCAATTTCCCAGGCCAACGGACGGACCAACGTTGAGTTCTACTGGAACATCGTGGCGAGTATTGTGGTTCTGGCGGTGCTGGCAACCACCTTTATCTGGCCGAACGTGCTCTATGTGGCGCTGACGCTTTCCATCTCGCAGATTCTGATCTCGGCACTGGCTCATCCATTCTTTATCAAGCCGGTGATTGGCATTCGGTTTATCCCTTATGCCCGACAGTGGGTGGCGGTGTCGGTGGTATTTGTCGGCATAATGTTGCTGGTGAATCACTTTAATCTGTTTGTGATGCCAGAGTGGTTTGAAGGCTGGTTGTAATCACAATTGCGTTATATCAACGGGCGGCCTCAGGGTCGCCCGTTTTCATTTATGGCTGGTCTCAGCCGCGCGGCGACCAGGGGTGGAAATAACAGAGGCGATATTCGATTACTGATTGTCTTTATTCAGTTTATGCCGTTGCTGGCAATGGGCAAAATGCCGAATTTCCAAGTTATGACAGAGAGTTACTGTCCGATTTTCAGATAAAGATTATACTTGCTCTTCCGGCCGATCCTGCATAATCGACCCACATCTTCATTTTATTAAACGGAATAAATATGACCAAGCTTAAAGCAGTAATCCCGGTTGCGGGCCTCGGTATGCATATGCTCCCTGCGACTAAAGCCATTCCGAAAGAGATGCTGCCTGTCGTCGACAAACCGATGATCCAGTACATCATTGACGAGTGTGTTGCCGCGGGTATTAAAGAGATTGTGCTGGTCACGCATGCATCGAAAAATGCCGTAGAAAACCATTTCGACACCACCTATGAGCTCGAAGCGCTGCTTGAAGCGCGCGTGAAGCGTCAGCTGCTGAGCGAAGTGCAGTCTATCTGCCCGCCAGGCGTAACCATCATGAACGTGCGCCAGGCGCAGCCGCTGGGTCTGGGCCACTCGATTCTCTGTGCCCGTCCGATGATCGGTGATAATCCGTTCGTGGTCGTGCTGCCTGACGTGCTGCTGGATGATTCTACCGCTGACCACATGCGTTACAACCTCGCAGCAATGGTTGCCCGTTTTGAAGAGACCGGCCACAGCCAGGTCCTGGCGCAGCATATGCCCGCGTCCAATCTCACTGAGTACTCGGTAATCACCACTGCAGAGCCGATTGATCACCCTGGCGACATCAGCACCATTACCGATTTCGTTGAGAAGCCTGAAGATACCGCCGGACTGAACTCTGACCTGGCTGCGGTAGGCCGCTATGTCCTTTCTGCTGATATCTGGGCCGAACTGGAGCGCACTGAGCCAGGCGCGTGGGGCCGTATCCAGCTGACCGATGCGATTGCCAGCCTGAGCAAACATAAAACCGTTGATGTTTCGCTGCTGACCGGTCACAGTTTTGACTGCGGTCGTAAGCTCGGTTACATGCAGGCGTTTGTCTCTTACGGCCTGCGCAGCAACGCGCAGGGTCGCGATTTCCGCGAAGCTATCCAGACCATCCTCGCAAAACAACAGTAATTTATTTGCCGCGTCCTGCGCGGCAGATTGAAAGGAGCTCACATGGCAATTTTAGTCACGGGCGGAGCAGGATATATCGGCTCCCATACGGTACTGGCGCTGTTGCAGCGCGGTGATGATGTTGTGGTTCTGGATAACCTCTGCAATGCCTCACGCGAAGCGATTAACCGCGTTGAGAAACTGGCAGGCAAAAAAGCGACCTTCGTTGAAGGCGATATCCGTGATCGCGCCTGTCTGCGTGACCTGTTTGCATCCAACAGCATTTCAGCCGTGATCCACTTTGCTGCGCTTAAAGCCGTCGGTGAATCTACGCGTATGCCGCTGGAGTACTACGAGAACAACGTCGCGGGCACCGTGGTGCTGCTGGAAGAGATGCGTGATGCCGGCGTCTGGAACTTTATCTTCAGCTCATCAGCAACCGTTTATGGCGCAGATGCCCCGGTTCCTTACGTTGAGACCACCCCGATTGGCGGCACCACCAGTCCATACGGCACCTCTAAGCTGATGACCGAATTCGTGATGCGCGACTTCGCCAAAGCGGAGCCGAAGTTCAAGGCGATTGCGCTGCGTTACTTCAATCCGGTTGGCGCGCATGAGTCAGGCGAAATCGGTGAAGATCCGGCGGGCATCCCAAACAACCTGCTGCCGTACATTGCACAGGTTGCGATTGGCCGTCTGGAGAAGCTGGGCGTGTTTGGCGGTGATTACGATACGCCAGATGGTACCTGTCTGCGTGACTACATCCATGTCGTTGACCTGGCGGAAGGGCATCTGAAAGCACTGGATTATCTGAGCAAAGTCGAGGGCTACACCGCCTTTAACCTGGGCGGCGGCAAAGGCTTCTCGGTGCTGGAGATGATCAAAGCGTTTGAGAAGGCGTCCGGCAAGGCGATCCCGTTTGAGATCAAGCCACGTCGCGATGGCGACCTGCCTGCGTTCTGGGCCGATGCGTCACTGGCAAACACCACGCTCGACTGGCGCGTGACGCGCGGCATCGATGAGATGATGCGCGATACGTGGAACTGGCAGAGCAAGAACCCGGATGGGTTCAGGTAGTTGAGAAAAAGGCGAACTCAGGTTCGCCTTTTTTACGCCATAAATTCGTTAGGGCTACTGCAACGGATTGCACTGCTCGGGAATCATCCGGCCGTGACTTCATATTTACGGGCTACATTCCGGCCTTTATTTCGTAAAGGCACTTCCAGGTAGCGATAGCTCAATTCAGATGAAACAAAAATCAGGCCTAATGCAGCTATTGTCATCCACAGTGATCTCATGTACGAATCTCCAGCAGCAAAACCGTAATGGACCATAATGCGCACTGTTGATTCCTGAACGAAATAAATCACTGGCATATGTGCCAGGTAGATACTGTATGATCGGGATGCAATCCAGCTCATTGATCGAGAAACGATCCCTTTACTTCCGGGCGACATAAAAAAGCCACTGTCCCATGAAGCTATATAGACCAGCAATGTTGAAATCATTGCTAAAGAACCAAAGAGATAAACAGAACCTTTTAATGCGGCCGGGATGGCGAAAAGCGAAAACAGTAGAAAAATATTCACCAGGTAGCGGAGGTACCATCGTTCTAATATACCGGGTTTAATTTTACTACCTAGCGACAGCTTAAACATGGCTAAGAGAACACCAAAAATAAGGCCGTGATAGCGGAAGTTAGGACTCCAGTCACCTTGCTGTACAATGTAGAGAAGGAAAACAGCCAGTAGCGAGAGCGTGGTCACTTTCCAGCTCGTTCTCATGAAAAGAAGGATGAAAGGTGCTACAAAATAAAACTGCTCTTCTAGCGATAAAGACCAGTAGGGGCCGTAAGTTGGCAAATAACCTAGTTCAAGAAGATAGCCGGAAAAAATATTGAATGAAAAAGTAATAATGGTAATGCAATAAATAACGTTGTGCCTGAATTCTCCAAATGCGTTAGTAACATTATAAAAAGCTGAAAAAAACAAGACGACAAACATCCAGAACCATGACGCTGGAAGCAACCTGTATATTCTTTTAACAAAAAAAGGAATAATAGTGTGCCTGAAAATTTGTGAAGGTGATTGTTTACTATCCCGATGAGTGAGCAGATTCGTTGCAATCAGGTAGCCCGAAATAGCAAAGAAAAGATCTACCCCAGGCCAGAACTCAACGTACTTGTTGATATTTTGAAGTAATTGATGCTTGCTCCAGATATAGAGGGTGGGCAAATGTTCAAGAAGAACAGCAACTATTGCAAAAAATCTCAGGTACTCAATTTCGATATTGAGTTTGCCTTTTTTTACCATACTCATCACCACTTCCAAGGGATTATGGCGGGAAGCCCCGCCTGAAGATTATTTTACCAATCCCATAAGGTACTGACCGTATTCTGTCTTAGACAATTTCTGACCTTCGTTATAAACATCCTGACTTGAAAGCCAGCCATTTTTGAAGGCGATTTCTTCAAGGCAGGCCACTTTGAATCCCTGCCTTTTTTCAATCGTATGAATGAACTGAGAAGCTTCGATCAAACTGTCATGCGTTCCAGTATCAAGCCATGCAAAACCACGACCTAAAAGTTCTACATTCAGCGTATTCTGCTCTAAGTAGAGACGGTTGAGATCGGTGATTTCAAGCTCACCACGGTGAGATGGTTTTAATGTACGCGCATAATCTGTGACATTGTTATCGTAAAAATATAAACCTGTAATAGCCCAGTTGGATTTTGGTTGGGAAGGCTTTTCTTCCAGCGATAAGGCCTTAAAGTTTTCATCAAACTCGACAACGCCAAAACGCTCAGGATCTTTAACCTGATAACCGAACACTGTAGCGCCGGCGGTATTCGCAGACGTGCGTGCCAGAACCGGGGCAAAGCCTTGACCAAAGAAGATATTATCTCCAAGGACTAACGCACAACTTTCATTGTTGATGAATTTTTCACCAATAATAAAAGCCTGAGCAAGGCCATCCGGACTCGCCTGAATAGCATAACTCAGGTTAATACCGAACTGGCTACCGTCGCCCATCAGCCTGACAAAGGAAGCATGATCATCAGGTGTTGTAATGATCAGGATATCCCTTATCCCCGCCAGCATGAGCACAGAAACCGGATAGTAAATCATAGGTTTGTCATATACAGGCAGCAGCTGCTTAGAAACACCTTTCGTGATTGGGTATAACCGAGTGCCAGAACCACCGGCAAGAACGATACCTTTCATTATAATTCCTCACCTAAATTATTTTCCAAACCCAGTCGCTGACCCTGATAAGAACCGTCCTGAACGCGTTTCCACCACCATTCGTTTTCCAGATACCACTCAACAGTCTTGCGCAAACCGGTTGCGAAAGACTCCTGTGGGACCCAGCCTAATTCACGTTCAATCTTTGAAGCATCAATAGCGTAACGAAGGTCATGCCCTGGCCGATCCTTGACGAAAGTAATCAGCTCTCGGTAGCTGCTGAGGTTGGGTATGTTTGACGGAGAAAGTTCATCAAGAATGTCACAGATAGTCTGGACAACCGTAAGGTTCGTCTGCTCATTGTGACCACCAATATTGTAAGTCTGGCCAATCACACCTTTTTTAACGACTTCCTGAAGTGCTCTGGCGTGATCTTCAACATATAACCAGTCACGAATCTGGCTCCCATTGCCGTAGACCGGTAGAGGTTTACCATGGAGAGCATTAAGAATGGTCAGTGGTATCAATTTTTCTGGGAAATGATAAGGACCATAATTATTAGAGCAATTTGTCACCAGAACGGGCAGGTTATAGGTCCGATGCCATGCTCGTACAAGATGGTCGCTGCTCGCTTTTGACGCAGAATAGGGGCTGCTTGGCGAGTAGGGCGTAGTCTCTGTGAACAAATCAGAAGTGTTGTGCAAATCACCGTACACTTCATCAGTTGAGATGTGGTGAAAACGAAAGCCCGCTTTATCGGTATCACTCAACTGGCTATAAAACAGGCGTGAAGCTTCCAGCAGATTATAGGTGCCAATGATGTTTGTCTGGATAAAAGCTCCGGGTCCATCAATAGAGCGATCAACATGACTTTCAGCTGCTAAGTGCATGATTGCATTAGGTTTGAAAGAGTTGATAACTGATTTCATTGCATCATAATCGCAGATGTCAGCTTCAACAAAAGAAAATCCGGGTGAATTTTCAATCGTTTTTAGTGAGTCAAGATTACCCGCGTAAGTTAAAGCATCGACAACCAATACTTCATTATCCTGGTCAGTAACGAGAAGTCTCACTACAGCTGACCCGATAAAACCCGCACCGCCAGTAACTAAAATTTTCATACTTTTCCCGAAGATTAGCATTTTTCTTGCACGGCTGGATTATCTCATGCCGTACGAAACTGATGTCAATAACTCATCATTATGACGAGTTAATCCAGCCTTGACCAGTTCAGCACACCACGTCATGGCTAAATTCAGTCATTGTTATCAAGGTGACTGCTGCATTAGTTATTAGTAGTTTGCATATAATAACTTGGCTTATTTAATTAAGAGATCTATACCATTCATCAATTATTTATGCAGAAGATCACTTCACAATCCCTCCGCCATATTTCGAAGAAAGGTGCTACCGTGTTAGAATTGAGAGGTTTTTTCCAAGGACTGACAGCGCCTGGATCGTCTTTTTTTCACCGGGAAAAGTTGGAAAAAGTAAACATATCAGAAACTTAAGTTTTTTGATCTACATTGATGAAGAGTTAATGAGCATTTTAGTCGCTACAGCTAAGGGCGGTAGCGTGGTCATTTTCATCATATTTTCCTGTGTACTCGACTTATCCTCGTTAAGAAATAACTGCTATGTGGATAGGTATTTTTAGGGTTAATCTTATGGAAATTAACAAGGTAGACCAGTTCGTGCGTGGTTGGTTTGTTGGCGGTTTTGAGCCTACTCTTTATAAAACAACCGATGTGGAAGTCGCTGTACAGCACTTCAAAGCAGGTGATAAAGAGGCCAGCCATTGCCACAAAATCGCTACAGAAATCACTGTAATCGTCAGTGGTAAAGCATTAATGAACGGTAAACTCATCAACGCAGGAGAGGTAGTCAAAATCTCTCCCGGTGAGTACACAGATTTTGAAGCAATCGAAGACACTGTAACAACAGTGGTAAAAGTTCCCGGCGCATTAAATGATAAATATCTTAAGGCAGAGTAAAATGTTAAATATCGTTGTCCCTATGGCAGGTCGAGGCAGTCGGTTCGCGAAAGAAGGTTACACTGATCCAAAACCTTTAATTCCAATTAATGATAAACGCATGATTGAAGTTGTAATAAATAATTTAAAACCTAATCAGCCGCATAAGTTTATCTTTATTTGCCAGCAAGAACATATTGAAAAATATAATTTATCAACAAAGCTCAATGAATGGGCGCCAGGGTGCGAAATTGTTGGTATTAATGGCGTCACAGATGGCGCCGCTTGCACTGTCTTGTGCGCACAGCATTTAATAGATAACGATCAGCCATTAATGATAGCAAATTCTGATCAGTGGATTGATATTGATATAAACGATTATTTAAATTATATGGATCATGAAAAACTTTCAGGCTTAATAATGACTATGTCTGCAAATGATCCCAAATGGTCATATGCTGAATTAAATGAAGATGGAAAAGTTATTCGTGTTGTAGAAAAAGAAGTTGTATCGGAAGAAGCAACTGTAGGTATCTATAATTTCAAACATGGAGCTGATTTTTGTCGCAACGCTCAAAAAATGATTGATCTTGACGAACGCACCAATGGCGAGTTCTATGTGGCCCCTGTTTATACATTGATGTACCGCGATGATAACGCAAACATTGGTGTTTATAACATTGGTGCTGAAGCCAACGGAATGTATGGTTTAGGCATCCCTTCTGATTTGAAATTATTTTTATCACTCGACGTTGCAAAGAAGGCACTGGACTTTTAAGTATGACAAATGCCAAGAAAAAAATATGCCTCATTGGTCATGAGTGCGGCTATTATAAAGGACAAGGTGGTATTGCCACCTATATAGAACATACAGCAAAAGGATTTAGTAAGTTAGGATATGAAGTCCATACGATTTTTTTGCACGGCAGCGATCTGGATGATCCAGAAATAACATGCTGGAAAATAAAAGATAACTACAGCATTTTCAAAAATTCAAAAGCTATTGACGAAGTACTGTCGCAAATAAAACCAGACTTTGTTGAAGTTACCGACTTTATCGGTCTTGCGAGTTATACGCTTGCAAAGCGTGCGCTCGAGGGGCTGGATTATTCCTGTCGTTTTATCACTAACAATCATACGGGCATCCGTGAGGTGTGGGAGTGGGGAACAGCACTTGATTTTATGGAGTGTGCTCCGCCGTGGATGATCGAGATGTATCAGTATGAGAGAGCACAATCAATTCTGAGCGATGCTAATTTCTCGACTTCCAACTTTCTTGCAAATTACCTCAGTACTTTACACGATACTAAAGTTCATACCTGTCCATCTTATTATCCGCTTGCTGAACAAGCTATCCCGCCAGTCAGAGATAATAGCGGAACTATTGAGATTCTTTCGCTGGGTCGATTTGAGCTCAGGAAAAAACAGGAACTGCTGATACTGGCTGCCTGCGAATTAATGGTCGAAGGTCTTGATCTGCATGTAACATTAATCGGAAACAGCGGAGATGATTTTTATGATCGCCGTGATTATATGGATACATGCTATGGCCTTATTCCATTGGAACTAAAAAGTAAATTTAGTTTTTATGACTTTATTCCCTATAAGGAATTACAAAAGCAATATAAAAACTATGATCTGTTCGTCATTCCATCGCCTTATGAGAACTTCCCTAATACTGCGTTAGAAGCCATCAACTATGGCCTGATTGTAGCTGGCAGTAAAACCAGCGGGATAGCTGATATGAGCGGATCCGCAGCCGAAAAACTCTGTTTCGAGAAAAACTCCGTTGATTCTATCAAGAAGGTGTTGACGGGGTTTAGCAGTATGAGTCGTGACGAAAAAGAAGAGATCAGAAAAGTTCAGCGTGAATCACTCAAAACGCTGGTCAGCTTTGAGAGTGCTATTGTCAACAGAGTGAATCAGTACGAAAGTATTGAAATGAAATCTACTCTTGTCCGTCCTCTTCGTGAAAAATGTCTTTTCGTTACTATGAGAGATGATGCACGTCTTGAATATCTGTTGTTGGGTGATAAGAGGATTCATATTGATAGTAATGAGGCTTATCAATTGATGAATGCAGCAGAATATATGATTATTCTGCCTTCTGACAATTTTGACGATGCGATCGTAGAAAAGAATTATTTCCCAGAAAAGAATATTATTTCTGCTTTTTCTTATCATCATCCTTATGGGACCGTTCTGGATATCAATAAATCCAGAAAAGCTTTCTCACAAATGACCATCAATGTCGCTGATATCTCTATCAGTAAGCATGTCAAAACGTCCAGACTGATTGCAGAAATACTTTTCTCTTGCAAAGATGTCGTTTTCTTCAGGGAAGACTCATCCAGAGTTGAAAAGGGTATTGGCATTGACTTAATGTATGAACTTGACCTGTTGAGATATAAATATAATGGTTAATAAAATTTCTGTGATTATTCATGGTCCTCTTGAAGAGGATTTTTTAGAAAAAAACTTAAATGCACTTCAAAAACAATTGAGCGATGTGAAAGTTTTCATATCGACATATAAAAAAGATGCAGAGAAAGTTCAAAACCTTCTAAATAATAAAAATCTGAATATTCGGGATAACATTAAGGTCTTGGGCTGTGATGATGTTTTTAACCCTGGTTTTTTTAATATAAATCGTCAGATAAACCTGGTTAATGCGGCATTAGATGTTATTGACAAAGACTCTTTTGTCATCAAAGTCAGGATGGACCAGACAGTTAACTTTTCTTCTTTGATGAGAATGGTAAAGACCTTTTCATCGGATGTTAATGGTAAGTTGATTACGACTAACTGTTACACCCGCGCAGACCGCTGGTATCATCCATCAGATATGTTACTTGCAGGTGACTACAAGGTATTAAGAGATTACTACCCTGTGGACTTCTTTAGAGAAACACATATGGATAACATTCTTCTGATAAGAGAATTAGTTAAAAACAACCATGTGAAAGATTTTTATAACTACTGGCCGGAGTCTCGCCTTTTTACAAATTTTGTAAAAAAGAGAGGGGGTGTTATAAAAGAGTCTGCTGAAGACAGTCTTGAAAAGCTTAAAACCCACGTTTTCGTTATTAATAGTTGGGATGTTTCTCTGAAATGGAAGAAATTTTTAAAAGGATGGATTCCTGTCCTGCCTTATACTTTTAAAATGGCTCCTTTCAGAGACGGTCCAGAAGAAGATGCTTATAATTTCAAAGCAAGTGATCTTAATGCCGTTCCCTCCAAAACAAAAGAGAGTGTTTTTATAAGGCTCTCAAAAATTTATTTCAAAACAGGAATGTATCACTTCAATCCACTCTTCTTTAGCTATCGTAATTTCCTGCTAAGAGTTGGGCGTAAAGTGTTCGATATTTCTTTAAAGTTCATTCCGCCTATTTTTCATCATACCCTCGTAACAATAGGTCGAAAATTTTATTATGCTATCAAGTAATCTATATATCGTTGGCTGGCGCGGTTATATTGGCCAGTCTCTGTTGAATTATTTGGGCAGAACTGGTTTTACTAAGCGAGTGTTTCTTTATAGTCGTAACAATGAGGTAGAGAGTATTACTCATGACTTTATTGATGCTACGCTGTGTCAGCACGATGATTTTGTTAGCAAAATTGCTCAGGATAATGATCCTGTTGTCTATTATCTGGCCAATAGCATCTCTCCAGCAGAATCGCAGAGTCGTGCTATTGAAAGCGTGAATACTAATCTCCTGCCTTTTATCCGTTTTCTTGAAGATATAAAATCCATAGCGAGTAAGGTTACTTTTATTTTTGCTTCATCCGGTGGAACTATTTATGGAGACACCGGTGGAGAAAAATGTCGTGAGGATCATGCTCTTTCGCCGAAAACTATTTATGCGGCAAATAAACTAGCTCAGGAATCTTATCTTCAGGTTTATCATTGTAACTATGGGTTGAATTATCGGGTATTACGAATTGCGAACCCCTACGGACCTGGACAGGTATTCAAAGGTGGGCAGGGGCTTATTCCCGCAATCATGGATTCTTATAAAAAGAAGACTCCAGTCAAAATTTATGGCGATGGTTCAGCCTCACGTGATTATATTTATATCGATGATCTTCATGACTGCTTTATAAAGTCCGCAGTCTATAAAGGCGATGTGAGAATCTTCAATGTCGGTTCAGATTCGAAATATTCTATTCTTGATATTATCGATAACTTCAATCGGCATGGTATTGTTGTTGATACTGTTAAAGTGAAAAGCGCTGTATCAGTTGTTAATTCTATATCCCTGGATATTACACGTGCTAAACGAGAGTTTAACTGGTCACCTCAAACAAGTCTTGAAGATGGTTTAAAAAAATACATTGAATGGTATGAATTAACCCTACAGTAAATCAAGACATGAAATCAAAGTAACGTGGACAATGCATCCTGATAACCTGATCTCACAGAGTGAAATTTCCATCATCATTCAGGGGGGGATTTTAAATTCCTCACGTGAATTAGATAGTGACTTTCTTTTTAATCTAAATCTGACTTTAAAAAGTTTTCCAGAATCTGAGATCATCGTATCAACATGGAAGACAGATGGTGTCATTGAAGACAATCTGAGAAGCACGTATCCAGGCATTAAATTCATATTTAATGAAGATGTCGGGTCAATATCTAAAAATGTTGATGGTGTGAACGTCGTAAGTAATGTAAACAGAATGCTTGTATCAAGCCTTAGCGGTCTTCGACATTCTTCCAAAAAGTACTCGGTAAAAATAAGGACAGATTCGTATTTATACAATGATAACATCCTCTTGTATCTCAACGATTACTTTTTGAATAATAAATTTCTTAATATAGATTCTGTTATTCGTCAGAATGATTATTCGGTTTTTAGTCGTCACTTAATTAATTGTAATTTGTTTGCCCGAAACCCTTATAGCCAGCTACCGTTCTTGTATCATCCTGGCGATATTTTAGTAGCAGGTTTAACGAAAGATGTTGAACGTTTTTTTGATATTCCCCTGGCGGATGAGAATATCTTTCAGCATTGTAAAAGTATGATGAACGCATGCTATATGAAGTTCGTACCAGAACAGTACGTATGGGTCAAAAATTTAGAACGTTCAATTAAAAACTTCACATTCTCAGGCAATTTTTCAAGGGGTAAGGGTGAAGTTGAGCGTTCTGAGCGGTTTTATATAAATAACTTCTTGCCATTGGACTCAGCTAGCCTGGGATTCGTTTGGCGTAAACATAAAGAAGTCTATTTCAATAAAGGCTGGTCTAGCCTTTATCAATCTTTTGATTGGATAGATCTTTATTCAAAGTACATAAGCAAAGAAAAATGCTCACGTCCATTAATATGGTATGTTAGAGCGCTGCAAATAACGGTCATGAAGATTTATTTCTTTTTCAGAACTCAGCTGCTTAAACTACCGTATGTTCGTAAAGTTGCTTATCGTTTATTTGTCAAGAGAGGAAGTTAATGAAAGGTTTTGTATCTACTCCGCAAAGCAGGACGACTTTAGCGGAAGTATTAGACTCAAAAAACCTAATCAAAGAGTTTATTAGACGAGATTTCAATGTTCGCTATAAACAAACTAGTTTAGGGATTTTATGGGCAATTATTAATCCCGGTGTGAATATTCTTTTGTATCTCTTTGTGTTCGGACTTTTGGTAAAAGTACCAACACCAGAATATAATGCTCCTTATGCGGCTGTTTTGATTTCTGGAATTCTTTTCTGGAATTTATTTGCGACAAGTATGATGGCTGCAAGTGATGCAATAATAAACAATATGCATCTTTTAACTAAGGTGTATTTTCCAAGAATTTCACTTTGTATAGCAAGCGTCTTTGTTGCTTTTATCGATTTCGTGATTGCTTTCGTTGTATTTATTCCTTTAGCTATTTTTTATGGGGTGCATTTCGATTTTTCCCGCATCTTCTTTTTAATTCCATGCGTAGTTATCACACTCATGCTTGGCTGTGGCGTTGGTTGTTTTATGGCAATTTTAAAACTACGATTCCGTGACCTACGTCATGTACTACCTTTGGCTACTCAGGCATTATTCTTTGCTTCTCCTGTAGTCTATACTCTTACAATAGTGCCAAAGGAATTTCATCAATATTATTCTTTTAATCCTATGACCGGTATTGTGGCTCTTTCTCGCTGGGCTTTGCTGGGTGGTAATAGCATTGATGTCACAACCTTATTATACAGTTTTATTACTGCCATTGTTTTAGTCATCTTTGGTGTGTACTACTTTATCAAAAATGATAGATTAATTGCGGATTACGAATGATTACCTTTGAATCTGTTACACGCGAATTTAGTGTTGGTAATTACCAACATAGTACTTTAAAAGAGCTATTTTCGTTTCAGAAGAAACGAACTCAACCGGGAAAAATATATCGTGCTGTAGACGATGTTTCATTTTCTATTACACCAGGACAGGCAGTCGGTGTGCTGGGAAGAAATGGTGCAGGGAAGTCTACTCTTCTTAAACTCCTGACAAGAATTATTGCACCAAGCTCTGGGAAAATAACGGTCGATGGATCAATTTCTTGCCTTCTTGAAGTTGGTGCAGGGTTTCATCATGAGCTGTCAGGGTACGAGAATATATTTTTAAGCGGTTCAATCCTTGGCATGAGCCGCAAAGAAATTGAAACTAAAATTGAAAGTATCATTGAGTTTGCTGAAGTCAGAGATTTTATTTACGAACCGGTGAAGTATTATTCATCCGGTATGTATGTCAGACTTGCCTTCTCAATAGGCGTACATCTGGATTCAGAAATACTGGTAATTGACGAAGCATTGGCCGTTGGCGATGCGAATTTCCAGGCGAAATGTCTTAATAAGATAAATCAAGTCAAAGAGAGTGGTAAAACAATTTTCTTTGTAAGCCATAATGTTAATCAGGTTGAAAGCATTTGTGATGCCTGCCTTGTTATGGAAAAAGGCCAGCTCATTTATCAAGGCGATACCAGTGAAGCTGTAGAAATATACAACCAGTTAATTAAGTAAAGAAGGTTAAAAATGATAGTTATCTCACATCGAGGCTACTGGAAATCTTTACAGGAAAAAAACACTGAATCAGCTTTCATCAGGTCGTTTCAGCTTGATCTTGGTACTGAAACTGACTTGCGTGACTACATGGGTGAAATCGTAATTAGTCATGATATTCCTGAAGCATCCTGCTTAACCTTTCAACAGATGCTTGAGTTATACAAGACGCATACTAAATCTGCTCCGCCGCTGGCGTTAAATGTTAAAGCTGATGGCTTACAAGAGAAAGTTAAACAGACGCTTGAATCAATGCAAATCAGTAACTACTTCTTTTTTGATATGGCTCTGCCAGATTCACTGGGTTATTTCAAATCTGGTTTGAAAGCCTTTGTCAGGTATAGCGAGTTTGAGAGTCTCAACGCACTTTATGATAATGCAGAGGGTGTCTGGCTAGACGGCTTTGCAAAAGATCTGGTAGATGAGGATTTAGTAAAAAAAATCCTTTCTGATGGTAAGAAAGTCTGCATTGTTTCTCCCGAACTGCATAAAAGAAATCATCTCGAAAGCTGGGCGAAATACAAGAAATTTAGTGATGATTTATTGTCCTCATCTGATTTAATCATTTGCACCGATTACCCTGAAGAATGCATGGAGTTTTTTAATGGCTACTAATATTAAAGCTGTTATTTTCGATATGGACGGTGTTCTTATTGATGCCAAAGATTGGCACTACGAGGCATTGAATGCGGCACTGGACCTGTTTGGGCTGACGATTTCAAGACAAGAGCATTTGACGACTTACGATGGCTTGCCTACTAAAGATAAGCTTATCATGTTGAGCAAAGATAAGGGTTTATCAACCAATCTCCATGGTTTCATTAATGAAATGAAACAGCAATACACAATGGAAATCGTTAATAACAAATGTAAGCCAATGTTCCATCACGAATATGCGCTTTCTATGCTAAAAAAAGATGGCTACAAAATGGCTGTTGCTTCAAATTCAATCAAGAACTCGATTGAAGTTATGATGGAACGAGCACATCTTTCTCAATATCTTGAATTTTACGTTTCAAATCAGGATGTTGTTAAAGGTAAACCTGATCCTGAAATGTATAATAAAGCCATCTCTATGCTGGGTTTAAAGCCTGCTGACTGTGTCATTGTTGAAGATAATGAAAATGGAATCAAGGCAGCTAAAGCAAGCGGTGCACATGTATTAGAAGTTGAAACCGTTTATGATGTTAATTATGCAAATATAAAACGGTTTATCTCCTTAGTTGAGAACGAGGGTTAATGGCATGCTGAATATTATAATCCCAATGAGTGGCGCCAGTCTTTACGAAACGAGTGCTGACTTCATTTACCCTAAGATTCTGACTGAAATTAATAATCGTACCTTACTTGAATATTCTCAGGATATTTTCGCCACCCTGACTGAAGAGCATAAAAGTCTTTTCATCGTTCCTGCTGATAAACTAACTAAGCTTGCTCTTGGCAACATCATTGAACTGATTTCGCCTAGCGCGGTGATCATTCCTTTGCAGGGGATGACCAAAGGTGCGGTTTGCAGCAGCATGATGGCGATTGATGAAATCAACCTTGACGAAGAACTGATTATTTCCTCAGCCGATCACTACATTAACGATGACCTGCAACAGGTTCTGGATTACTTCCGCAGTCTTGAAGCTGATGCGGGTGTGCTTACTTTTGAATCAGTACATCCTAAGTGGTCTTTTGCTAAAGCCAACGATGAAGGATTTGTTGTTCAGACTGCTGAAAAAAATGCGATAAGTCGTAATGCGATTGCTGGCCTTTATTACTTCAAAAAAGGCTCAGATTTTATCGAAGCGGCTAAAGAACTTATCCGTAAAGATAATTCCATTGATAATAATTTTTATCTCTCTTCATCTTTAAATGAAATGGTACTTAAGGGCAAAAAGATTGTAATGCGCCCTCTTGCTGATTCGGTTTATCATAATTTCTATGATGCACATGCAGTTAAAGCATTTGAAATGTCTCATGTTAATCCTTTGCCGCCGGTGAAAAAACTGACTGAGAAATATATTGCTGCATTCAATGCTAAGTCATTACATGATGTTGTAGACATGTTTGACCGCAATGCTACGCTTATTGATCCCGGTAATCATAAAATTGGACAGGAGAATATTCGTAGTATGTTAGTCCAACTCTTTAGTGAAACTAAACTGCTAGAGTTCAAAGCTTTGTCTGTTCTGGCCGAGCAAAATAGATCAGTCATTGAGTTTGAACTCAAGCTTGATGATAAATTGCTGAAGGGTGTCGATATTATCGACTGGAACAATAAAGGCCACATTGTAAAACTCAATGCTTATTTGTATTAGTTTGTCAGTTGGCATGCATCCATGTCCCTGTAATTATTAGTGATACTTAATAGCATCATTCTCTAACTGCTTGATGCTTACCTGGGTTAACATGTTTGCCACTTTTGTTCACAAACCTGTGTGTTTGTGAAGTGACCACAGACAGGAGTATGTAATGTCCAAGCAACAGATCGGCGTTGTAGGTATGGCAGTAATGGGCCGCAATTTGGCTCTTAACATTGAGAGCCGCGGTTACACTGTTTCTATCTTTAACCGTTCACGCGAAAAGACTGATGAAGTCATCGCCGAGAACCAGGGCAAGAAACTTGCTCCTTTTTACACCGTTGAAGAGTTTGTCGAATCGCTGGAAAAACCTCGTCGTATCCTGCTGATGGTTCAGGCGGGTGAAGCGACCGATAAGACTATCGCCTCCCTGACTCCACACCTGGATAAAGGCGACATCCTGATCGATGGCGGTAACACCTTCTATAAAGATACTATCCGTCGTAACAAAGAGCTTTCTGACCAGGGCTTCAACTTCATCGGTACCGGTGTCTCCGGTGGTGAAGAGGGCGCACTGAAAGGCCCATCTATCATGCCTGGCGGTCAGAAAGAAGCCTACGAACTGGTTGCACCGATTCTGGATAAAATTGCTGCACGTGCAGAAGATGGTGAAGCCTGTGTGGCTTACATCGGTCCGGACGGCGCGGGCCACTACGTGAAGATGGTTCACAACGGCATCGAGTATGGCGACATGCAGCTAATCGCTGAAGCCTATGCTCTGCTGAAAGGCGCGCTGGGTCTGAACAACGAAGAGCTGGCTGAGACCTTCACTGAGTGGAACAACGGCGAACTGAGCAGCTACCTGATCGACATCACCAAAGATATCTTCACCAAGAAAGACGAAGAAGGTAAATACCTGGTTGATGTGATTCTGGATGAAGCAGCGAACAAAGGTACCGGTAAATGGACCAGCCAGAGTTCACTGGATCTCGGCGAACCTCTGTCACTGATCACTGAATCTGTATTCGCTCGTTACCTCTCCTCGCTGAAAACCCAGCGTGTGGCAGCTTCTAAAGTACTGAGCGGTCCACAGGCGAAGGCCTTCACCGGTGACAAAGCGGAATTCATCGAGAAAGTTCGTCGCGCTCTGTATCTGGGTAAAATCGTCTCTTATGCTCAGGGCTTCTCACAGCTGCGTGCCGCGTCTGAAGAGAACAACTGGGATCTGCACTACGGTGAAATCGCGAAGATTTTCCGCGCCGGCTGCATCATCCGTGCCCAGTTCCTGCAGAAGATCACTGATGCTTACGCAGAAGATGCAGGCATCGCAAACCTGTTGCTGGCACCGTACTTCAAAGATATCGCGGATCAGTATCAGCAGGCGCTGCGTGATGTGGTTTCCTACGCGATTCAGAACGGTATCCCAACGCCAACCTTCTCTGCGGCGATCGCTTACTACGACAGTTACCGTTCAGAAGTGCTGCCTGCTAACCTGATTCAGGCGCAGCGCGACTACTTCGGTGCGCATACCTACAAGCGCATTGATAAAGACGGTGTGTTCCATACCGAGTGGTTAGATTAATCACTAAAAAGGGCTTCCCTCGGGAAGCCCTTTTTTTATCCTACCAGCAAATCCCCGCTCCGAATCTCTCGCTCACCTGCCAGCCTCACCACCAGCATGCCTGCCGTCGCAAACTTAGCCCAGTGTCTCGCATAGAGAATACCGCCATGTTCCGTCACCAGCGGCGTAATCTGGTCGGTTATCGGATCAACAACCTCCGCCACCACTTCTCCCGGCCGAATCTTTGCGCCCAGCGGTTTACGATGCAGGATCAGTCCGGATACCGGCGAATGAATATATTCACAGCCCGCTAACGGCGTAGGTGGATTTTTCAGGGCAGGGGAGGCCGCTGCCGATCCTTCGCTGTGACGCTCTTTGATGACGCCAGCCTCTCCAGGTGCTTCAGCGATATCTGGCACGTTTAAACCAATCGGCCCGTCATTGATCGCCACCACATCATCACCGCCACCGCTCGCCGGAACCAGTTCGTCGCCACCGATCACGGGCGCCGCGACTTCCACGGAAATCGCAGGCTCGCTGTAGCCGATATAACCGCCTTCCTGTAGCGCTGAGATAATCGCCTCCGCGTCTTTCTCCGCCTGTTCAGGCGATACATCACGTACACCGCGTAGCTCCAGCGTCACCGGCAGCAATCCGCGTGGCATCGGATAATCTTTGCCAAACCGTTCCGCCAGCGTCAGCCAGGGTTCGCAACAGGCTTCATCAAACGGCTCACCGCCAGAGATCTGCGCCAGCAGCTGCACCTCGCTGCCTAACCAGCGCGCCAGCGGCTCAATGTCCGGCCAGGCGTGCGGCGTGGTGTAGAGATGTGGCACGGCTTCCCAGTCACAGTGCAGATCAATCATCAGATCGGCCTGACTGGCCATGCGCATCAGCGTGTGGCGTTGCGCATCCAGTTCGGTTTTTGGCACGGTATCGCGATAGTGACGATCAATCGCCTCGCGGATCAGGCTCTTATTCTGTGTTTCACTCTGGGTCAGACTCTCAGCCAGCCCGGCCGCCAGGGTTGCGCCCAGTGACGGGAAACGGCGGTTGAAGTCCTGGCCAGAGAGTGTATGGAATCGGCCAAGATGGGTGCCATGCCAGTGCTGTCCCAGCGCCAGGGGATTGGCAACCGGCACCAGGGTAAAGGCGGCTTTAAGTTGACCGGCGGACTCCAGCGCCTGTAGTCGCTGCTTTAAAAACCACGCTACTGCCATACCGGGCAGTTCGTCGCCATGCAGCGCAGCCTGAATGTAGACCTGACGCTCGTTGTCTTCCGCGAAATGGAAACTGATGATTTCACGCTGGGTGCCTAAAGAGGCGCTTAACAGTGGATGATGTTGTTGATGCATACCGTGTTAATGTCCTTTAATCGGCAAAGGACGACAGCGCGCCGTCCCGAAATAGTTAGAGTATAGTGCCGGATCGCGGTGAGGATGAAAAAGGGCGACCGCGAGGTTAAGGCTGGATAGAGATATCCGTGGCAAAGTAGCGCTTCTGAATCTGGTCAAAGGTGCCATTCTTTTTGATTTCGACGAAGGCGTTATCCAGTGCGGTTTTCAGCTCGGTATCGCCTTTACGCAGGCCAATCGCCGTGCCGGGGCCGATGATCGGATCCTGTATAATCGGGCCAGCCAGTTCAAAATCTTTGCCCTGCGGATGCTTCAGGAAGCCGATGGCAGCCTGTGCCGCATCAGTGAATACCGCATCCAGTCGGCCTGAAACCAGATCGCTTTCAACCTGTGCCTGATCGCCATAAGGCACTACGGTCACACCGTGAGGCTGCCATTTCGCCAGCGCATAGCGCTCCTGAACCGTTCCCTGTTCTACGCCGACCGTTTTTCCTTTCAGGGATTCAACGGTGGGCAGTATGCCAGCACCTTTACGGGCAATCAGCTGGGTGTGGGTGTCATAGAGCGGCGCGGTGAAATCAATCTGCTTCAGGCGCTCTTCGGTAATGCCCATGTCGGACAGAATGGCATCAAATTTACGTGCTTTAAGGGCCGGGATCATGCCGTCAAACTGGCTTTCAACCCAGACACATTTTGCCTGCATCTGGGTACAAAGCGCATTGCCCAGATCAATATCAAAGCCGACCAGCTTGCCCTGTGGCGTTTTCGATTCGAATGGCGGATAGGTCGGATCGACCGCGAAACGCACCTGTTCGATCTTCGCCTGCGCGCCAAAAGCGCAGCCTGCCATAACCGCCACAGCCAGCGTCTGACGCAGGCGTTGAGTGAAAATGTTCATGATTTTGCTCTTATTCTGTCGTGATGAGTGATTATGCAGAGTATCGCCGGGCTGCCGGGATGGCAATTACTGCGTAATCTTCACCACGTCAGCCGCGCATAACGCGCGATAATCTTCGGTATTCAGGATCACTGAACGTTCCAGCAGACCAGCGTTAAACGCGATCTCCGGATAACGTTCAAACAGCGCGGGGTCAACAACCAGTTTGAGGTCGGGATGAAAGCTGAACGGTGGTATCGCCCCGAATACGCAGCCGGTCAGCAGATCGGTTTCCGCCGGACTGGAGAGTGAGGCGCGTCTTCCCCCGACTGCTGCCGCGACTTTGCCCAGATCGGCCTGATGATCGGCAGGTAAAACCGCCAGTACATGCTGTTTAACGCCGTTGCCTTTCACATGACAGACCAGCGCTTTAGCACCCTGGCCGATTTCGGTGCCGCGTATCGCCGCGACCGCTTCACATTTACCGGTCGCCTCATGCTCCATCAGGCGATAGCGTGCCTGGTGCTGGTCGAGCAGGGCAATTAATTTCTCATGGGTGGTCACGGTTCTCTCCCTGAGGTTTGAGTTGCCGTCATTGTGCCGGATGGACGTGAGGAATGAGCTGAAGACTGCTCAGAATCCGCATAAAAAACGAAATTCTGAGCAGCATATTGCACAGTTACTTATGGCGGTCACGCAGGTTGTTAATCACGGCGCGGAAGTCGAGATCCTGATCCTGCAACAGCACCATCAGGTGATAGACCAGGTCAGAAGCTTCGTTGGTGAGTTCATCCCGATCGTTGACCGTGGCGGCCAGTGCGGTTTCAACGCCTTCTTCACCCACTTTCTGCGCGATGCGTTTGGTGCCGCTGGCGTAGAGTCGTGCGGTGTAGGAGCTTTCAGGATCGGCGGTTTTGCGCGAAGCCAGCAACTGCTCAAGCTGATAGAGGAACGTCCACTCAGGGACCGCCGGTGAGAAGCAGCTGGTGGTGCCCAGATGGCAGGTCGGGCCAATAGGATCCGCCAGCACTAACAGGGTGTCATTGTCGCAGTCAGGCGTGATGCTCACGACCTGCAAAAAGTTGCCGGAGGTTTCGCCTTTGGTCCACAAGCGATTTTTGGTGCGGGAGAAAAAGGTGACCTTGCTTTCTGCCAGCGTTTTCTCCAGCGCGGCCGGGTTCATGTAGCCATGCATCAGCACTTCGCCTGAGACGAAGTGCTGGACAATGACCGGCATCATGCCCTGTGTTTTATCCCAGTCGAGAAGGGCCAGTTGTTGTTCAGTTAGCACGCGCGAATCTCCACTCCGTTGTCGATCAGAAAGCTCTTCAGCTCACCAATATTAATAATCTGCTTATGGAATACCGAGGCGGCTAAAGCACCATCCACGTTAGCTTCAGTAAACGCATCCAGGAAGTGCTGCATGGTGCCTGCACCGCCAGAGGCGATAAGGGGGACGTTGCAGACTTCACGCATTTTCTTCAGCTGCACCAGGTCATAGCCGTTACGCACGCCATCCTGATTCATCATGTTCAGCACGATCTCGCCTGCGCCCAGCTTCTGCACTTCCTGCACCCACTCCAGCGTTTCCCACTGCGTCACGCGGGTGCGCGCTTCGTCACCGGTATACTGATTCACCTGATATTTACCGCTGGCTTCATCAAACCAGGTATCGATCCCGACCACAATACACTGCACGCCAAAACGATCTGCGAGGCGGGTAATGAGCGTGGGATCGGCCAGCGCGGGCGAGTTAATCGAAATCTTATCTGCGCCAAACTCCAGAATGCGCGCTGCGTCTTCCGGGGTTTTAATGCCGCCCGCGACGCAGAACGGGATATCGATTACTTCCGCAACCCGCGAGACCCAGCTTTTGTCGACGACCCGGCCATCGGATGAGGCGGTGATATCATAGAACACCAGCTCGTCGGCACCTTCGGCGGCATAGCGCTGCGCCAGCGGCACGATGTCGCCGATGATTTCGTGATTGCGAAACTGTACGCCTTTGACCACCTGGCCGTCACGTACGTCCAGGCAGGGAATTATCCGTTTTGCCAGCATGCGATCGCCTCCGAAACAGTGAATTTATCTTCCAGCAGCGCACGTCCGACAATCACGCCCTGAACGCCGCTGCCGCGCAGGGCGGCGATATCATTGAGGTCGCCAATGCCACCCGAGGACTGAAAAGCAATCGTCGGGAAGCGCGCCGTCACTTCCTGATAGAGCGCAACATTGGAGCCGCTCAGGGTGCCGTCGCGGGAAATGTCGGTGCACAGCACGTGCTTCAGGCCCACCTGCTGAAAGTCGGTAATCACCTCTTCCAGCGTGACACCCGCCGCTTCCTGCCAGCCACTGATTGCCACTTCTTTGCGGTTACTGGCATCAATGCGCACATCTAACGCAAGCACAATCGCCTCTGCGCCAAATTCCGCAAACCACCGTTTTACCTCTTCAGGCTGTTTCACGGCGGTGGAACCGACCACCACACGACTCGCTCCGGCTTCAAGCAGTGCATGCACATCATCACGGCTGCGAATGCCGCCACCAACCTGCACCGTCACATCAACGCCATCCAGCAGGGTTTTCAGCAGCGCGATCTGGCGTTTCGCCGGATCTTTCGCGCCGGTTAAATCCACCAGATGCAGCACGGTCGCGCCCTGGCGAACGTAATCCTGCAGACGCGGCAGCGGATCGCTGCCGTAATCGCGCTGCTGTCCATAATCGCCCTGATGCAGACGAACCACTTTGCCGTCAATTAAATCTAACGCGGGGATAATCATTACATCTCCAGGAAGTTTTTCAGCAGCTGCGCGCCCGCTTTGCCCGAGCGTTCCGGGTGGAACTGGACGCCAAAGAAGTTATCTTTCTGCACCGCGGCGGTGAAAGCTTCACCGTAGTGACACTGGGCGATGGTGCTGGCGTTGACCGGCATGGCATAGCTGTGGACGAAGTAGAAATAGCAGCCTTCGTCGATGCCACGGAACAGATGATTGCCCGCCTGCGCGGTAATCTGATTCCAGCCCATGTGCGGCAGCGGCAGGCCGTGCGTGTCCATTAATGACACCGGCTCATCGATAATCCCCAGCGTCGGCACACCGCCGTTTTCATCGCTGCCGCGTCCCAGCAGCTGCATACCCAGGCAGATCCCCAGCACCGGCTGGGTACAGGCTTTCACCAGATCGATCAGGTCACGCTCTTCCAGCTGATTCATTGCCGCCTGCGCGGTGCCGACGCCGGGCAGAAACAGTTTGTCGGCACGCAGCACCACATCGGGATCGCGGCTCACTTCCGGGGTGTAGCCCAGACGTTCAATCGCCCATTTCACCGACGACAGGTTGGCGCAACCGGTATCCATGATCACCACGTTCATCACAGCACTCCCTTCGAGCTTGGCAGCGTATTGCCCTCAACGCGGATCGCCTGACGCAGCGTACGGCCAAAGGCTTTAAACAGGCTCTCGACGCGGTGATGGTCATTCTTGCCTTTGGTTTTAAGATGCAGAGTGCTCATCATGGCGTAGGAGAGTGAGCTGAAGAAGTGCTCGACCATCTCGGTACTGAGGTCGCCTACGCGCTGATAGTTGAACTCCGCTTTGAACTCGATGTGCGGACGGCCGGAGATATCCAGCGCGCAGCGCGCCAGACATTCATCCATCGGTAGCACAAAGCCGAAACGGCCAATGCCACGCTTGTCGCCCAGCGCCTTCAGCAGCGCTTCGCCCAGTGCCAGACCGGTATCTTCCACCGTGTGGTGATCGTCAATATAGAGATCGCCTTTCACTTCGATATTCATGCGGAACCCGCCGTGTACGGCGATCTGGTCCAGCATGTGGTCGAAGAAACCCACGCCGGTATTAATCTTGCTGCCGCCTTCGCGATCCAGCCACAGTTCTACCCGCACCTGTGTCTCTTTGGTGTTGCGCTGCACCAGCGCATGGCGGTCACGCTGGGTCAGACGCTGCTGGATAGTCTGCCAGTTCTGGCCGTCAGCACCGTAGCGGATAGGCTGGATGCCCATGTTCTCTGCCAGCTGGACATCGGTCAGGCGATCGCCAATCACGTAGCTGTTGGCGGTATCCAGCGCGCCTTCGGCCAGCCAGGCTTCCACCATTCGGGTTTTTGGCTTGCGACAGTCGCAGTGATCGTCCGGCATGTGCGGGCAGATCAGCACATCGTCAAACGCAATGCCCTGCGAGGTCAGGATCTGCATCATCAGATTGTGCGGGCCATCGAAATCGGCCTGCGGGAAACCCGGGGTGCCAAGACCATCCTGGTTAGTGATCATGACCAGGCGATAACCGGCGGCCTGCAGTGCCAGCAGCGCCGGGATAACATCTGGCTCAAACGCCAGCTTATCCATGCGGTCCACCTGATAATCTTCAGGCGGCTCAGAGATTAACGTACCGTCGCGGTCAATAAAAAGGGTCTTCTGGCTCATGCTTGCTCCACAGAAAAGGCTTGCAGCGCGGCGATCACTCGTTCGCACTCTTCACGCGTGCCGATGGAGATGCGCAGGCATCCCGACAGGCCCGGATTTTTGTTCTGATCACGCAGGATAATGCCCTGATCCCATAAGGTTTTGAAGACTTTTGGTGAATCGGTAAAGCGCGCCAGCACATAGTTGGTTTCACTGGAGAAAACCTGCTCAACGCAGGCCAGCTGAGTCAGTTCAGCCTGCAGCCAGCTACGATTCTCATTCAGCTGTGCCACATGCTCACGCATCAGCGCAATTCCCTGGTCGCTCAGCGCCTGACCGGCGACATCGGCCACCGGTGTCGCCAGCGGGTAGGGTGCGATCACCTTCATCAGCAGGTCGATGACCGGCTTATTCGCCAGCGCAAAGCCGCAACGCAGGCCAGCCAGCGCAAAGGCTTTAGAAAGCGTACGCAGGATCACCAGATGCGGATAATCCTTCAGCCAGCCGGTCAGGGTCGCCTGCGGGCAGAACTCAATGTAGGCTTCATCTGCGACGACCAGCGCTTTACCGGCGGTCATCGCCAGCAGCTGACGGATGTCGTCCTGATTGATCAGGTTGCCGGTCGGGTTGTTCGGGCTGCAGAGGTAAACCACTTTGACGCCATCCAGTTGCTCTGCAATGGCAGGCAGGTTCAGCTGCCAGTCGGTCAGGGCCGGGACGGTACGATATTCAATGCCGATGGTTTCGGCGCTGACGCTGTACATGCCATAGGTCGGTGGACAGAACAGAATCGCATCCTGACCCGGCTCACAGAAGGCACGCATGATCAGTTCGATAGCTTCATCTGCGCCACGGCTCACCAGCACCTGCTCCGGCGTTAAGACTGCATAAGCAGCGTAGCGCTCAATCACCAGTTTAGGCTGACATTCCGGATAGCGGTTCAGCGTCTGCTGCGACAGCTCAAACGGCACCGGCAGCGGAAACTCGTTGGCATTGAGCCAGACATCTCCGTTGCCACCCAGACGACGCGCCGACATATAGGGCGTCAGGGCGCGCACATTGGCGCGCGCCAGCTGCTCAATATCCTGACTCATGCTTGCTCCTTCAGTGCGGCAACGCGCAGGGTGACGGCATTCTTATGGGCATCCAGCTGCTCGGCGGCGGCCAGGGTTTCAATGGTGGCGGCCAGGTTCAGGAAGCCCTGCGGCGTCAGCTCCTGCACCGTCATGCGTTTCTGGAAATCGGCCAGGCCCAGGCTGGAACAGGTCGAGGTGTAACCGTAGGTCGGTAACACGTGATTGGTGCCAGAGGCGTAATCGCCCGCGGACTCCGGCGACCAGTCGCCTAAAAATACCGAACCGGCGCTGGTGATCAACTCCACCAGATCGCGCGGCTGGCGCGTTTGCAGAATCAGGTGCTCCGGGCCGTAGAGATTAGAGATCGCGACACACTGCTCAAGGTCACGCGCCACGATCAGGCGGCTGCTTTCCAGCGCCTGACGCGCTGTGGCAGCCCGCGGCAACTGCGCCAGCTGCTGCTCAACCGCGACCGCGACCGCCTCGGCCAGCTTTAATGAAGGCGTCAGCAGAATCACCTGCGAGTCGGGACCATGCTCTGCCTGTGAAAGCAAATCAGACGCGACAAACGCGGGCGTGGCGCCTTCATCCGCAATCACCAGCACTTCAGAAGGACCCGCTGGCATATCAATCGCCGCGCCATCGAGTCGCTGACTTACCTGACGTTTCGCTTCTGTCACCCAGGCGTTGCCCGGGCCAAAAATCTTATCCACGCGCGGCACGGTTTCGGTGCCGAAGGCCATCGCGGCGATGGCCTGCGCGCCGCCCACCTGGAACACCTCTTCTACGCCGCACAGCTGGGCGGCATACAGGATCTCATCGGCAATCGGCGGCGGCGAACAGAGCACCACGCGGCCACAGCCCGCGATACGGGCCGGGGTCGCCAGCATCAGCACGGTGGAGAAGAGCGGGGCGGAACCACCAGGAATATAGAGTCCGACCGATTTCACCGGACGGGTAATCTGCTGGCAGCGTACGCCTGGCTGGGTTTCCACATCCACCGGCGGCAGGATCTGCGCGTTGTGGAAGGTTTCGATATTGCCCACCGCGACAGCCATCGCCTGCTTCAGCTCGTCACTCAGACGTAAGCTGGCCTCTGCGATTTGCTGCGCGGTAACACGCAGGTTATCCACCTGCGCTTTGTCGAAGCGGGCGCTGAACTGGCGCAGGGCGTCATCACCGTTCAGCTTTACCTGCTCCAGCACATCGCGCACCGTCAGCGTCACGTTTTCAGAGGCGGCGATAGCAGGACGTAACAGCAGCGCCTGCTGCTGTTCGGGGGTACACTGCTGCCACTCAATCGGGGTAGAAAAGGCCATGGCTTACTCCATCATCTTCTCAATAGGCAGCACCAGAATCGAACTGGCACCCAGCGCTTTCAGTTTTTCCATGGTTTCCCAGAACAGGGTTTCGCTGCTGACCATGTGCATCGCCACGCGGCTGACATCGCCTGCCAGCGGCAGCACGGTCGGGCGCTCTGCGCCAGGCAGCAGGCTGATCACTTCTTCCAGACGCTCACTCGGCGCGTGCAGCATGATGTACTTCGATTCACGCGCTTTAATCACGCCCTGAATACGGGTCATCATCTTGTCGATCAGCTCCTGCTTGGCGGCAGGCATCTCGCCGTCACGCTGGATCAGCACCGCTTTTGAACGATAGATTACTTCAACTTCGCGCAGGCCATTGGCTTCCAGCGTAGCACCGGTAGAGACCAGATCGCAGATGGCGTCAGCCAGACCGGCGCGGGTCGCCACTTCCACGGAACCGTTCAGTAAACAGGTCTTAAAGCTGACGCCTTTTTTGTCGAGGTATTGTTTTAACAGGTGCGGATAGGAGGTGGCGATACGGGATTTATCCAGGCATTCCGGGCCGGTGTACTCGGCATCTGTCGCCATCGCCAGTGACAGACGGCAACCGCCGAAGTCGAGGCGGCGCAGCGTAAAGTAGCGCGGATCTTCACCCTGGGCACGGCGCGACAGCAGCTCTTCTTCCAGCACGTTCTCGCCGATGATGCCTAAATCGACCACACCATCCATCACCAGGCCAGGAATATCGTCATCGCGCACGCGCAGGATGTCGATCGGCATGTTCTCCGCAAACGCAATCAGGCGCTGTTGCTGAAGGTTGATTTTAACGCCGCAGCGCGCCAGCAGTTCGCGTGAATCATCACTTAAACGGCCAGATTTCTGCATAGCTATGCGTAAACGGGTGTTATCTAACATGGTGCCTGTCCTCTTAATTCGGTCCTGAATGTGTGGTTACGTCAGCCCATAAAAAAACCCCCGGAAGACGATCTTCCGGGGGTTCTCTTGCGTTCACACCACTGGAAGATCTTGAAAGTCTTCCAGCACCAATCGCCTGAAAGACTAGTCAGGATGATGGTGGTGGTGATGGTTGAACTGAACGCGTGTCATAATAATCTCGTCGATGAATGAGTATTCATTTGTGGGGTTTAACCTAGCGAAGATGGCTGCGCTTGGCAACACTTTTTTAAACGGGCGGTTCGGAAAGCGCTGAAACAGGTTGTTCTGGTTTGCAATCCGGGGGCAAACTACGGTGAAGTCAGGGTTGATGTTTCACGTCAGGAGTCAAAATGAAGAAGGTCGCGATTGTGGGACTGGGCTGGTTAGGCATGCCGCTGGCCACGGCGTTAACGGCGCGAGGCTGGCAGGTCACCGGCAGCAAAACCACGCCAGACGGTATAGACGCGGCACGCCGCTGCGGCATTGAGGCGTTCCAGCTGGAACTGACGCCGGAACTGCTCTGTGATGCCGCCGATATTGAGCCGCTATTCAACGTCGATGCGCTGATCGTTACACTGCCCGCCAGCCGCACTGCGGAAGGGGGCGAAGCCTATCTGCAGGCGGTGCAGAATGTGGTCGATACCGCGCTGGTTTATAAGGTACCGCGCATTATCTTTACCAGTTCCACCTCAGTCTATGGCAGCAGCGCCGGCGCTAAGCGGGAAAACAGCCCGCTGGACGCAGAAACGGTGGCCGGAAAGACGCTGGTTAAACTGGAGAACTGGCTGCACGATCTGCCGGGCACCAGCGTGGATATCGTGCGGCTGGCCGGTCTGGTCGGACCAAAGCGCCATCCGGGGCGCTTCCTCGCCGGCAAGCAGGATGTGGCCAATGGCTCGCAGGGCGTGAATCTGGTGCATCTGGATGATGTGGTTGAGGCGATCACGCTGCTACTGCAGTCGCCCAAAGGGGGCCGGGTCTATAATCTGTGTGCCTCGAAACATCCCTCGCGTGACACCTTCTATCCTGCGGTCACGCACCAGCTTGGGCTGCAGCCGCCGCAGTTCGCACCCGAGGCGGAAAAGAATAGCGGCAAGCTGATTGATGGTTCCCGCATCTGTAGCGAACTCGGTTTTGAGTACCGCTATGACGATCCGGTTAAAATGCCGCTGGAGTGATACGCGGCTGGCGCTGTTGCGGGGGCTGATTGCTCCCGCTCTGATATATAAGGGTTCTGCTCTTTTCATAGTTACAACATACTAAAGCAGTTTAAACTACAGGGCAGAATGTGCCCCGCTGAAAGACCTGTTTTCATCAGGCCAGACAGCCAGGTCTGGCCCTCAGCCTCACACCCCTAACCGATCCCTCAACGCATACCACACCGCGCCCATCGCCGTCAGCGGCACCTTAAATCGACGCCCACCGGGAAACGGCAGGTGAGGCAGGCGGGCGAAAGCATCAAAACGCTCGGCATCGCCGCGTAACACTTCGCTGATCAGCTTGCCGGAAAGATGCGTACTGGTTACGCCATGACCGCTGTCACCCTGCATAAAATAGACATTCTTCTCCAGTCGGCCAAACTGCGGCATGCGCGACAGCGTCAGCAGGAAATTGCCGCTCCAGCTGAAGTCCAGCTTCACGTTCTGCAACTGCGGGAAAGTGCGGCGCAGCTTGGGCCGGATCAACGCTTCAATATCGGCCGGTTCCCGTGCGCCATAAACCACGCCGCCGCCATAGAGCAGCCGGTTGTCCGCCGTCAGACGGAAGTAATCCAGCAGATAGTTACAATCTTCCACACAGTAGTTGTTCGGCATCAGCGACAACGCCTGGTCGGTTGACAGCGGTTCGGTTGCCACAATCTGCGATCCGCACGGCATGCTTTTCCTGCTCAGTCGCGGTTCCAGCTGCGGGGCCAGATAGGCATTCCCGGCGAAGATCACAAAGGTCGCGCTGACCTCGCCCTGGGCGGTTTTTACCCGGTTTGGTGTGCCATAAACCACACTGGTCGCCGCGGACTGTTCATAGATGCGTCCGCCATGTCGCCGGATCGCCTCCGCTTCCCCCAGCGCCAGGTTCAGCGGATGCAGATGGCCGCCGCGCCGATCCAGCAGCCCGCCAACGTAGCGTTCGGTGGCGACTTCACGGCGGATGGCTCGCTCATCCAGTAGTTCCAGATCATGATTCCCATACTGCTGCCATAACGCTTTCTGTTTTCGCAGATGCGCCATCTGGCGCGCATTCAGGGCCGCAAAAACGCCGCCAGGCCGGTAATCGCAGTCAATCGCGTACCGCTTAATGCGATCGCGGATGATTTCAGCGCCTTCAAACATCATGCTGCCCAGCATACGGGCGCTCTCTTTACCGTAGCGCTGCTCAATCACATCCACGTCGCGGCTGTAGGAGTTCACCACCTGACCGCCGTTACGCCCGCTGGCACCAAAGCCGACCCGCGCCGCTTCCAGCACAACCACGTCATAGCCTACCTCGGTCAGATGCAGCGCCGCCGAAAGACCGGTGAAACCGCCGCCAATAATGCAGACGTCACACTGAATGCTCTCCTGTAATGTCGGCCAGGGCGCATGCGGATTGGCGGTCGCTGCGTAATAACTCTCCACGTAATTCATAACAATCTCCGGAATGCGCCTAAAAGTTGGCTGGCGTATGGGCACTGACAATGCGGCAGGGGATTTCAGCACGGTTGGTGAAACTGTGTGGTAAGCCCGTATCAATGACGTAGCTCTCTCCGGCGGAGAGATGATAGTGCTCTCCGTTGATGACCAGCGTAATCTCTCCTTCCAGCAGCGTGCCGGTCTCTTCGCCCGGATGACGCAGCTTCTCGCCGGTGCTGGCACCGGGTTGATAAGTTTCCAGCAGCATGCCCAGCGTGCGCTGTGCACGGCCATTGTCGATAAGCTTCAGCGAAACCCCCTGACTGCCAATCTCCAGCAGGTCGCTGGCGCGGACAATGACCTTCGGTTCCGCATCCGGTTTGGGTTCCGAGAAGAACTCTGACAGCGAGAGCCCATAGACTTTCAGCAGCTTCTGCAGGGTGCTGACCGCCGGGCTGACCTTATCCTGTTCAATGGTGCTGATGGCGCTATGGGTCAGTCCGGCCAGTTCGGCGACACGGCGTTGCGACAGCCCCAGTGTCTGCCGGATCTGCGCCAGCCGTCGTCCCGGCGCCAGCGTGGCATCACTCATTTTCTTTTTCCTTGTGATAACGAATGGCGGCCTGAATAAAGCCACTGAAGAGCGCCTGCGATCCCGCCGTGTGTTCCGGCTGCCACTCGGGATGCCACTGCACCGCCAGGGCGAAGGGATGATGGCGCAGACTCACCGCCTCAATCAGGCCATCCGGCGCGCGCGCTTCAACGCGCAACTGCGGGCCCGGTTCGCGTACCCCCTGATGATGCAGTGAATTGACCGCCAGCGGACTGTTGCTGTCCAGCAGCGTCGCCAGCAGGCCGTCGGGTTCAATAGTGATTGGATGCGCCTGAGCATACTGCTGCTCCAGCGGCAGCGTCTCATCTTCATGGTGACGCTGAAACGACGGCTGCCCGCTGAGCTCCCGCCACAGCGCACCGCCATTTGCCACCACCAGCTCCTGCAGCCCACGGCAGATCCCGAACATCGGCATCTTGTGGCTGGTGGCCCAGGTGATCAGCTGAAAGGCGAGATGGTCACGGCCCGGATCGGCATGCAGCTCTTCGCCCGCCTCGCCATAATGCCAGGGTTCGATATTGCTGGGGCTGCCGGTCAGCAGCAGGCCATCCAGAACAGCCATAGCGTTTTCTAATAGATGAGGCGCATTCATCAGACTGTGGGGCAGGGCCAGTGGTACGCCACCCGCAAGGACAACCGCATCGGTATACTTATTGTGAACCGTCTGGCTCGGATGGCCTCCCAGATCCTTCTGGCACATCACTACGCCAATCAACGGCTTGTCAAAAATAATGCCCATCTCACGTCCTCGCATCGCTGTTCGAAATATCTACCGAAAGGGCACGTCTGGCGGTTAAGTGTGCAATATTTTTTCAATCTAGCAATCTGCTGTTTGTTCTTCAAACAGATTTGTTACATTTGCACACTTTTTATGTTGGCGCTATGTTAGTGGTGTGGCTGTTATTTTGAGCATTACGCAAACCTAATAGGGGCGGGTGAGATCATGACTAACCTGGTAGAAGTGGAAGACTTCACGCTTCACAGTGAAGAGAAACGAACCAGCGCGTTCCAGCTTGAGGTGAAAACCTGGCTGGAGCGCCATCCTGACACGCAGTATGTCGACATCCTGTTAAATGATTTAAATGGTGTGTTCCGCGGCAAGCGCATTCCGGTCTCTGCGCTGCCTAAGCTGGAAAAAGGGTGTTATTTCCCCGCCTCGGTGTTTGCCATGGATATCCTCGGCAACACAGTAGAAGAAGCGGGACTCGGCCAGTCACTGGGCGAACCCGATAATCTCTGTCTGCCCGTCACCGGTACTTTAGTTCCCTCCGCGTCTGACCCTCAGCACATTGCGCAACTGCTGTTAACCATGTGCAACCAAGATGGCACTCCCTTTGACGTTGAACCCCGAAATGTCCTTAACCGGCTGTGGCAACAGCTGCGTAACCGAGGTCTGTTTCCGGTGGTAGCGGTAGAGCTGGAGTTCTATCTGGTGGACAAAAAGCGCGATGCCGAAGGCTTTATCCAGCCGCCGTGTTCGCCCGGCAGTGATGAACGCAATATGCAGAGCCAGGTCTACTCGGTAGATAACCTCGATCATTTCGCCGATGTGCTGCGTGACATCGACGATCTGGCCCGTCAGCAGGGCATCCCGGCCGATGGTGCGCTGGCGGAAGCCTCGCCCGGACAGTTTGAAATTAACCTGCATCATACCCGCGACGTGCTGCGGGCCTGTGACCATGCGGTGCAGCTGAAACGCCTGATTCGTCAGGTGGCAGAAAATCACGGTATGACCGCCACGTTTATGGCGAAGCCCTATGAGGAGTATGCGGGCAGCGGCATGCATGTGCATATCAGCATGCTGGATGCCGCCGATCACAACGCCTTCGCCTGCGATGACGGCAGTGATTCGCCGCTGATGAAACGGGCGCTGGCCGGGATGATCGATCTGATGCCCGCCTCAATGGCGCTGCTGGCACCCAATGTGAATGCCTATCGCCGTTTTGTTCCGGACGCCTATGTGCCGTTGCAGGCATCGTGGGGCCATAACAACCGGACCGTTGCGCTGCGGGTGCCGTGCGGGGATATCGACAATCATCGTATTGAGTACCGGGTTGCGGGCGCGGATGCTAATCCCTACCTGGTGGTGTCGGCTATTCTTGCCGGGATGCTGCATGGGCTGGATACCCAGTTGCCGTTGCCCCATCCGGTCACCGGCAACGGTCACCATGCCGAGGGTCTGGCACTGCCGATCCGCCAGAGCGATGCGCTGTATGAGTTTGACAACAGCTATCCGCTGCAGAAGCTACTGGGCGAACGCTTTGCCAGTGTCTGGCACAGCTGTAAGCATCATGAACTGATGCAGTTTGAACGGCTGATTACGTCGACCGAGATCGACTGGATGCTGAAAAATGCCTGACAGGTTTTTTTACCTGTCACCTGACGCGCTTTTTTTTGCATAAGATGCCCCGATGGCTTGTATTCCTGCCACGGGTTAGGGCAGAATACGCGGCCTGCAAAATCAGATGATAACCGACGCTAACCGCGCCGGTTATTTTTTTGCATCCAGTTTTATTAGAGCGTTTTTTGCTGACTTAACCGAGGCCGGGCACGCACCCGGATAGATAAACACTGAAAACACGCATAAGCGTGAGATTGAGGATTACAAAGATGGGGATGTTTTACACTCTGCCAGCCAACGCTGGTACGCGTTTTCGTGATGACTACGGCGCCGCGTTAACCGCTAACCTTACTCCCTGTCGCTTAATGCGCAGTTGCCCTGTGACCCAGCCCAGCCAGGTTGTCGCACATGGGGGACTGAAGCATGTCGCTTAATACCTCCGCCGCACCGCAGCGTGCGCAACTCAAAAAAACACTCACGTTACTTCCGGTCGTCATGATGGGCTTAGCCTACATGCAGCCTATGACCCTGTTCGATACCTTTGGCATCGTTTCCGGGCTGACCGAAGGTCACGTCGCCACCGCTTATGCTTTCGCGCTGATTGCGATTCTGTTCACTGCCGTGAGTTACGGTAAGCTGGTACGCCGCTTCCCCTCTGCGGGCTCCGCTTATACCTACGCTCAGAAGGCGATCAGTCCGCACGTCGGCTTTATGGTCGGCTGGTCATCACTGCTGGACTACCTGTTCATGCCGATGATCAACATCCTGCTGGCTAAAAACTATTTCGAATCGCTGGTGCCGGGCATCCCGTCGTGGATTTTTGTGGTGTTGCTGGTCGGGTTTATGACGCTCTCTAACCTCAAGGGCATCAAAACCGTCGCCAACTTCAACAGTGTGATTGTGGTGCTGCAGGTGGTTGTCATGGTCGGGATTACCGCGATGGTAATCTACGGTGTGGCAAGCGGCGTTGGTTCCGGCACGCTGGTGAGCAGCCGTCCATTCTGGTCTGAGAATGCGCATGTGGTGCCGATGATTACCGGTGCGACGATACTCTGCTTCTCGTTCCTCGGCTTTGATGGCATCAGTTCGCTGTCGGAAGAGACCAAAGATGCAGAACGCACCATTCCGCGCGCTATTTTCCTGACCGCGCTGATTGGTGGGGTGATCTTTATCGCGGCATCTTACTTCCTGCAGCTCTACTTCCCGGACATCACACGCTTCCAGCACCCGGACTCATCGCAGCCTGAAATCATGCTGTTCGTGGCCGGTAAAGCGTTGCAGGTCGGCATCCTGATCTTCTCGGTGGTCACGGTGCTGGCATCCGGTATGGCGGCGCACGCTGGCGTCTCGCGTCTGATGTATGTGATGGGCCGTGATGGTGTGTTCCCGGAGCGTTTCTTCGGTTACATCCATCCGAAATGGCGGACCCCGTCGCTCAACGTGCTGCTGGTGGGTGCGATTGCGCTGATGGCGATTAACTTCGACCTGGTGACCGCAACCGCGCTGATTAACTTTGGTGCACTGGTGGCGTTTACCTTCGTTAACCTGTCGGTGATTGCACAGTTCTGGGTTCGTGAGAAGCGTAACCGCACGCTGAAAGATCACGTTCAGTATCTGCTGCTGCCGCTGCTTGGCGCGCTGACGGTGGGTGCGCTGTGGGTGAACCTGGAAGAGAGTTCTATGGAGCTGGGCCTGATCTGGGCCGCCATCGGGATTATCTACCTGGCGTTCGTAACCCGCAGCTTCCGTAATCCGGTGCCGCAGTTCAGCGAAGAAGTTTAATCACGCTCACGTTGCCGCCTTCCCGGTCTCAGGGAAGGCGGCGACAGCTTAACCAGCCAGTATCAGTTCACAGCTCCCCGCACTTAACAGCTCCCGCGCCGACTCACTCAGATGCGTGTCTGTCACTACCCGATCAAAGCTCTCCAGCGGTAAAGCCAGAAACGTCGCGATCCTGTTGTACTTCGAACTGTCACTCAGCAATACCCGCTTACTGCTCACCTCACTCACCGCCTGCTTCACCATCACTTTATCTTCATCCGGCGTAAACAAGCCACGCGGCCCCCAGCAGGAGGCGGAAATAAAGGCAATATCAATGGCCAGATGACGCAGGCTGCGTGCCGCCGACTCGCCGACACAGGAGCGGTTCTCCCGGCATACGGTGCCGCCCGTGTGAATAACCCGGCACTGACTGGCCTCCATCAGCAGATTCGCCACCATAAAATCATTGGTCACCACCAGCAAATCATCGCGATCCACCACTTCTCTTGCCAGGGCTAACGTCGTGGTTCCGGCATCCAGGTAGATGCAGCTGTTACGTGGGATCTGTCGGGCGGCGGTGCGACCAATGGCGCGCTTCTCCTCGTTGTAGAGGGCGCTTTTCGTCAGATGTGACGGCTCAGCCGCCAGCCGGTCGGCTGAGCGCACGCCGCCGGAGACCGACAGCACGGCCCCTTGCTCCTCCAGTTTCTGCACATCACGGCGTATGGTCATGTGTGACACACCCAGCCGTTCAGTGAGTTCTGCAATGCTCACCACGCCACGATCGGCCACCAGCGCAAGAATCTGTTGATGACGTTCAACCGGAATCATATCGGCTCCCTGATGATTACCATTTTTTCACATTATAAAGTATCTGCGGATTAACCAGAACAAATAATAACAGCGGTAATTTTGGCATCAGCGGCGGTAACCGCACTGCAACAGGGTCAGTGCTGTGAATGTGGCAATGTTAAAAATTGTTCTGGTTCACATCGGGAATATTTTTTTGTGAGCGGAAACACATTTTTGCCGACAGTAAACTGGCAGGATTAACAGTAACAAACAAATAATCACTTAAATTAACAGTGGAGGCGTATCGTGCCAGCTGAAAATATCTGCGTTATCGGGTTAGGTTCCATGGGCATGGGTGCCGCGAAATCCTGCCTGCGTGCCGGTCTCAATACCTGGGGTGTCGATTTGAATCCCGCCGCGCTTGAGAACTTACGCCAGGCAGGCGCGCGTGATGCGCAGGCTTCAGCATCCGCCTTTGCAGACCAGCTTGATGCCGTTTTGCTGCTGGTGGTAAATGCGCAGCAGGTTAACGCCATTCTGTTCGGAGAAGAGGGCCTGGCCGCAAAACTGCGTCCCGGCACCGTGGTCATGGTCTCATCCACATTGTCCGCCCGGGATGCGCAGCAGATTGAACAACAGCTGGCGCAATATCAGCTGCTGATGCTGGATGCACCGGTCTCCGGCGGTGCCGCTAAAGCGGCCAGCGGTGAGATGACGGTGATGGCGTCCGGCAGCGACGCGGCCTTTACGCAACTGCAATCTGTACTGGATGCCGTGGCAGCCAAAGTGTATCGCGTGGGCAGTGAGATCGGCCTCGGGTCAACCGTCAAAATTATCCATCAGCTGCTGGCAGGTGTTCACATCGCGGTCGGGGCTGAAGCGATGGCGCTGGCGGCGCGTGCCGGCATCCCGCTGGAAACCATGTATGAAGTGGTCACCAACGCCGCAGGCAATTCATGGATGTTCGAAAACCGCATGCGGCATGTGGTGGACGGCGACTATAGCCCGAAATCGGCGGTCGATATCTTTGTGAAAGATCTCAACCTGGTGGCCGATACCGCGAAATCCCTGCACTTCCCGCTGCCGCTGGCCTCAACCGCCCTCAATATGTTCACCGAAGCCAGCAACGCCGGTTACGGCCGGGAAGATGACAGTGCAGTGATTAAAATCTTCAGCGGCATCACGCTGCCGCAGGCAGAGGAGAAAATCTGATGCGGCTTGGCGTGATAGCGGACGATTTTACCGGTGCGACTGACATCGCCAGTTTTCTGGTGCAGAACGGGCTGACCACTATTCAGTTCAACGGCATTCCTGACAGCGAGGAAACCACAGAGGCGCAGGCGATTGTGGTCAGCCTGAAGAGCCGCTCCTGTCCGGCAGACCAGGCCGTTGCTCAGTCGCTGGCTGCGCTGGCCTGGCTGCAGACGCAGGGCTGTGAGCGTTTCTACTTCAAATATTGTTCCACCTTCGACAGCACCGCGCAGGGCAATATCGGTCCGGTAACCGACGCTCTGCTGCAGGCGTTGGGTGAAACGCAGACGGTAATCTGTCCGGCGCTGCCGGTGAATGGCCGCACCGTTTATCAGGGCTACCTGTTTGTCGGCGATCAGCTGCTGTCAGATTCCGGTATGCGGCATCATCCGGTCACACCGATGCACGACAGCAACCTGCTGCGCCTGATGACATCACAGGCGACGGGCAAAGCCGGGCTGATCGCTGTGGCACAGGTCGATCAGGGCGCTGAGTCAGTACGGCAGGCGCTGGGTCAGCTGGCGGCGCAGGGGATCAACTACGTCGTAACTGACGCCCTGCATCAGGAACATCTGTTGACCCTGGGCGAAGCACTGAGCGATCTGCGGCTGGTCACCGGCGGTTCCGGGCTGGCCATCGGTCTGGCACGGCAGTGGGCGACGGCTGAAAGTGATGCAAAAGCGGAGCAGGCAGGCCGTCCGCAGGGCGATCGCGCCGTGGTGCTTTCCGGTTCCTGTTCACAGATGACCAATCGTCAGGTCGCCGCGTACCGCCAGCTGGCACCGGCCTGCGAAGTTGAGACTGAACGCTGTCTGGAAGATGCCGGGGCTTATGCCCGGCAGTTATGCGACTGGGTGGAAGCGAACAGCGATCAGACGCTGGCACCCCTGCTGTTTGCCACCGCTGACGCGCAACAATTGCAGGCGATTCAACAGCGTTATGGTGCTCAGCGCAGCAGCGAAGCGGTTGAGCAACTGTTTGCTGCCGTCACCCGCGAGCTGAAACGGCGCGGATGGCAGCGCTTTATCGTGGCGGGTGGCGAAACCTCCGGCGTGGTCGCGCAGAGCCTGGGTGTGACGGCCTTTCATATCGGCCCGACGATTTCGCCCGGCGTGCCCTGGGTGCGCGACATTCATCAGCCGCTCTCTCTGGCACTGAAATCGGGCAATTTTGGCGATGAAGATTTCTTCCGCCGCGCGCAAACGGAGTTTACTGATGTCTGAATCTTTCTCTTTAACAGAACAGCAGGCGCGTGACGAGATGGTGCGTCTTGGCGCTTCGTTCTTTCAGCGCGGCTATGCCACCGGCTCGGCGGGCAACCTCTCAATGTTGCTGGAGGATGGCAATCTGCTGGCGACTCCCACCGGTTCATGCCTGGGTAAATTACAGGGTGACCGGCTGGCCAAAGTCACGCCTGACGGCGAATGGATCTCAGGCGATAAACCCTCCAAAGAGATTGCGTTTCACCGCGCGCTCTATCTGAATAATCCCGACTGCAGGGCGGTGGTGCATCTGCATAGCCACTACCTGACGGCGCTCTCCTGTTTACAGGGGCTGGACACGGACAACTGCATCCGTCCGTTTACCCCCTATGTGGTGATGCGTGTCGGTGATGTGCCGGTTGTGCCTTACTACAAGCCGGGTGATGGGCGACTGGCCGAGGATCTCGCGGCGCTGGCTCCACGTTACCGTGCCTTCCTGCTGGCGAATCATGGCCCGGTGGTAGTGGGGAAATCGTTGCAGGAAGCGGCAGACAACACTGAAGAGCTGGAGGAGACCGCCCGGCTGATCTTTACCCTGGGCGACCGCCCGATCCGTTATCTCAATGATGCCGAAGTGGCAGAATTAAGGAGCCGATAATGCCGAAGTTTGCTGCTAACCTTTCGACGCAATTTACTGAATTGCCGTTTGCTGAACGCTTCGCTGCAGCGGCGGAAGCCGGTTTCACTGCCGTCGAATTTCTGTTTCCTTATGACTATCCCGCCACGCAGATCAAGCAGTGGCTTGATGATAACCAGCTGCAACTGGTGCTGTTCAATACCGCACCCGGCAACGTCGCAGCGGGTGAGTGGGGCGTTTCGGCCATCCCTGGACGGGAAGCGGAAGCAAAGGCGGATATCGATCGCGCCCTGAGCTATGCGCTGGCGCTGAACTGCCCGCAGGTGCACATCATGGCGGCGACGGTGCCGCCCGACGCTGACCGTCAGCGCTACGTTGAGACCTTTATCAGCAATATGCGTTATGCGGCTGAGCGCTTTGCGCCGCACGGCATCATCCTGCTGATTGAGGCGCTTAATCCCACAACCAAACCCAACTATCTTTATGCCAGCCAGTATCAGACGCTGGAGATGGTCGAACAGATCGATCGACCCAATGTCTTCACTCAGCTCGACCTGTTCCATGCGCAACGGGTGGATGGCAACCTCAGCCATCTGATTCGCCACTATGCCGGACGCTATCGGCACGTGCAGATTGCTTCGGCACCGGATCGTCATGAACCGGATGAGGGTGAAATCAACTACCCCTATCTCTACTCACTGCTGGATGAGGTCGGCTATTCCGGCTGGGTGGGCTGCGAATATATCCCGCGCGGCAACACTACCGCTGGTCTTGGCTGGTTTGCGCCCTGGGCGAGAAAAACCTGATTTAACGGGCTAAAAAAACCGGTGTTTCGGCACCGGTTGAGATTTTTTCGTCCTTTTTCTGACCCTGCACCTGTTTATTCTGTACGGCGATAACCTAAAAAATATAACAATTTCTGAGGTTTACTATGTCCACCGCACTGCTATTAGCCATAGCGACCGCCAGCATCGTGATCCTGCTGCTGCTGGTCATCAAAGCCAAAGTTCATCCCTTTGTCGCCCTGTTAATTGTCAGTCTGCTGGTGGCCATCGCCACCGGCATTCCGGCTGAAAAAATCATGGAGACGATTATCACCGGGATGGGCGGCCTGCTTGGTCACATCACCATCATCATCGTGCTTGGTGCCATGCTCGGGGCGATCATTGAAGCCTCGGGCGGTGCCAAGTCGCTGGCGCAGCGTTTCAGTAAAACGCTGGGGCTGAAGCGTACCGTTGCGGCATTGACCATGGCGGCCTTTATCCTTGGCATCCCGGTATTTTTTGAAGTCGGTTTTATCATTGTTATTCCGCTGATTTATGGCTTTACCAAAGTGGCGCGGGTCTCGCCGCTGAAGTTTGGCCTGCCGATGGCGGGCGTGATGCTGACGGTACATGTGGCATTGCCGACCCATCCGGGCGCAGCGGCGGCAGCCGGGATCCTGCACACCGACATGGGATGGCTGATGATACTGGGAATCGCGATTTCCGTGCCGGTCGGGATCATCGGCTACTACGTAGCGAAATTCATGAACCGTCGCCACTACCCTCTGTCGGTGGAGGTGCTGGAACAGTTGCAGATGGCCAGGCCGGAAGGGCAGGAAAAGAAGAATGAACCGGCACCACCCGGTGCGCTCACCATCAGCGGCCTGATTGTGGTCCCGATTGTATTGATCGTGCTGGGAACTCTGTCACACACACTGCTGGCTGAAGGGAGTCTGCTGCGTAGTGTGATGACCGTGATCGGCACACCGCCGATTGCCCTGCTGATTGCCTTAGGGCTGGCGGCCTGGCTGCTGGGCGTACGGCGTGGCTGGAGCAAAGATAAGCTGGAAGATCTGACCGGCCGGGCCATTCCCACCTCTGCCAGCGTGATTCTGGTGGCCGGGGCCGGTGGTGCATTCGGCAAAGTGCTGGTGGAGTCGGGCGTGGGTAAAGCGCTGGCGGTCACCCTTGAAACGCTGCATCTGCCGCTGGTGCCAGCGGCATTTATCCTGTCGCTGGCGCTGCGTGCATCACAGGGTTCCGCCACGGTGGCGATCCTGACCACCAGCGGTTTGCTGACCCAGGCGGTGACCGGCGTGACGGATATGCAACGGGTACTGGTCACCCTGGCGGCCTGTTTTGGTGGTCTGGGATTGTCGCATGTCAATGATGCGGGATTCTGGGTGGTGACCCGTTATCTGGGACTTTCGGTGGCCGACGGTTTACGCACCTGGACGGTACTGACAACGCTAATGGGGCTGAGCGGCTTTGCGCTGACCTGGCTGGCGTGGACCGTGCTCTGATTAAGCCGCATCAGAAAGTCTGACCCGGCAGGCGATACCGGGTCAGACTCTTAGTGCTTCAGGAAACCAACTCCTGCGCATAGAGATAGAGCGCTTTAAGCTGCCCAACCTTTTCTGCATCCGCTTCGTGCAGATTCGCCAGACCTTCCAGTTCCTGCATAAACGCCTGCACCCGATCGGCATTAAGCACGTCACGACGGTGCTGCAACCAGCGTTGCTGCTCGGTATCATCCAGCGTGCCGGGGAAGTTACGCGCCCGGTAGCGGAACAGCAGTTTCGCTACCCGCGCACTCTCAAAGCTCAGGTCCAGCGCAGGCAGATTCGCGGGCGCGGTCTGGCGGATAATATTCATCCCCGCCCGATCGGCATCACTGAAGAAGCCATCATAGAGTTGCGTGTCCACATCATCTGACGGCGTAAACGGCTCCGCTTCGGCAAATAGCGTAACCAGTTTTTCCCGCACGTCGGGCTGCTGACGCAGCAGCGCCAGATTCGCCAGGCAGTGCTGACGATCAATATTCAGCCGGGCCGCATCTTCCGGCCGCAGCGTACTGGCAGGCGCCAGCACCGGACACTTATTGATATGCACCAGTTTGACCGGCACCGCAGGCAGATCGCCGAGATCGTTTTTCGGCGTGTAAAGACGCTCACGCAGCGTGTCGGCATCCAGTTGCAGCAGCGGTGACATGTCGCCCGCCAGATCCACCACAATCAGCGCATTGCGGTTATCGGGATGCCAGGCCAGCGGTACGATCCAACTGGTGTTACCGCGCGCGGCACCGAACATGCCGGAGACATGAACCAGCGGTTTCATCTGCGGGATATCAATCAGGTTCATCAGCTTGTTTTTGTTACGATGGGTAAACAAAAACTCAAACAGTTTTGGCTGCTTCTCCTTCACCAGCTTCGCCATCGCCAGCGTGGCGTAAACGTCGGACATGGCATCGTGCGCATTTTCATGGGAGACGCCGTTTGCTTTGGTCAGATGCTCCAGCCGGAAACTGGGAAAACCTTCTTCATTCTCAGGCCAGTTGATCCCTTCTGGCCGTAACGCGTAGCAGGCACGCATCACGTCGAGCAGGTCCCAGCGTGAGTTGCCGTTTTGCCAGGCCCAGCCATAGGGATCGTAAAAGTTGCGATAGAAGATATTGCGCGTCACTTCATCATCGAAACGCACGTTGTTGTAGCCCACCACACAGGTTTGCTCCGTGGTGAACAACGCGTGGATGCGTTCAGCGAACTCAGCTTCGATCACGCCGCGACTCATCGCTATCTGCGGGGTAATGCCGGTGATCATCACCGCTTCGGGCTGTGGCAGATAGTCATCAGGCGGACGGCAGTAGAACACTTCGGGTTCGCCGACCGGATTAAACTCACTGTCGGTGCGCAGGCCGGCAAACTGGGCTGGCCGGTCACGAGAGGGGCTGGTGCCGAAGGTCTCGTAATCGTGGAAGAGGAAAGTGGGCTGTACGCGGTCGTTATTCAAATTTCATATCCGTTCATTGCGTTCACTAAACTGATGAACAGAAAGTCATCAGGCTTCCCGTTCGCTGGATGCCTTTCTTCATCGGCGCCTGGCTGCTGGTGCGAGAGCGGTGCCTTTGCCGGGCAAGGTCATGCAGGCTCAGGCTTCACTCACTACATGGTAAACCATAATCCGACTGGCCTGAAGTTTCGGATGGTAGCGGGGGGCGTAGTATCTGACTGAGCGGTCAGGGGCAAGGAGTAAAGCGGACTTTTTACCTCTCAGGCTGCAGCTCGCTCATTCCATGTGCCACGATAGATAATATTCCCTTCGGCATATTTCCAGGTTATTGCTGCATACCGTAATTCCGGTGTTTCCAGATGCGTGCTGCTCATGCCGCTGGGTGAAAGGCAGGGCGATACCGTGGTGACCTTAACGTTTTTCAGGATGATATTGAAATATTCAGTCTCAATTCCTGCATCAATTAGCCGTTATCTTCCTCCTGCAGGCATCAGCCATACCCGTCGCAGTTCATACTTTTTTTCAATTTATTCAAACCTTCACAACGCTTTTGCCGTAAAACGTGCGGCTGTTTCCGTTTCGTTTTAGAAATTTTCTCTCCCGTGCAATTAAGGATGAAGTGTTGAAAAGGCGTCTGCTGTTCACCGTTACCGCTACTGTTTTTTGGGCCTCGCTGGCGCACGCTGATGCGATTCCCTTTCCTGTGACGCCACCAGCGGTTGATGCGGCTTCCTGGGTGCTGATGGATGCCACTACAGGACAGGTTCTGACCGCTGGCAATCCCGATGAACGCCGTAATCCCGCCAGCCTGACCAAACTGATGACCGGTTACGTGGTTGATCGCGCCATTGACCAGAAGAAAATCAGCCGTGACGACATGGTTACGGTCGGAAAAGATGCCTGGGCGGCGGGTAATCCGGTGTTCAAAGGCTCCTCGCTGATGTTCCTGAAGCCAGGCGATAAGCTGAGCGTCCGGGATTTAAGCCGTGGCGTCATCATCGACTCCGGTAACGACGCCTGCGTTGCCCTGGCTGATTATGTGGCGGGCAGCGAAGCGAACTTCGTCGGCATGATGAATCACTACGTTGAGAAGCTCGGCCTGCAGAATACCCATTTTGAAACGGTTCATGGTCTGGATGCGCCGGGTCAGTTCTCCAGCGCGCTGGATATGGCGAAACTGTCACGCGCCATTATTGATGGTGAGCCTGATTTTTATGCCATGTACAGTGAGAAGACCCTGACCTGGAATGGCATTACCCAGAACAACCGTAATGGCCTGTTGTGGGATAATAATCTCCACGTTGATGGGTTGAAAACCGGTCACACTGAGACCGCGGGCTTTAACATCATCGCCTCGAATGTGGTGGGCAAGCATCGCCTGATCGCCGTCGTCATGGGCGGTAAAAGCCCGAAAGGCCGCGAAGAGCAGGCGCGTAAACTGCTGGTCTGGGGACAGAACACCTTTGATACCGTTCAGCTGTTCCATGCCGGTAAGAAAATTGGCAGCGAAAACGTCTGGTATGGCAATCCTCATCAGGTGGATGTGGGTACCGCAGAAGATGTTTATCTGTCACTGCCGCGCAGTGAAGTGCAGAACGTGAAGGCGAAGTACGTCATCGATCGCAAAGATCTGGAAGCCCCGCTGAAAGCCAACGAAGTCATTGGTGAAATTCAGGTGATGGATAAAGATCAGCAGATTGCCCACTATCCGCTGGTGGCGCTGAGTGCGGTTGAACCTGCAGGCGTCATTACCCGCCTGACGGATTATCTCAGGCAGAAGTTCTGATTAGCCGATTGTCAGCACTAAAACGGGTAGCCTGCGGGCTGCCCGTTTTTACTTGCACGCTGGCTGCCCTGAATGTGTTACTGAGAGCCGATAAAGGTTAAAAAATCGCATTAAGTTGTTTTTAACTTCCGGGAAAGTATGTGAGGCGGATGTTGATAATTGTAAGCGAACGTCAAAACTGTTTTAAATATCCGGCCCGCGCTAAGCCTGAGCCGCGTTCAGCGTTAAGATAGCCACACCATGTTCCCGCAACCGGAAAGTCATTTTGCGTCCCGATAAGCCCATATCAAAACTGGAGTTCTGGTTTTATCGCCATTATCGCTCCGTCCACGGTGTGCGTATTGCCATCGCCTTTTTGCTCTGCTTTATCTTTGTGCGGGCGACCGATATCCCTGAAGGCACCTGGCCGCTGATTACGCTGGTGGTGGTGATGGGGCCCATCTCCACCTGGGGAAATGTCTTTCCACGTGCACTGCAGCGCATCAGCGGCACGGTCGCCGGGTCAATATCCGGTCTGATCGCCCTGAAGCTGGAGCTGATCTCGATGCCGATGATGCTGGCCTGGTGCGGCATCATCATGATGATCAGTGGCTACCTGACGCTGGGCAAACATCCCTACATGGCGTTGTTGATCGGGATTACGCTGAGTGTGGTCGTGGGCGCACCAACCGGCGATTTCACGATGGCACTGTGGCGCGGCGGTGATGTGATTCTGGGATCGCTGATGGCGCTGCTGTTTACCGCTATCTGGGCGCAGCGTGCCTATACACACTGGCGCATTCAACTCTCCGACGCGCTGGCGGAAATGGCAAAAATCTATCACGCTGGTTTCTCACCCAACCTGGTTGAAAAGCCACGCCTGAACAAGCCGCTGGGCAAATTGCTGAGCAGCGTAATCAAAATGCGGGCGCTGCTGGAGCCGTCAAGCAAAGAGACGCGCATCCCAAAATCGGTGCTTGAAGCGATCCAGACCATCAACCGTAATATGGTTTACACCATTGAGATGCAGATTAATGCCTGGTGGGCATCGCGCGAGAGCCATCTGATTATGCTAAACGCGCCTGCATTGCGCCGCACCCAGCAGATGACTGAGAACACGCTGCGGGCGCTGTCGGTCATGGCGATTGAAGGGGAAACGGAAGAGGTGGTGGCTAACAGTCACGAGCTGACCGAAATCAGTGGCGAACTGCGGCGACTGATCGCGGAAGCGGGCAGCGAAGGTCTGGAGGAGACGCCGATCTACGGCTACGTCTGGCTGACACTGGAACTGGCAAAACAGCTGGAACGGATGACCGACCTGATGCGGATGGCGCTGCGCAAATAATCACCTCAGACAATGACTTAATGTGAAACAGGGTTTCTTTGCGCTAAGATAAGAGCCAGTCTGAATTTAGCTGTGAAAATTGCTTACCTGGCGGGCTAGCCGCTAAGCTGATCGTTTTGACTCTCTCCCTGCGTCAGCAGGCTCAAAGAAAGGTGCCATCATGGAAAATGCCAAGCAATCATTTCAGGACGTACTGGAGTTCGTGCGTATGTTCCGCCGCAAAAACAAACTGCAGCGTGAAATTGTCGACAACGAGAAGAAAATTCGCGACAACCAGAAGCGCGTACTGCTGCTCGACAACCTGAGCGAATATATCAAACCCGGCATGAGCGTTGAGGCTATTCAGGAAATCATCGCCAGCATGCGTGTGGATTATGAAGATCGCGTGGATGAGTACATCATCAAAAACGCCGACCTGTCTAAAGAGCGTCGCGAGCTGTCGAAAAAGATCAAAGCGATGGGCGTGGGCGAACACCCGAAAGCGTAAGGGCAGAAAGCAGCGCGCAAGCGCCAGACGTCCTATGCCAACCCGCATCCACTCCGGTGGGGCGGGTTTTTTATTGCCTGCGTCAGCGCAGCGTTATTTTCCCGCCAGCCTGCGGGCGATCACCTGTAACTGCTGTGACAGCGCCACTAAATTGACCCGCTCATCAGCAGGCGGGGCGGTGGTCTCCCGGATCACCAGCATGGTTTCCAGCGCGTTGTCTGACGCCTCTGCTCCCTGAAGCCGGGCCAGCATCCGCTCGACGCTCTGCGCGCCGAGAAATTGCAAATCCTGCCGCACCGTGGTCAGCGGCGGCTGATACCACGCGCTCTCGGCGGTGTCATCATATCCAATCACCGATATCTCGCCAGGAATGGCTACGCCATACTGATGCAGCGCCCGCATCGCACCCAACGCCATCTGATCGTTCGCCACCAGCAGCGCCTGCGGCAGATCGTCGGGAAGCTGCGCCAGCAGCGCCTGGTAACCCGACTGCGCGCTCCAGTCGCCGCGCAAAGAACAGTGCGGTGTCAGCTGATGATCGGCCAGCGCCTGACACCATGCATTTTCACGCTGACGGGCCGAGACCGAGCGCAGCGGCCCGTTTAACAAACCAATATGACGATGACCCAGCGCCACCAGATGTTCAACGGCGGCACGTGCACCAGACTCATTCGGGTACTGACACTGCGCTACCGCCGCCTGGGGTTCGACATCCAGAAACAGCACCGGTTTGCTGCCGCAGAGCAACTGGATCTGTTGCGCCTCATCTGCCTCCAGCGGCAGGTTGATCAGCAGTCCATCGACCCGCTGTGCCAGCAGTTCATTCACCGTTGCTGCCGCATCGTTACCACTGTCCATGGCGATCACCAGATGATAACCCGCCCCGGCGGCGCGCTGCTGGATCGCCGAGGCGATCTGCGCAGGAGCCATCAGGGCCAGGTCGCTGGTGGCCAGACCCAGCGTGCGCGTCGCCTTACCGGCCAGCTGCTGCGCCACACGATTGGGCACATAATTGAGCTGCAGCATCGCCGCCTCAACCCTTTCCCGCGTGCGGGCTGACACCTGTTCAGAACGATTTAAAACACGTGAAACGGTTTGATATGAGACGCCGGCCAGTTGAGCGACATCATCGAGGGTCACGGAGCGGGAAGTCATTGAACTCTCCAAAAGATGAAGCGACGAGTGTAGCAAATTTTCCTGCTGCACTGCTGCTGCACACCACACTTTCACGACCACAAAAACCGGGTCCGTTGCAGCACCCGGTCACGGTATCTGGCAGGGCCATTAACGCTGCTGCAGATAGACCTGAAGGTTCACATCCACCGCGTTAAGCAGTGGCGTGGCGAGACTATGGCGTTTCGCCCGCAGCAGCAGGTCACCTATCACCTGATCGGCTTCGATATCAAAGCCCTGGGTTAAATCGCGGTACATTGAGGAGGTCATCGGGGTGGCCGGATCGCTTAACAGCTCTAGAATGCGGGCAGTGGCCGCCGGACGCGTCTGATAGCCTTCGGCAGTAATGACTGACAGAATCTCCGAGAAAACACCCTGTAACAGCGCTTCGCCGCCGCGCGAGGTGAGTATCTGTTGGGTATTTCCGCGCGCCAGGCAGCAAACCGCGCCGAGCGTGCTCAGCAGCAGCCACTTCTCCCACAGCTCATCCATGATGTTATCGCTGAATCGGGTATCGACCTGACAGTCACGCAGCACCGCATCAACCCGCTGCAGTCGCGCATCGTTGTTACCGTCCAGCGCGCCATAATAGAGCTGATGCAGCGGCGTCATCTGAATTACTTCGCCATTGTCACCCAGCGTCGCGTTGATTTTGCACAGGCCGCCAATCACCTTATCTTCGCCGAAACGCTGTTGCAGCGTCGCGATGTGCCGCAATCCGTTCAGAATCGGCATGATCAATGTTTCCGGGCCCACTGCAGGCGCAATATCCTCCATCACCTGATCAAGGGCAAAGCTCTTCACCGTCACGATAATCAGATCATAGTGGCCCGTCAGGCTGCTCGCCTGAGCCAGCTGCGGCTGTAGCGTTTCAGTGCCCTGCGGCGTCTGCAACACCAGACCGCTGGCCTGAAGCTGCTGATAACGCCGTTCACGGACCAGAAAAGTCACGTCCTGGCCCGCCTGAGCCAGCCGTGCACCAAAATATCCACCGGTCGCGCCGGCGCCTGCCATCAGAATGCGCATCCCACTCTCCCTCTGCTGAAAACCTCTACCTTAGAACGCCGTGACCGGGCTTACCAGTCTTAGCCTGGGTCAGAGCGCATCGGGGAGCATGAAATGAGAGGCCGGGAAAGCGCGGGCAGGGAGGGGACGATGCAGAGAAATCAGATTTTCCCTGCCCGGTCAGTAGGGCGAAACAGAGGGGTGTGTTACAGCCGGGTGACGCCCAGCGCGGCAGCCTGCTGTTCCCACGCCAGCACGCCCTGATAATCGTCTCGCTGCACCGGGCTGAACCCGCCGATCAGGTTATCGTCGCAGACGGTGCGCCAGGCGGGATCGTTCACCAGCTGATGCAGTGCCGAGCGGAGTCTCTCCAGCCGGTCCACTGACGTCGGGGCTGCCGTAATCAACGGCAATCCGGGTGCGGCTGGCGTTTCACCGATGATATGCAGGCCGCGCAGCGCATCCGGCTCATAGCGCGCCAGCAGCGCCCAGCTGACGCAGTCGATAGCCGCGATATCCGCCTGTGAATCGCGCAGCGCCGCCAGCGACTGACGATGCCCGCCGCTCAGCAACAGCTGCGAAAACCTCACGCCCTGAAGCGCAGCCACAAACCGCAGCGCATTATAGCCGGAGTGAGAGTCCAGGCTGTTAGCTACGGCCCGCTGGCCGTTAAAATCGGCCAGCGTCGCCTGTTTGTCCCGCGCCACCAGCCAGCTGCGATAGTCACGGCCGGTGCAGCCTGGGGCCTGATAGTGAAAGGTGCCGACCAGCTGAACCGCAGGAAGCTGGCTGACCAGCGGATAGCCGCAGGTCTGGCTCAGCAGCAATCGATTATCCTGCCAGTGTGTCAGCAGATCCTCAGGCCAGACCGGCTGCGTAGCAATGCCGTGCTGCGTCAGTAGGGTAACCACAGCCTGCATCAGTGCCCGTGTGGCGGGCGGGTGAATTGCATACATCGGCAAGGCGAGCAGGTTATTCATGCGTTTTCTCCGCTGATCGTCCCGGATGGACATTGACCCCGACCGGTCTGACCCAGAACTGACGCAGCCAGACCCGATAGCCCGCCACGCGAAAGCCGTGATTGCGGTGGTAGTAATGCTCGCGATCGCGCAGATAGAGGCGGCGCAGGCCATACCAGGGGACGCCGGGGAGGTCGTGATGCACTGAATGGTAGTTCAGATTCAGGAATAGCATGCGCCACGGCCACGCCGCTTCATTATTCACTGACCGTGCCAGCGGATCGTCCGCCGCACGATGCTCATAGAAAGATCGCACTTTGGTCAGCGCCAGCGCCGGATAACTCACCGCCAGCAGATACCACAGCGGTGAAAATCCCTGCCGCGCCATCCAGAAAAACAGCAGTGCCAGCAGCGTCCCGTGCAGCAGCCACATCGCTATCGCGGGCCGATCGCCGCGGCGCAGTGCCTGCCACATCCCGCCGAAGGTTGCCGCTACATCCAGCAGCGGGCCGAGCAGCAACCGTCCCAAAAAAGTGTTACGCAGATGAATCAGCTGCTGCTGCCAGCGCGGTAACTTCGCCCAGCGAGCAGCGGAGAGGTAGTAGGTTTCCGGATCCTCATCCGGCTCGGTCAGGGTGTGATTGCGATGATGGGCCAGATGAGAATCGCGATAGAGTCCGTAGGGATACCAGACCGCCAGCGGCAGGGTGCCAAATAGCTGATTTACCCGCGGCCAGCGGGTGGGATGGCCGTGGATCAGCTCATGCTGCAGCGACATATACCAGCCAGTGAAGACGATCAGCAGCAGGGTGGCGGGCAGCCGTCCCAGCGTCTGCGCGTTCAGCATCACCGCAAACCAGCCGCCATAGATCACACCGATTAGCAGCCAGGTCGGCAGTTCGCTGCGCCAGAGCCAGCTGCGTGCGCGCGCTTTAAGCCAGGCGCGCTGCTGTAGAGAGAGATAACCGGTGTGCATGATTCACCTGACAGCGGAAGCGGGAATCTGAACAGTGAAAGAAAGGGCGGGCAAAGGCAAAGTGGATAATCTGCTTAGCTATGTCGAAATTCCTGAATATGGCGCTGAAAGATATTGACTATCAGTGGCGGCTCCGGGGGCGTAACCTTTCTCTATCAGAAATCGCCTTGCATCCACGGGCGTTTACCGCCTGTCAGGAGAAATACAGATGAAAAATATTGGCTTCTTATCCTTTGGCCACTGGACGCCCTCGTCGCAGTCCGCCACCCGTACCGCGCAGGATGTGTTACTGCAATCGATCGACTTAGCGGTCGCCGCCGAAGAGCTGGGCGCAGATGGCGCTTACTTCCGCGTCCATCATTTTGCCCGCCAGCTCAGCTCGCCGTTTCCGCTGCTGGCTGCCGTTGCAGCGCGCACCAAAACGATTGAGATCGGCACCGGTGTCATCGACATGCGCTACGAAAACCCGCTCTACATGGTGGAAGACGCCAGCGCGGCAGACCTGATCTCCAATGGTCGTCTGCAACTGGGTCTGAGCCGCGGTTCACCTGAGCAGGTAATCGATGGCTGGCGTTACTTCGGCTTTGAACCGAAAGCGGGAGAAAGCGATGCGGATATGGGCCGTCGTCACACCGAAGAGTTTCTGGAGGTGCTGCGCGGCGAAGGTTTTGCTAAGCCAAATCCACAGCCCATGTTCCCCAATCCGCCAGGCCTGCTGCGTCCTGAGCCGCTCTCTGAAGGCCTGCGCGACCGCATCTGGTGGGGATCCGGCTCCAACGCCACCGCAGAATGGGCGGCAAAAATGGGCATGAACCTGCAAAGTTCAACCCTGAAAGATGATGAGACCGGCGAGCCGTTCCACATTCAGCAGGCTAAACAGATCCGCGCCTACCGTGAGGCCTGGAAAGCAGCGGGGCATCAGCATGCGCCACGCGTCTCGGTCAGTCGCAGCATCTTTGCGCTGGTGAATGATATGGACCGCGCGTACTTTGGCCGCAGCGGTAACGACCAGGATTCCGTGGGCTTTCTCGATGAGAAAACCCGCGCTATCTTTGGCCGCAGCTATGCCGCAGAGCCAGAGGCGTTAATTAAGCAGCTTGCGCAGGATGAGGCGATTGCCGAAGCCGACACCCTGCTGCTTACCGTGCCTAACCAGCTTGGTGTCGCCTATAACGCCCATGTGATTGAGGCGATCCTGAAGTATGTCGCCCCGGAACTCGGCTGGCGTTAAGTGACAGAGCGCCCTGAAGAGCAGGGCGCTGTGAGATCCACCGCAGGCGCAGATGACAAAGCGCCTGCGGTGATTCTGCTGTAAACGCGCGTCATCACTCCCCGCTTTTTCTGCTTTATCCTCTCTGAACTTCTCTCTGACGAGCCATTCCAGGCCCTGACAGAGCCTTTTCGACACTCTGTTTCCAGTGTACGGAATATGCAGATTTTGTGACTTATGATTTATTTCGTCACTTGTTGCTGAATGGGATGTTTCCTCTGCTCAGGGTGGGTCTGAACCCTTCATCAACGCATTTCCCTGGTTTAACGTGTTTTCATAACCTGTATGAACGGACAATGCCTTTACGCAATTTGTGACTATTGACAGTATTGGTCACATGATAAGAGAATGGCGGCACTCTCCTGCTTACTGTTGAAGGTAATCTATGCTCAGGTTCAATCCTGCCATTCTGGTTGTTTGTCTGCTGCCACTGGCGCTGGCGGGTTGCCGGGATAATTCACCCAAAGACGATCCGCGCACGCAGCCGCCGCTGGTCAGGGTCACAAAGGTCATCAGCGCCACCGATGGCAGCCGTGCGTTTAGTGGCGTCGTGGTTGCCCGGGTTCAGAGCGACCTCGGCTTTCGGGTCTCAGGAAAAATCCTCGAACGGCTGGTGGACAGCGGCCAGCGGGTGAAGCGCGGTCAGCCGCTGATGCGGCTCGACCCGGCAGATCTCCGGCTGCAGGCCCAGGCTCAGCAGCAGGCCGTTGCCGCCGCGCAGGCACGCATCAGACAGGCCAGCGCCGATCAGGCGCGTTACCGCACTCTGGTGGCAACCGGGGCAGTTTCTGCGTCGGCATACGACCAGATTCGGGCCGCTGCGGCCACCGCTCAGGCTGAGCTGAAAGCCGCCCAGGCGCAGGCCAGCGTTGCAGGTAACGCCAGCGGATATGCGCTGCTCCTGGCTGATGACGATGGCGTGGTGATGGCAACGCTGGCGGAGCCGGGTCAGGTTGTGAGTGCCGGTGAGGCCGTCATCAGACTGGCCAGAGCCGGACAGCGCGAGGCAAGTGTTCAGTTGCCAGAGACCCTGCGCCCGGCAGTGGGAAGTGAGGCAAAGGCAACGCTGTATGGTGCGGACAGTGCGCCGGTTTCCGCCCGGCTGCGTCAACTGGCTGATGTGGCCGATCCGATGACGCGCACCTTTGAGGCGAGATATGTGCTGGAGGGCGCACTGGCCAGCGCACCGCTGGGAGCCACCGTCACAATCACGCTGCCGAATAAACCGTCGCAACCGCTGCTGCAGGTTCCGCTGGCGGCGATCTACAATGCCGGTAAAGGGCCAGGCGTCTGGGATATTACCGGCCAGCCCGCTACCGTTGCCTGGCGGCCGGTGACGGTGGTGTCGATAAGTGACGAGGCGGCCACCGTCACGGGTCAGCTTAATGCTGGCGATCAGATAGTGGCGCTGGGCGCGCATCTGTTGCAGCAGGGGGAGCGCGTGCGCCCCGATGACGCTGCCGTTGCCGGGAGCCAGCCATGAGCCAGGGACGCTTTAATCTGTCAGCGCTGGCCGTGCGCGAGCGCGCCATTACGCTGTTTCTGATCATCCTGATTACCGTGGCGGGCGTCTTGTCCTTTTTCGAACTGGGACGGGCAGAAGATCCGCCGTTCACCGTAAAACAGATGACGATTATCTCCGCCTGGCCAGGTGCGACGGCTCAGGAGATGCAGGATCAGGTGGCCGAGCCGCTGGAAAAGCGTCTGCAGGAGCTGAGGTGGTATGACCGTAGCGAGACGTACACGCGCCCCGGTCTGGCTTTCACTATGTTATCCCTGCAGGATAAAACGCCGCCTTCCCAGGTTCAGGATGAGTTTTACCAGGCGCGTAAGAAGCTGGGTGATGAGAGCAGAAATCTGCCTGCCGGGGTCATCGGGCCGATGATCAACGACGAGTTCTCCGACGTGACCTTTGCACTGCTGGCGCTGAAGGCAAAAGGGGAGCCGCAGCGCCTGCTGGTTCGTGAAGCGGAATCACTGCGTCAGCGACTGCTGCATCTGCCTGGCGTGAAAAAGGTCAATATCATCGGTGAGCAGAGTGAACGCATCTATGTGTCGTTTTCACACGATCGACTGGCGACACTCGGCATCACCCCGCAAGCGATTTTTGCTGCGCTGAACGATCAGAATGTCCTGACGCCAGCGGGATCGATTGATACGCAGGGGCCGCAGGTCTTTATACGGCTGGATGGCGCGTTCGATAAACTGGAAAAAATCCGTGAGACGCCGATTGTGGCGCAGGGGAGAAGCCTGAAGCTGGCGGACGTGGCTACGGTGACCCGGGGTTACGAAGATCCCGCCACCTTTATGGTGCGCAATCAGGGCGAACCGGCGCTGCTGCTGGGTATCGTAATGCGTGAAGGCTGGAACGGTCTGGAACTCGGCAAGGCACTGGCGGCTGAAACCGCCCGCATTAACCAGGCGATGCCGCTGGGGCTCTCACTGACTCAGGTCACCGATCAGTCCGTCAATATCCGCTCGGCGGTTGATGAATTTATGGTTAAGTTCGTCGTGGCGTTGCTGGTGGTGATGGTGGTCTGCTTTGTCAGCATGGGCTGGCGTGTCGGGGTAGTGGTCGCGGCTGCGGTGCCGCTCACCCTGGCGGTGGTATTTGTGGTGATGGAGGCTTCCGGCAAAAACTTTGACCGCATCACGCTGGGTTCGCTGATTCTGGCGCTGGGCCTGCTGGTGGACGACGCCATTATCGCCATTGAGATGATGGTAGTGAAAATGGAGGAGGGCTACGACCGCATCAAGGCTTCTGCCTATGCCTGGAGTCATACGGCGGCACCAATGCTGGCAGGCACCCTGGTTACGGCCGTCGGGTTTATGCCCAATGGGTTTGCGCAGTCCACGGCGGGCGAGTACACCAGCAATATGTTCTGGATAGTCGGCATCGCGTTGATCGCCTCCTGGATCGTCGCGGTGGTGTTCACCCCTTATCTTGGCGTAAAGCTGCTGCCAGCCATCAAAACGGTAGAAGGCGGCCACGCAGCGATCTACAACACCCGCCACTACAACCGCTTTCGCCGCCTGCTGACCCGCGTGATTGCCCGTAAAGGCTGGGTGGCAGGCGTGGTGATTGCCCTGTTTATCGCCGCTGTGCTCGGTATGGCGCTGGTGAAAAAACAGTTTTTCCCGACCTCAGACCGGCCTGAAGTGCTGGTTGAAGTTCAGCTCCCCTACGGCAGCGCCATAGAACAGACCCGCGCAGCGGCTGAAAAGGTTGAGACATGGCTTAAACAGCAGCAGCAGGCAAAAATCGTCACCACCTATATTGGTCAGGGGCCACCGCGTTTTTATCTGGCGATGGCACCGGAACTGCCCGATCCGGCCTTTGCTAAGCTGGTGGTACTGACCGACAGTCAGGACGCGCGTGAGGCACTGAAAGCGCAGCTACGCGCCGCCATTGCCAGTGGTCTGGTGCCTGAAGCGCAGGTTCGTGTAACGCAGCTGGTGTTTGGCCCATACTCCCCTTATCCGGTGGCGTGGCGGGTGATGGGGCCTGATCCGGCCCATCTGCGCGCGATTGCCGATCGGGTGGAAGCGGTCCTGCGGGCCAGCCCGATGATGAGGACGGTGAACACCGACTGGGGCGCCCCCGTGCCGACGCTGCATTTTTCACTGGATCAGAACCGGCTGCAGGCTGTGGGGCTGACATCCAGTGACGTCGCCCGGCAATTACAGTTTCTGCTGTCGGGTGTGCCTGTCACTACCGTGCGGGAAGATATCCGCGCGGTCCAGGTGGTGGGGCGTGCGGCCGGAGAAGCCCGCCTCGATCCGGCTAAAATCGCCGATTTCACGCTGGTGGGCGCCGCGGGTCAGCGTATCCCCTTATCGCAGATTGGAGATGTGCAGGTGAAAATGGAAGATCCCGTGCTGCGGCGGCGCGACCGCACGCCGACCATCACCGTTCGGGGTGATATCGCCGATTCCCTGGAGCCGCCTGACGTCTCGACGGCGCTGAACAAAGCCCTGCAACCGATCATCGCGACGCTGCCCGCGGGCTACCGCATTGAACTGGCCGGTTCAATAGAGGAGTCCGGTAAAGCGACCCAGGCGATGGCCCCGCTGTTCCCGATCATGATTGCGATCACTCTGCTGATCATCATTCTGCAGGTGCGTTCTCTGTCGGCGATGATCATGGTCTTTCTGACTGCGCCCCTCGGGCTGATTGGCGTCGTGCCGACGCTGCTGCTGTTCAGTCAGCCGTTTGGTATTAATGCACTGGTCGGGCTGATTGCCCTGTCGGGTATACTGATGCGTAACACGCTGATTCTGATAGGGCAGATCCACCACAATGAACAGGAGGGTCTGGCACCCTTTGATGCAGTGGTCGAAGCGACAGTGCAGCGTGCCCGTCCGGTGCTGCTGACGGCAATGGCGGCGATTCTGGCGTTTATTCCACTGACCCACTCGGTGTTCTGGGGAACGCTGGCCTATACCCTGATTGGTGGCACGCTGGGCGGCACCCTGATCACGCTGGTTTTCCTGCCCGCAATGTACGCTATCTGGTTCCGCATCCGCCTGCCGGGCAGCAAAACGGCAGTTGTGAAACCGGCGCTGTCGGAATAGTCTCAGGGTGACGGTTGCCGCTTCGCTGCTCTCTGCAGCCTGGCAGCAACCGTCAATTCATTGTTTTAAGCTTTTGAAGAAGGTGTATAAAAAGGTAAAAGCTATCAAACAGATAGGATGAGACAGGTGTGCGATCCTGAAAATCCTCTATAGAGTAGCGATGAAAATACAAAAAAGAGGTGTGACCATGAGCAATTCCATTGATGAAGATGCAAAAGATGCAAAGCCTATTGTCGAAGCCGATCGCGAAGCGCCCGAGGGCAAATGTCCTTTTCATGCTGGTAAGCCTTCTCAGGAAAATCAGGCGCCGGGCGGCGGAACAACCAACCGCGACTGGTGGCCTAATCAACTCCGGGTTGACCTGCTGAATCAGCACTCATCCCGTTCGAACCCGCTTGATGAATCCTTCGATTACCGTAAAGAATTTGCCAAATTAGATTACTCAGCGCTGAAAGCTGACATCAAAGGGTTGCTCACCGAGTCACAAGCCTGGTGGCCCGCTGACTGGGGCAGCTACATCGGCCTGTTTATTCGTATGGCCTGGCACAGCGCCGGAACCTATCGCTCCGTGGACGGACGCGGTGGTTCAGGTCGTGGTCAGCAACGCTTCGCACCCCTAAACTCCTGGCCAGACAACGTCAGTCTGGATAAAGCGCGCCGCTTACTGTGGCCGGTTAAACAGAAATATGGTCAGAAGATCTCCTGGGCCGACCTCTACATTCTGGCGGGCAACGTCGCGCTGGAAAACTCCGGATTCCGTACCTTCGGCTTTGGTGCCGGACGTGAAGATGTCTGGGAACCGGATATGGATGTGAACTGGGGTGAAGAAGCCGCCTGGCTGGAACACCGTCACCCGGAATCCCTGGCGCAGTCGCCATTGGGCGCTACCGAAATGGGTCTGATCTACGTGAATCCGGAAGGCCCGGAACACAGCGGCGATCCTGCCTCTGCGGCCCCGGCTATTCGCGCCACTTTCGGCAACATGGGCATGAACGACGAAGAGATCGTGGCATTGATTGCTGGTGGACATACGCTGGGTAAAACCCACGGTGCCGCACCGGCCAGCCACGTCGGTGTCGATCCGGAAACTGCACCGATTGAGGCGCAGGGCCTGGGCTGGGTCAACAGCCACGGCACGGGCGTTGGCGCAGATGCGATTACCTCCGGTCTGGAAGTAATCTGGTCTCAGACGCCAACCCAGTGGAGTAACTACTTCTTCGAGAACCTGTTCAAATATGAGTGGGTTCAGACGCGCAGCCCGGCCGGTGCCATCCAGTTCGTGGCAGCTGATGCGCCGGATATTATCCCGGATGCGTTTGACGCTGCGAAGAAACACAAGCCGACCATGCTGGTGACCGATCTGACGCTGCGATTTGACCCGGAGTTTGAAAAGATTTCGCGTCGTTTCCACAACGATCCGCAGGCGTTCAACGAAGCCTTTGCCCGTGCCTGGTTTAAACTGACTCACCGTGATATGGGGCCAAAAGCGCGCTACATCGGACCTGAAGTCCCGCAGGAAGATCTGATCTGGCAGGATCCGCTGCCTGCACCGGCTTATCATCCAACCGTGGCGGATATCGCGCAGCTGAAAGAGAAAATCGCTGCAACCGGCCTCAGCGTCAGCGAGCTGGTTTCGGTTGCCTGGGCATCGGCATCAACCTTCCGTGGCGGCGACAAACGTGGTGGTGCCAACGGTGCCCGCCTGGCGTTGCTGCCGCAGCGTGAGTGGGACGTCAATGCCGTCGCGGCACGCGTGCTGCCGACGCTGGAAGCGGTGCAGCGTGAAGCGCACAAGGCTTCACTGGCAGATGTGATTGTGCTGGCGGGTGTGGTCGGCGTTGAGCAGGCGGCGAAAGCAGCTGGCGTTGAAATTGACGTGCCATTTACTCCGGGCCGTGTTGATGCGCGTCAGGATCAGACCGATATCGAGTCGTTCGATCTGCTGAAACCGCGTGCAGATGGTTTCCGTAACTACGGTACTGGCTTCGGCAAAACCACCACCGAAAATCTGCTGATCGATAAAGCGCAGCAGCTGACCCTGACCGTGCCGGAGTTAACGGTGCTGGTTGGCGGAATGCGTGCGCTGGGTGCTAACTTTGATGGCAGCCAGCACGGCATCTTCACGCACTACACAGGGACGCTGAACACAGACTTCTTCGTGAATCTGCTGGATATGCGCACCGAGTGGAAAGCCGCCGATTCGACCAATGAGAAATTCATTGGACGGGATCGCGTCACTGGCGAAACCCGTTTCACCGCCACGCGCGCCGATCTGGTGTTTGGCTCCAATGCGGTGTTACGCGCCTCGGCGGAAGTCTACGCCAGCAGCGACGCCCGTGAAAAATTCGTCAAAGACTTTGTTGCCGCCTGGACCAAAGTGATGAATCTGGATCGGTTTGAACTCTGATTGCTGTTGACGTTGTAAAACCTGAAACCCGCTGATATTAGCGGGTTTTTTTATGAGAGCAGGTGAGTTATTCGACCGCTTAACTATCCTTTTACAACCCAGGTACAACAGGTTAATGGCATCATTTAAATTTCGGTCACTGCCAGTAACGTGATCCTTCGGGCCACGTAGTCAAGTACGGCTTCCCGCTGCGATTCAGGCATATGACTTTCATTATAAGTATCGATAATAAGCTGATGATGACTCACCACCTCGGAAAGCCATTTTCGTGCCAGTGTCGGATTAATATCCATACCCTGGGCAAGCAGGATAAAGTCTGCACCCAGATATTCTCCGTACTCTGAATTGATCCCCGGTGCGTTTCCTGCATCATTTTCTTCACGTTCCAGCAGGGGCAAAGCTAAATACTCTCCAAACGCTGCAGGGTAGGGCACAACGCTGATAAAGTCATAAACCGGGGCCAGCCAGGGTGAACCCTGCGGAGGCAGGATAATCCCGATATTGCGCAGATGAAAATCATTGTTTCCCAGCACATAGGCATACACGATGCGCAAAAAGAGGTCACGTTTACTCTTTAAGCTGCTGTTCACTCTGGTATTCAGGAATTTAGCGGCTTTCTCGTAACTGATGGCTTTATGATTATCAATCCTGCCATATTTATCGCCGAGACCCATCGCGCCATCCAGCTGTTCCTGATGTAATCTCGCGTTATCTGACGCTGTCCGGTCATACCTTTTAATGACAAACGCCAGTTCTTCTGGCCGATTTTCATCGTGTCTGAATGGCATCAGCCCGAACGGGGGTACGTTAAATTTCAGACGCTGCATAACGCACATAGTGGCATGCTCGTTTTCTGCCAGGTGTGGGTATTCTTCCGGAGAGGGTTTCAGGATATAGGTGCCATCATTGCTGACGACCACCAGTTCTCCCTTTGCCAGGCGAAGCGACAGTTTGGGTTGATAGCCTGAAATGCTCATGCCTTTCTGACGTTCAGGGAGTTCCTGAATAAACTGACTGCGCGTAAACGGCAGGCTAAGAGCCACATTCAGACTACCCAGCAGATGCCGGATGCCTTTTGTTGAGTAGCCGGTTTTTAGCTCAGATTCTTTAAGCCGTTTTAATGTGATCAGGCAGCGTTCTGAATTCATGATGTTATCTCTTTAAAGACGACTGCCCCAAGCAAATCGTTGCCATTTTCCATCAGTAAGCCGAACAGATCCTTATCATCAATTTTTTGAATTTCAGAATAGCGTTTTCGCAACCAGCCTTCCGGCGCTAAACCTTTAAAGAAGGGATGTAGCTCTTCACTTAAATAGGGCTCAGGTCTTACCGGCATGCTGAGAGATATCGCACAGCCGACATAAGTGGGCAGGTAGCAGAAAGTATAACCGCTTTGCCCTTCACTCAGTGTTCCTGCCAGCGTGTTGTAAAGCCACACCTCTATTTTTCGAGCCATACTTTTATACCCAGTTCTTTAAGCAAGGCGTGAAGATTTATTGCCTTTGCAGAAGATGGTCTGGCAATCAGTCGTTTAAATGTTGAGAGTGATACACCAATCTGAATCGCCATCTCTTCATAGGTGATGTTTTGTCGTTTGAGTTCATTGGCCAGTAGTTGTGGCAGTGTCGGAAACGTCAGATCACTCAGCTCCGATCGGGTGTCCGGTTTGTCCGCATTTATTGCTTCTGTTGTGGCTTCTCTACTCAAAGCTAACCCCGCCAATACCTTTTGCCGATCTGACTCAGAAAGGCTTAGCAGCGAAGAGTTAATCTCATCAAGGTTCATTTTTGACCTTTTCTGCAGTTTCAGTACGTTTTTGAAACGATATGGTCCGACTATAGTACTAAAAGGGTCATTTTTGAACCTATTAACGGCAGCATCTTCTCAGCTTACAGCCAGAGTGTGAAATATGCGAATGAAAGGTCATTTATGACACTTTAAGCCACTGTTAATGCATTTGTTAAAGAGAGTATGAGATGTAGGGGTCAGAAATGAACCTTTAAGTGAGGGCGGAACCGAATGTCTAAGTATCTGGCAATAACGAAAAGAACGGGGAATTTGAAGAGGAAACAGACTGAGTAAGACGCAAAAATTTTATCAGAAGTATGAAAAGCAAAAAGCCCGCTTAGTTTCCTAAGCAGGCTTTTCTAATTTGGCTCCTCTGACTGGACTCGAACCAGTGACATACGGATTAACAGTCCGCCGTTCTACCGACTGAACTACAGAGGAATCGTTTGAACGGGGCGCATAGTAACGGCCACGCCGGGCCATGTCAAAGCTCTTTTTCATAAATTAGCGCGACTGCTGAAATAGTCGCCACTATGGCGTTTTAAGCACTGAAAGAGCTGCCTGTGCGGCTGACTCATCCGGCAAAACGCCACGTGTAAAACTGAGGTGTTTATGAGGTGTTATGGCGCTGTATAGTCCTTGTCAGGCGGCCAGGCGCGTGATTTGACCGGATAGTTTTTTACGGGCGTCACAAAGTGTGGATTCTGGCTTTGTCAGCAATAAAAACGAAACGTAGATTCCATTTCAACCCTGAACTGAATCTTTGGAGTTGAAATGAACAAAGTCAGAATCGGCATGATTGGCAGCGGCTATATCGGACGCTGCCACGCGATTGCATATGCGCAGGCTCCCACCGTATTTGCGCTGAAAGGCGAAATCGTGCGGGAGATGCTGGCTGAAGTGAACCCCGAGCTGGCCGCCCGTCAGGCGGCGACCTTTGGTTTCGCGCGCTCGACGGGGGACTGGCGCGCGCTGGTCAGCGACCCGGCGATTGATGTCGTGGATATCTGCGCCCCCAACTTCCTGCATAAAGAGATGGCGCTGGAGGCGATACGCCACGGCAAACACGTTTATTCAGAAAAGCCGCTGTCATTAAGCGTGGCGGATGCGCAGGAGATGGTGGCGGCAGCCGATGCGGCCGGAGTCAAAACGCTGGTGGGCTTCAACTATATGAAAAACCCTACCAGCCAGCTGGCGAAAGAGATCATTGCCAATGGTGAGATAGGCGACATAGTGCATTTCTACGGCACCCATAACGAGGATTATCTCGCCAGACCGGAAACGCCGCTCGACTGGCACTGTCAGAAAGCGCTGGCAGGCCTCGGTGCGCTTGGCGATCTGGCGGCGCATATCGTTAATATGGCGCACTACCTGGTTGGTGACATTGCTGAGGTCAGCGGCGACATGATGACGGTGATCGCCTCAAGGCCTGACCCAAAAGAGCCTGCGCGGCAGTTACCGGTCGAAAACGAAGATCAGGCCAGCGCGCTGCTTCGCTTCCATAACGGTGCGCACGGCGTGATTGAAACCTCACGCATCGCCTGTGGCGCAAAGATGGGACTGACTTACGTTGTCACCGGCACCAAAGGCACACTGCGCTACACCCAGGAGCGCATGGCGGAGCTGGAGCTTTATCTGCATGACGAACCGGCCGGGCGTCAGGGATTTAAAACTATTCTGACCGGACCAGCGCACCCTGACTACGCAAATTTCTGTGTTTCTGCCGGACACGGCATCGGCTTTAACGATCAGAAAACGGTGGAGATTCGCGACCTGATCAACGGCATCGCAGCGGGCGATCGCATGTGGCCCGATTTTGCAGAGGGATTGCAGGTTCAGAAGGTGCTGGAAGCGATTGCTCATTCAGCAGTGCAACGCCGCTGGATTGAGGTATAGGGCAGAATCAGAGGGATAGAGGGTATTGCCGATGTGTTGATTAACCCAGGCGGGCAGGGCGGGAAACGTTGGCTTCCCGCCCACAGCCGATCAGATCAGACCGCTTTTTTCCCACCACAATTTATCCAGCGCATAAAAGCGATCGCGCTGACTCTCGGGCTGGCTGAGATCGCGTTTCCACGGTTTTGCCAGAATATAGTGCAGGTTCTTCACCTCTTCATCGTGCCAGAGACCGCTGTGCTGAAACGGCAGCGTTTTCAAGGCATTGTAGATGTAAGAGAGCGGCTTCCAGCGATCGGCAAACACTTCGTTCAGCAGATCCTGCTCGGAGAAGGGATAGTTACTGAGATCATCAATGGCGGCAATACGCTTTTCCAGTGCGTCGAACATCGCATTATCGGGCTTCAGCACCAGAAAACCGCCGTTCAGGTACAGATCCACACTCTCTGGCGCCTTCTCTCCGCGCGCCTGCCAGGTATAGTGGCACTGCTCAGGCTGCCACTCTGCCGGATAAGAGGCAATCTGGTTGGGATTACAGCGGCAGGCGTGACAGGCGGCGAGCGGGTTATCGCCCAGATCCAGGGTAAAAAGCTCATCCATGTTTTGAAGGACCAGCATATCGGCATCCAGAAATACGACGCGCTCATAATCGGTTAGCTGCCAGGCGCGCAGCTTGGTCCAGACTTCGCCGAACTGCGCCGATGCGTAGTGCTGATCCAGATCGTCGCGCGGATAGAGGGGCTCGACCGGTTTAATGACACAGCCCTCATCCTGCAAAATCTGACAGTCAGACGCTGAAATCGCCGGCGTGGTCATCACCACCAGCGGCCACTGGCTCTGGCTCTGTTGCAGCGAACGGTGCAGCGCTTTCACGCCCACCAGATAATCGGGTTGAGTTAACAGCGTTACCCAGGCAAACATAGCTTTCCTCAATCAGTCAAAAAGTGGCGTGATGTAGTCGTTACCCAGTCGGCCATTTGGGTCGAGCTGGCTGCGCAGGGCGCGGAAGGCGTCCCACTGCGGATAGATCTCACGCCAGTTGTAACGTTCTTCATCGTAATATTTGCCCCAGTGCGGGCGTCCGCCCTCTTCGGCCAGCAGTTTTTCCACTTCAGTCAGGAAGTGCAGTCCTTCCTGTGACAGCGAACCATCGTCGGCGTAATAGACCACGAAGCCGAAAAAGCAGGTTGGCTGGTCAGCGGCCGGACTGAGCCAGGCCGATGATGCACCGGTGCAGCGCAGGATAATCGGGTAGTGCATATGCGGACGGTTCTCGGCATACCACTGCTTGATGCGGCGAATGATGGCCGGGGTTTTTGCCAGCGGCACGCCGATTTCCACATTGATCTGCGGCACCGCAATGCCGCGGCAGAAGAGCTGGTAAATGTCACCGGTAACATCGGTGAAATCACGAAAACGGGTGACGGTGCGAAACTGTTTTCCCCCTTTGCCCTCAATCTGCGTATCGCGGTGCATATGTGCCAGCGTCTGGTCGATAGTGTCGTTGAGGCTTTCGTCAACGTCGCCCTCATGTTCCACCACCTGACGACCCTGCGCTTCGTAGCGCTGACGCTCTTCGTCACTCGCCTCATGGGCGTTCCAGACGTGCATCAGGTTGTCATCGACAAACCACCAGGCTTTGCTCAGCGGATAGTCGTTGTTCCAGCGCAGCAGATCCTCTTCAAGGGTATCGGCAGAGACGGCATATTTGTGGCAGGTGAAGATGCTAAACGGCTGGGTACGCAGGGTTACCGCGGTAACAATGCCTAGTGCGCCCAGTGAGACCTGCGCTGCCGGGAAGTCAGCGTCGCCACGAACAAATTCGCGCACGCTGCCATCGGCCAGCACCATTCTGATTGCCAGCGCTTCGTCGGCAATCGAACTCTGCTGCAATCCCTGGCCGTGCGTTCCGGTCGCCATCGCGCCCGCCAGCGTCTGAATCGCAATCACGCCTGGCGATGAAGCCAGCATGCGGTTCATTTCGGTCAGGCTGCGATAGACCTGCTCAAGCGGGGTCGCGCCACCAAAGGTCACGCTCTGTTCATCACTGGCAAGCTGGCCGCTCAGGGCGCTGAGATCGAGCAGCACATCGTCATCACTGACATGCAGCATACGACCAGGCGACAGCTTGCTGCCGATCACCCGAATCTGGCCGTGTGACTCCCGGATAAGTCTCCGTAATTCCGCTTCACTGGCGGGACGCTGAACCTGGTGACGGCTGCCGATTTGCGCGTTCTGCGCCCAGTTCCACAGCGCATCATCATCGGGTTCAACATGGGTCTGACGAAGCGGATAGAGGCGTGCATCTCTGCTCACAACAGCATTCCTTATTATTGCATTTTAGTGACAAGTATCAGTAAGCGTAGACTATGGCTAAGCGCAGCCCGGCCTGCGGGCAATTATTTGCGGATATAGCGTAACGTTGCGGTTACAGCCAGCTGACGATTGCGGCGGATACTCTCTGCTTCGCTGTTGTCCGGGCTGAAAAGGGCGTTGAAGGTGTAGCGGTTTGAGACGTGATGAACGCAGATACTGCTGATCAGGCGATGGACATCAATGGTCTGCACATCGGCAGTGAACACGCCCTGCTGCTGACCGCGTGCCAGAATGTCATCCAGCAGATCCAGCGCGCTGCGGTTAAGGGCTTTAATCTGCGGCGACTGGGTGATGTAGCGCCCGCGCAACAGGTTCTCACTGCAGACCAGCCGGATAAAATCGGGATGCTCGACATGGTAATCAAAACTGGCTTCCACCAGGCGGGTCATGGCCAGTTCCGGCTCCATCGCCGCCAGGTTCAGGCCGGTTTCGTGCTGACGTATCTGCTGATAAACCTGCTCCAGCACGTGGATATAAAGCTGCTCTTTACTGCCAAAGTGATAGACCACCATGCGTTTAGTGGTTTGCGCATGCTCAGCAATCTGCTCCATCCTGGCACCCTGCATACCAAACTCCGCGAAGGTTTTCAGTGCGCCTGCGATGATGCGTTTTTTCAGCCCTTCAGGGTCATTTTTACGTTTTGTTAGCTCTGACATGGTGCTCAATAAGGTGATTTTGACCGGGGGATGTTAGCACAGTGTTGAGAGGCTGCCCGCAATCGCGGGTGCGGCAGGTGCGGCAACCTGGTACAGCCCGGACGATTACAGGTATAATCCCGGACATTATTTCACAGGTTCAGAGACGACAATGACAAAACTCACCTTGCAAGAGCAGATGCTGAAAGCGGGATTAGTATCCAGCAAAAAAATGGACAAGGTTCAGCGGACAGCGAAGAAATCCAGGGTTCAGGCACGCGAAGCCAGAGCGGCGGTGGAAGATAACAAAAAAGCGCAGCTTGAGCGGGATAAGCAGCTGAACGAGCAGCAGAAGCTGGCTGTGCTGTCTAAAGAGTACAAAGCGCAGGTCAAACAGCTGATCGAAATGAACAAAATTGACGTGGCAAGAGGCAACATCAGCTTCAATTTCACCGACAATAACCTGATCAAAAAGATTATGGTGGATAAGCTGACGCAGACTCAGCTGATCAATGGGCGTCTCGCCATTGCCCGCCTGGCGGCTGACAATAATGGCGAGAGCCAGTACGCTATCATCCCCGCCAGCGTAGCGGATAAAATTGCGCAGCGTGATGCCAGTGCCATCGTATTAAACAGTGCATTAAGCGAAGAAGCACAGGACGAAGATGATCCTTATGCTGATTTCAAAGTGCCCGATGATTTGATGTGGTAACAGCGCGCTGACGCATTCAGAACGGGCTGTCGGCAGAGAGTTGCAGCGTGCTGCCGCTGACAGGATGAACAAACGTCAGTGCGCTGGCGTGCAGCATCAGTCTCTCTGCCTGATCTGCGCCAGGTAGCAAAAGCCCGCCGTAGAGATCACAGCCCAGAATCGGGTGCCCCAGTTGCTGACAGTGAATGCGCAGCTGATGGGTGCGCCCGGTTTCCGGCATCAGTTCAACCCGCGTGACCGGCAATCCCTTTCCCTTTTTTTCCTGATAATAACCGCGTTCCATGACCCGGTAGCGTGAGCGCGCAGGTTTCCCCTGGATCGGGCAAATCACCATCCGGGGAAACTGCGCCGGATCTTTCGCTATCGCGGCATCAATAACGCCTTCGTCATCGGCAAGGTGCCCGCACAGCAGCGCCTGATAAGTTTTACGCACGCTGCGCTGGCTGAATTGCTGGCAGAGTGCCGCGTTAATCGCTTTGCTCCGTGCTACGACCATCAGCCCGGAGGTGCCAAAATCGAGCCGATGAACCAGCGTGCAGCCAGGAAAAAGCTTCACCAGCCGATGATGCACCGAATCGAGGTTTTGCGGATTTTTGCCTGACAGGCTCAGCAAACCGCTGGGTTTATTGATCACCAGCAGATGGTCGTCCTGAAAGAGAAGGGTTATCTCATCAAAGCAGGGCGGGGCGATAAACGTATCGATAATGGCAGACATCGGGCAACCGGCAGGTAAATGGCAACGGATCATAACCGATTGGCCGGTCACTGACGATGCCGCGCGCAGCCATTATTCTTCGCTGATCGTTTCCCCGCTTTGCGTGAAGAGTGACTGGCCAGCCTGCTGCGTTTCAAATTTGCCATGGGCAGCAAAAACGGAGCAGACCGTCGCAGCCAGCAGCGTAAGGAGAATGGAAAGTTTCATGGTTACATCCCATCGTGAATTTAAAAGCAAGTCTGACAGGAAGGGCGGCAGAGACAAACAGAACAATCCGGAAAAAAAACATTAAGAACATTTGTTCAGCAAGTTGCGCGATTTTTAGTGATAAATTCGGGCAGTTCTCTCTTTTACGACTACAGTCTCTGGTGAGGTTGTCATCAATTCGTATCTAATGGAGGATTTTCTGTGTTATTTCAAAACGACGAGAAAGGCCACGTCATTATTGGCGAAGCGGCACTAAGCCTTGCCCTGGGTGAAAAAGAAATCAGTATCGCAACACTCTTTACCCAACTGGGTTATATGGCGAAATCTGAAAGCAACGCGGATCGGCTGACGAAAATCGCCGAAGCCAGAAGCTGGCTGAGTAGTTTTGAGTCACCGGCGATTGCTCAACAGCAGGTGCCGTACCTGCAGACGCTTGCAAGCCTGAACGAAGAGCTGAACTAGCAGTAACGGAACTGATGCCAATGGACGTAGTCCGGCTCCGGCCGGAAAACGACGAAGCGGATGACCTCATCGGTTGCGCGAAAGCGTAGACCGGCCGGAGAAGCTGTCAGGGACGACAACTCTCTCTCCATCGCTTTCTGTACAGACCGATCGCGATTCTTATCTACCCTCATTTCAAAGCCAGCCGGGATATAAACCGGAATCATCAGGCACGAGCCAGCTTGTTTCAGCTGTCGTGGCCGAAATATGACCTTCCCTCAGTTTCCGGATGCTCGCCTGACCATGTCATTCCCGCGTTAACCGCTACGGCTTATTATCTTCTGATTAATCAGATCACTTATTTGTCTGAAGAGGGCTGTTATTTCAGCCAGCCTCAATCAATTAAGGCTGGCTCTATTTACGGTCAGACAGAATTAACGCTTCGCTAACCGTTAAAAGCTTTCCCAGCTTGAGTCTGCTGATGCATTAACGGGCACTGCGGGCACTAAACGCGGCGACAGGGCAGGTGCGCCCCGGCTGACGCTGCTTTGTCCGGGAGAGAGACGGAATACGGCCACTGTTTTTTCCAGTTCATCAGCCTGAGATTCCAGTGAGCTGGCTGCGGCGGAGGACTCTTCAACCAGCGCGGCGTTCTGTTGCGTCGTGGTATCCATCTCGGCCATTGCCGTGGCGATCTGAGAAATGCCGCGGTTTTGCTCGTCAGAGGCGGCAGCAATTTCACCCATAATATCTTTAACCTGACTGACAGAGCGGACGATGTCATCCATGGTGGTACCGGCGCGTTCCACAAACTCAGAACCATCATGAACCCGATCAAGTGACTCGCGTATCAGCGTTTCAATCTCTTTGGCGGCCAGTGAACTGCGCTGGGCCAGATTTCTGACTTCACCGGCAACCACCGCAAATCCGCGACCCTGCTCTCCGGCTCGTGCCGCTTCGACGGCGGCGTTAAGGGCCAGAATATTGGTCTGGAAAGAGATGCTGTTGATGACGTGAATGATCTCGCCGATTTTGCCCGAACTCTGGCTGATGTTGTTCATGGTTTCGATAACGTCACGGATAATCTCGCCACCACGTCCGGCATTCACTGACGCGTCTGTCGCCAGCTGACTCGCATGGTGAGCGTTCTCCGCATTCTGTTTCACCGTTGAAGAGAGCTCTTCCATGCTGGCCGCGGTCTGAACCACTGCGGCAGACTGCTGTTCTGTGCGGGATGAAAGATCGGTATTACCTGCCGCGATTTCCGCCGAGGCACGCGCCACGCTGCTGACGCCATCACGCACGTTGGTGATGATATTCTGCAGGCTGATGTTCATTGCATCTACCGCCTGCATCAGCTGACCTAACTCATCACCACGTGTGGTTTTCAGTGAGGTTGTTAAATCACCGCTGGCAATACGTTGCGCTGCGTTCAGCGTCTCTTTCAATGGCAGCGTAATGTTGCGGGTGATCCGCCAGGCAATCAGCAGACTCAGCACCACACAAATCAGCGCGGCAAAAGCAATGCGCCACTCCGCCTGTTTGATAAATTCAGAGGATAGCTGGGACTGATAGGCAAAGGTATCGGAGACCACCGCATTGAGCCGCTCTGCGGTGGTGGTCAGGCCCGCCGATTCGCTCTTTTCTTTCTCTGTCGCATCGACATAGCGCGTTAAAGCCTGGCGTTGCTGCGTCAGAGTGCTGAGCACATTTCGCGTTACGTCATTAATATTCGGCTGGGCGAAAATATCCAGTTGCTCGCTCAGGGTGTTGATAGCGGTGTATTCTTCAAGAATCGCCTCTCTGCTGGCCTCAGACGGCTTATCGAGAAACGCTTTTTCAACATTGGCCGCATCAAACAGCGCTGCGGCCAGGTGCATGACCGGCAGCGCCGCATCGGGTGTCAGAGCCATATCGAGTGATTCAAACTGATGCGCAAGCGCAATCAGGGCACCCGGTTTAATGGCATCAAAGGCGCTGCTTGTCGCCTGCGCAGCCGTCACGAATGTCTGGCGCTGATTCTGATAATCGTTAAGTAACTGCCCCATCAGCGCGACTTTCTGCTGGCCCATCTCATCCCATTTGAATCCATCCAGCCGTTTATAAAGGGCATCTAACTCCTTCAGGGCCTGAACGTTCTGCGTGGCAAATTTGGGATCTTTGGTGTACTGGTAGAGGGTGCGGTTAAGGCGTGCCTTGCTTAACGTGTTTACCATCTCCACGGTAATCGTGCGCCGGGCGGAGTTGTCTTTAATACTGCGAAAACAATCGAAAGCGATAAAAGTAATGGCGAGGGAGGCAGCAATGACGACGATAAAACCGACGCCCAGTTTTTTCCCAATTTTAATATCGGAGATGCGTTGAGCAAGGCCCATAAGGTTCACCTTTAGTGAGATATCAGAAGCAGAGAAGAGGCTGTTAAATAATTCAAAGATAATCTTCTTATCGTCAGCGCCAGACTAATCTTTAATATTATTTATGCTTACTCAATGATCTGATTATTGAGGCTTTCATTATTCTCAAGGGAAACTATCTGCCTGCTAATCTTTGATTTACTTCGTGTAATGTATTGATAATTTTGATTAAAATTATGATTCCTGTGCCTGCTGCAGTCTTTACATTACCTGAATAAATAGTTATTGATTTTGATCAAATAAGTCCCGGATAAAAGAATCGGTCAGGCGCAGAGGGATGATTTTTCAATAAATACTTATCAATGAAATTATATTTTTATTAATCATCAGAGCCTGGCTGTGCCAATTAATTAACCGCAGTATGACGTTTTCTCGCCTCGCCAATCCTTACCAAACTGCTCATCTCTTCGGTCACAGGATGCCAGCGCCTGTTCAACAGCCTCGCAACGCGCGCCATTGCCATATTCCAGCAAAATATTCCCGGTTTTAGCATTTGTGATCGCCGCCGGTCTTCACTGAGAATGACAACAGAACGTTACGAGGATGATAAAAGCTCTGGAGCCCGCCGCTTATCTGGCTTTCTTTCAGCGCTGACAACAGGTCACGATCGCTTTTCCCTCTGGGGGAACATTTTAAATATCAGGAGAAAGGTTCCGGTGAAATTGATAAAAAGAATGACCCTTTTCACACTCGTGCTCAACGCATCCGTCAGCTTTGCGGCAGAACCCTCAGTGCCTGCTGACAGCAGCATACATGTTAAAGCCGATCCGGCGCTGAAAACGCTGATTCCTGCGGATATCCTCAAGCGTGGCTACATTGTGGCAGGAACAAACCCGAATACGCCGCCAACTACCTTTTATAAAGAAGATAATAAGACGCTGGCCGGTCGCGAAATCGACATCATGAATGCGGTGGGTGAACGTCTGGGTATCGCGGTAGAGTGGCGCGACACGGGCGGCTTCGACAACATCATTCCCGGTCTGAAAACCGGACGTTACGATGTGGCGCTGTCGAACATAAATGCCACACCGACCCGCCTGAAACAGATCGACTTTGTCGGCTACTACAACGCCAGCCTGCTGGGAATTATTTCCCGAAAAGACGCCAGTATCGCCCCGTTTAAATCACTCAGTGACGTCTGCGGCAAAGAGGTCGGCGCCGGTTCCGGTACCACCCAGGTTACGCGGCTGGAAGAAGCCAGTAAAGCCTGTGAGGCCGCAGGTAAGCAGCCCATCAAGGTAGCGATATTCCCGGATCGTCCGGCTGGCGTGCAGGCGGTGGTCAGCGGGCGCGTACCGCTGTTCCTGGGGCCTTATGAGGGGCTGCTGTGGCAGGTTAAGGTAATCAAACCGCTGACTATGAGCGGCGAAATCACCGTTAACGATGCACCGGTCTCTGTCGCTTTCCCGAAAGCCTCTCCGCTTGAACCTGCCGTGCAGGCCGCGCTGAACTCCTTAATCAAAGATGGCAGCTACCGGAAAATCCTCGATAACTGGGGAATCGGATTTGGTGCTGTGACCGAAGCCCGACGCAACGAAGAGATTTTTAAATGAGTGCGATTCAGAACCACACTGACGATCTGAAAATCGTCAGTAAACGCTACTACGGACGCTGGCTGAGTGCGCTGGTGGTGCTGTTGTGCGTGGTGGCGATGGCACATTCGATGATTAACAATCCGCGCTTTGAGTGGGGGATCATCGCAGAAAACTTCACTGCGCCCTCCATTCTGCAGGGGGTGTTAATGACGCTGCAGCTCACCGCCATTTCAGTGGTGCTGGGCTTTGCCTTCGGCACGGTGCTGGCGCTGATGCGTCTCTCATCAAACCCGGTTCTGGTTGCGGTGAGCTGGGCCTACACCTGGTTTTTCCGTGGTGTGCCGATGCTGGTGCAGCTGTTTCTCTGGTACAACATCGCGGCGCTCTATCCCAGAATAGCGCTGTCGATTCCCGGTTTAGGTGAGATCTGGAGTGCACAGTCCAACGCGCTGGTCAGCCCGTTTAGTGCGGCAGTGATCGCGCTGGTCATGCATCAGTCCGCCTATGCCGCAGAAATTGTGCGCGCGGGTATCCAGAGCGTGGGTAATGGGCAGATTGAAGCGGCACGCGCGCTTGGATATCGCCCGGCTCAGATTTTCCGTCATACCGTTTTACCGCAGGCGATGCGCGCCATTATGCCGCCAGCGGGTAACGAGATCATTGGCCAGTTGAAAACCACGGCAGTGGTGTCAGTGATTTCTCTGCAGGATGTGCTGTTTTCGGCGCAGATTATCTATCAGCGCACCTATGAAGTGATCCCGCTGCTGCTGGTCGCCACCCTGTGGTATCTGCTGATGACCTCAGTGCTGTCGGTGGGCCAGTATTACGTGGAGCGTTATTTTGGCCGCGGTGTCACGCGGCGTGAAAAGCGCAGCCTCTGGCCGTCGTTGCCGCGCTTTTCGCTGCCGAAAACACAAAGGAGTGTGAGCAATGGCTGAAGCAATTGCACTGCGCAGGGTCACTAAGCGCTTCTCTGGCGTAACCATCCTCGACGACGTTAACCTGGATATACCTGCCGGGTCGGTCACGGTGATTCTGGGGCCATCCGGCTCCGGTAAATCCACGCTGCTGCGCTGCATTAATCACCTTGAGAAGCTGGATGGTGGCACCATCCGTATCGGCGGCCAGATGGTGGGATACCGACAAAAAGGCCAGGCGCTGCACGAACTCAACAGCAGTGCCATTGCACGCCAGCGGGCGGAAATCGGCATGGTGTTTCAGCAATTTAACCTGTTCCCGCACCGTACCGTGCTGCAGAACATCACGGATGCGCCGATGCGGGTGAAAAAGCAGAGTCGCCATCAGGCGACCAGCAAAGCACTGGCGCTGCTGAAACAGGTGGGGCTGTCTGGTCGCGAAGATGAGTGGCCGCAAAACCTTTCCGGTGGTCAGCAGCAGCGCGTTGCGATTGCCCGCGCACTGGCGATGGATCCTGGCGTTATGCTGTTTGATGAACCGACCTCGGCGCTTGACCCGGAACTGGTGGGTGAAGTGCTGCAGGTCATTAAACAGCTGGCGCATTCCGGTATCACCATGGTGGTTGTCACCCATGAAATCGGATTTGCCCGCGAGGTCGCCGATAACATCGTCTTTATGGAGAGCGGCAAAATTGTGGCGGCTGGCCCGACGCAGCAGGTACTTGACGATCCAGACAACGGACGCGTCAGAAACTTTATCGCAACGGTGCTCTGAGCACCGTTTCTTTTGTGAAAGCCAGGAAGTAGGATGACGCAAAAACCGGTAATGCACAGCGCCCACTGGGGCGCTTTTCACGCTGAGCGCAGCGGCGATCAACTGCTTATTGAGCCGTTCGGGGGCGATCCCGACCCCAGTCCGCTGTTGCAAAACTTCCGTCATGCACTTAATCACCCGGCACGCGTCGCACGGCCGATGATAAGGCGAGGCTGGCTGGAAAACGGGCCTGGCCCGGATCGGCGTCGCGGGGCAGATGAATATGTCGCGGTTAGCTGGGAGGAAGCCAGTCATCGGGTTGCACGGGAGCTTAAGCGGGTCGGTGAGGCTTACGGCCCGGCGGGGATTTTTGGCGGATCTTACGGCTGGTCAAGCGCAGGCCGTTTCCATCACGCCCAAAGTCAGGTGCACCGTTTCCTGAACACCACGCTGGGCGGCTATGTTCGCTCAGTTAACAGCTACAGCTCCGGCGCGGCATCGGTATTGCTGCCGCATATTGTGGGCGACATGAATGAAGTCGCCCGGCGTGGCGTGAGCTGGGAAGAGATTGCCGGTCACAGCGAGGTGGTGCTGGCGTTTGGCGGGCTGGCGCTGAAAAATGCCCAGGTGGCCAGCGGCGGCCTGAGTGAGCATACCGAGCGCGGTTTTATGCAGCGTGCAGCACAGCGCGGCACCCGTTTTATCTCGGTAAGCCCACTGAAAAGCGATTTGCCAGAGGAAGCACAGGGTGAGTGGCTGGCGCTGCGACCCGGAACGGATGCGGCGTTTATACTCGGCCTGCTGGCGGTATTAATCACCGAAGGGTTAACCGATGAGGCATTTCTGGCGCGCTACTGTGTCGGCTGGCCTCAGATGGTGGCCTACATCCGGGGTGAAGAGGATGGCGTGGTGCGTGACGCGCCCTGGGCGGCCGCGATCTGTGGCGTCAGCAGCGACCTGATCAGGCAGTTCGCCCGACAGCTGCACGGCAAGCGCGTACTGGTTACGGTCGCCCATGCCTTACAACGCGCCGAGCATGGCGAACAACCGGTCTGGCTTGGCCTGGTGCTGGCGGCGGCACTCGGACAGCCCGGGCTGCCCGGCGGCGGCTATACCTATGCACTGGGTGCGCTGGGCCATTATGGCAAACATCACAATCTGGTCAGCTTTCCGTCCCTGCCGCAGGGCAAAAATGGCATCGACCGCTTTATTCCGGTAGCCCGTATTGCCGATATGCTGCTCAATCCCGGCACCAGGTTTGACTACAATGGCCGTCAGCTTACTTATCCTCATATCCGGCTGGCTTACTGGGCGGGCGGCAATCCGTTTCACCACCATCAGGATCTGGCCCGGCTGCGTCAGGCGTTTTGCCAGCTGGATACGTTCATCGTGCATGAGAGCGTCTGGACCGCCAGTGCGCGTCATGCTGATATCGTCCTGCCCGCCACCATGACCCTGGAGCGAGAGGATATCGGCGGTGCGCCGACCGATCGCCATTTAATCGCCATGCAGCCAGTGGCACAGCCTTACGCCGAAGCCAGGGACGATTACACGATTTTCCGTGAGCTGGCCCGGCAACTTGGCCGGGAAGAAGCGTTTAGCGAAGGGCGCGATGCGCGAGGCTGGTTGCAGCATCTTTACCATCAGCTACAGGAAAAACTGGCGGCGCATCAGGTGCAGACACCGGATTTTAATCAGTTCTGGCAGCAGGGCATCCTTGAGTTGCCGCAGGTGAAGGATGGTGGACGGATGATCAATGCGTTTCGCGCTGACCCTGATGCTGCACCGCTGCCCACAGCAGGCGGCAAAATTGAGATCTTCTCCGCCACTATCGCCAGCTTTGGTTATGACAACTGTCCCGGCCATCCGGTATGGCGTGAACCGCAGCAAAAACCCAGCGCCGACTACCCATTCTGGCTGATTGCCAATCAGCCCGCGACGCGCCTGCACAGTCAGCTCGATTTTGGTGATTTCAGTCAGAGTGGCAAGCGTGGCGGGCGCGAAGTCTGTAGCCTCAACAGCGAGGATGCCGCAGCCCGGGCTATCGCGGATGGCGACATCATTGAGCTTTATAACGATCGGGGCCATGTGCTCGCCAGCGCACGTCTCACCGACACGGTTATGCCTGGCGTGGTACAGCTGCCAACCGGTGCCTGGTACGATCCGGTCGACGCCACTGCCGCCCGTCCGCTTTGTCGTCACGGTAATCCCAATGTGCTGACGCTGGATATCGGGACGTCATCTCTGGCGCAGGGATCTAGCGGGCAGATTACGGTGGTACAGGTGCGTAAATTTGCCGGGGAAGTTACGCCGGTGCAGGCCTTTATTCCCCCGTTATGAGTCGGTTACAGGGCGCTCAGCATTGCGCGGCCCAGCGCCTGCAAATCTGCCGTTGAACGCAGCTCACTGGCTGCCAGCAGATCGGGCGACGACGCCTTCAGCGCCAGCTGCAGTTTCCTGTATACATCCACACTCTCTGCCAGTGACTGCTGGCGCGTGCGGCGCTGATGCAGCTTTGTGCTATCACTCAGCGTCAGCGTGACGTCATGGAAGCGCAGGGCGGGGTTAATCGCATCGGGCGGCGCGCTGTTATCGGGAGTACGACGGACGCGGGCGGCCAGCGGCATAATCTGATGATTGAGATCGCCTTCGGCAAAATCCTGCAAACGCAGATCGCCGTAGATCAGCATCGCAGCAATCACATATTCCAGGCTGAAACGCGCTTCAATGCCGTGCGTCGGAACGGATATGGAAGCGGCGATGTCACCGCCTGGCGGGAAGGCGACGGTGATATCGACAATCTGGCTCAGCAGCGCATCAAGAGGTTTGCCGGCTGCCAGCCACTGCTGGCGCAGCATTTGTGCCGCTTCCGCTGCGCTGTGGGTGCCTGCGCAGGTTGGGAAAGGTTTGAACTCCAGTCCGGGCGCGCTAATCCGCCAGGGGCGGCCCCAGTTTTCCAGCAATTTCTCCGGCTGCGCCTGACCCGAACTGCTGGCTGCCAGAAAAGCCTCAATCACACCCGCCTGACGGCCATCTATTCCGGCCAGTGTCAGCAGAGCCGCTGACACCGCACGTTCTGCGGCAAAACCAGCGTGCAGTGGTTTCACCGCCGAACCAAACTGCGCGCGTAGCCCGCTGGCCTGGGTGGCAGCGATCCCCAGCAGGGTCGCGGTTGCATCACTCTCCAGCGCCAGCAAACGCGCCAGTGCCGCCGCCGCTGCCAGGGTGCCCAGCGTTGCCGTGTTGTGATAGCCCAGCGCGTAATGTTGCTGGCTGACAGCCAGTCCCAGGCGACCTGCCATTTCCACACCCGTGACGTAAGCATCCAGAAAACGGTTCAGGCGCTTTGGCTGATATTGCTGCCAGGCGAGCAGGGCGGGCAGGATCACTACGCTGGGGTGACCGCGAAAATCGGCATGAAAATCATCGTAGTCCAGCGCATGTCCGGCATAGCCCAGCAGCAGCGCCTGCGAGCGCACGCTGCCGTCGCGGTAGATTGTGCGCAGTGCCGGTAAGCCGCTATCCGGCACCTCGCCCTGTAACACCGGCCAGCTCACCGCCAGGAAGTCCCGCACACCTTCACGCGCGTGCTGGTGCGCTGACTCATCCGGCTGACTATAAAGGATATGTTCAGCCAGCATTACGCTCAGGTTCATTGCGGTCGCTCCGGAAAACGGTGCAGTTCGTGGCGAAACGCGATCGGCTGTTCGCCCAGTGATGCGGGATTATCGCTGCTCATAGCGGGTTTCCTTCTGCTGCTGTCTGGCGGCTCAGCCAGGCATCATGTGCCGCCGGGTCCAGTACTTTTTTCATATAGAGGGTGATGTGACCTTTACCGAGATCGCGGGTATGCATCGGCTGGAAGCCACGTTTCAGATACATCTCTTTCAGCCAGGGGTGATGGGTGGCGGTGCCCAGCGAGACCGCTGGGGCATGCAACTGATCGATCAGGATTTCCTGCTCTAACCGATCCTGAACCTGGCGACCAAAATGGTGGCCGGGATAGTCGGGATGCGCGCCAAACCAGCCGATATGCGGCAGCCCAAACGGGCCGGGCAGCGGCCCCCAGGGATAGCGAACGGTCACTGATGAAACCATCTGGTCACGCATGTAGAGCGCATACACGCCATGATTCTGCAGATGGCGTAATGCTGTAGCGCGGTCAGCCGTGGCGGCATCAAATTTAATGCCCAGTGCTTTAACGGGTGCATAGGCGGCATGCATCAGCGCCAGATAAACATCTACCTCATCTTCTCTGACCTGACGAAAATCGAGTTGCATAATATTTCCCGGAAAACTGCCAGGCAGGCAGTTAATTCATTCAGCCAGAATGAGAGATTAACAGTAAAAGCCGGGTCGCTATGTGTGAAAAATAACTAACCTAATGCGGATTTGTGAATATGAAATGGCCGGTTTTTGATTGCTTAAATTGTTATTTGTCGTAGTATTCAGAAAAGAAATTAAATTCCATGAAACGCTATTAACTCACTGTAATAAAAGTCTTTTTCTATTTTATATAATCAGGATGCTGCTGTGTTAGCCATTACATCTCCGCGAGCCTATGCGCATGAGGCGGGCCTGCGCATCCGCGCCGGTCAGTTTATTAAACCCTATGCCACCCATATTCGTATTTTTACCTCTCCTCAGGCGTGGCAGGCGGTTAATCCGGAATTAAGCCAGAGTCTTGAAGAGAATGGCATCCGCTGGCAGCTCGACTATTTAGAGGGCGAATGTACAGAACAGGCCATCGCCAGCTTAAAACACCATACCGAACAGCAGGGCGCAGAACTGCTGCTGGCGATTGGGGGCGGACGCGTGCTGGATGCGGCTAAAGCCGCTGCCAGCCAGTTGCCGGCGGTCACACTGGTTAACTTTGCGACCCAGGCGGCAACCTGCGCGGCCTGGTCACCGATTGCCATCATCTATAACGAGCAAGGCGGCCATCTGCACAGCCAGCCGCTGGGGAAAATGCCGGAGCTGGTGCTGGTGGACAGTGAAGTGATCGTCCGGAGCGATGTGCGCTACCTGAAAGCGGGTATTGTGGATGCGCTGGCCAAATATTATGAATTCCGGCCTTATCAGCAGCACAACCCTGATGATCTGGCTTTGGATCTTAAGGTGATGACCGCGCGGCAGGCGCTTGACACTTTCCGGCAGCAGGGAGACGCCGCGATCCTGGCCTGCCAGCAGCAGCGGGTCACGCCTGAACTGGTCAGAGTCATTGATGCCACTATCGTGCTCGCCGGACTGGCGAACAGTGTGCGCGACCTGCTGCCGACGCCGGGCTTTGCGCACGCCATTCACAATCGACTGACGCACCTGCCGGAGCTGCATCACTGGCTGCACGGTGAGAAAGTCGGCTTCAGCCTGCTGGTGCAGTCACTGATAGAACATGACGGCGTCGCGGATGCGGAACTCCTTGCGCTGCTGCGTCACTACGATATGCCGCTGAAGCTGCCGGTGTTACGCGGCGATCGCCATAGCGCGCTACGCAACATCGCGCAGCAGGTTAAATTCCCCCAGGCCTGCGCAGAACGGCTGCCGTTTAGCGTCTCCGCCCGCGCGCTGGAGCAGGCGCTGCTGGCGACGGACACCCTTTTTTAAGCGCGCGCTGCGGCGCGCCTTTACACCTTACAGACCAGGAATCGTTCATGAATCATTTCACTCCATCACGTCGCCTGCGGCTCGGCCTGTTTGTTCAACCGGTGGGTCAGCACGTGAGCGGCTGGCGTCTGACGGAACAGCTGGGCGATCCCACTGATATCGACTGGCTGATCACGCTGGCTAAAAAAGCCGAAGCGGGTAAGTTCGACCTGTTTTTTGTGGGTGATGCACTGGCAACCAGCATGTATCGTCTGCCGTCGACCATGGCACGCCTTGAACCGCTGACGATGCTGGCGGCGCTGGCGGTCAACACCAGACGTATTGGCCTGGCCGCAACCGCCTCTACCACCTTCAGCGATCCCTTTACGCTGGCGCGCAGTTTCTCGTCACTGGATCACATCAGCCGTGGCCGGGCCGCGTGGAACGTCGTGACCTCGTTTTCCACTGACGTTGCACGTAACTTCAGCCGCAGCGATATGCCCGACCACGCTTCCCGCTATGCCCGTGCGCGGGAGTTCCTTGAGGTGGCAGACAAATTGTGGCGGGGCTGGGAAGCGGGGGCAGTACAGCCCGACAAAGCGACCGGGGACTATTTTGTTGATGAGAAGATCAAACCGATCAACCATCAGGGCGAGCATTTTCAGGTACAAGGCCCCCTGAACATCACGCGTTCGCCACAGGGACGTCCGGTGATTATCGAAGCAGGTTCTTCTGCTGATGGTCAGAAGCTGGCAGCTGAGACAGCGGAAGTGATCTTTACCGCCTCCGCCAGTCTGGAGGAAGCGCAAGCGTTCTATCGCACTCAAAAGGAGCAGGTCATTGCCGCCGGGCGTAACCCGGATCATGTCGTGATTATGCCCGGTGTCATGCCGATTATTGGCCGCACGCGTGAGGAGGCGAAGGCGCTTTGGAAAAAGCTGAATACGCTGGTGGATATCGAGAACGGGCTTCGTCAGCTTTCACTGCGGTTCAGTATGGATCTCAGCCAATATCCACTGGATGGCCCGGTACCGGAGGTTCCGCTGGGCGAAGGTAATCAGAGCCGCGTTAAGCTGATGACCGATATGGCAAAGCGCGAGAATCTGACGCTGCGTGAGCTGGCCGCCGTCGCCGCCGGTTCACGCGGACACCGCGTGATTGTCGGTACCGCTGAAGATATCGCCGACGACTTCCAGCAGTGGCTGGAGCAGGGCGGCGCGGACGGCTTTAACATCATGCCAGCCATTATGCCGGAACAGCTGGATCTGTTTGTGGAGCTGGTGATCCCGGAACTGCGCCGTCGCGGACTGTTTCGCGATGAGTATGAGTTTGCCACGCTGCGGGAGAATCTGGGGCTTGAAGTGATAACCGAAGAGAGTTAACAGCCACGGTCATCACGGGAAATATTACCGCAATACTGCATGCAGTTTGCTGGAAAAGGAGATGCGGTTAACTCAGCAGGGAGGCTGGAGCCTGTATTGTGCCGCACTATTTTCCAAAAGCGTTCTGCAAACCCATTCATACCCGATATAGTGCAAATCTATCCTCCGGGATGTGAGATCGCTGAATGTCAGAATACAGGTTCTATACCAAAGGCAAATACACTGTTGCACTTGAAAGATCGGACGTAACACGAGCTTTCGATCTGACAGAGCAGGGTTATAAAAAACAGTTCGAGGAAGTTCGTGCCTCAGATGAAAAACAGGCACTCGCACGCTTCGCGAATATCCGCAGGGACAAACGCATCGACCAGCACAACTTTCTGGCGGGCGCGGCCACGATGCCCCTGATTGGCGTATTAACAGCGATTGCTTTCTCTCTCTTCTGGCGAAAAAAAACGGGAAAATAAACCTGTGTTGATTCACTTTGCAGGGGTTTAGCTTAGCCTGATATCAGAATAACCAGGGAGCAGGACGCCGTTCCCTTTTCACCTAAAAGGACTTATCCATGAAAAAGATCATTCCCATTTTCTGCTGTGCCCTGTTAGCCGGTTGTGCGCCTCTCACTCCACACGAATGCATTAAAAAAAGCGCACTCGAAACCTGCAGCTATAACCGTTCAGGAAAAGTCGGGGACAACGATATCTATGGTCAGCAGGCATCTGGCATAAAAAAAGCGCTGGATGCTGCACTATCAGAGCCGCACGCCTGGAAGGGGAAACGCTGTAATGCCCATCTGGATTTCAAAATTGATGGCACCCTGGATAATTTTATTATCAAAGGGGGCGATAAAGATTATTGCAACGCGCTCAAAGTGGCGGCAAAACGCGCCAGATTTCCGGCTTTCACCGACCAGCATGTTTTCGATGTGATGGGATCAGCGCGCTGGAATATGGAAGGACAGCCCTGACACGCATCATGCCTGTTAAATCAGCACACTAAACAGCCCGCAATCGCGGGCTGTCTGGCCTCTCAGCTCACCATTATCAGAACTGATAAGACACGCTGACATTCACGTTACGTGGCTCACCGTAAACGTAGCTGTTCATATAGCTGTAATATTCACGGTCAAAGAGATTATCGACGTTGGCCTGTACGGCAACCTGCTTATTCACCTGATAGCGGGCAAACAACGAGGCCAGCGGGTAGCTGCCCTGATATACCCGCACGCTGTCGCCGCTGGCATTGGTCACATCTTTAAACACCCGGTTCTGCCAGTTAATTCCGCCACCAACGGTGAGCTCGGGGATCGCGGCTAACTGATAACGGGTGAAAAGCTTGAATGAGGTTTGCGGCTGATAGCTGTTGAACCGGCCACTTTTATCGCGTGCCACATAGCGGGTTGCGCCAAAGGTCAGCTGCAGATTATCGGTCAGCGCGCCATTCAGCTCGAACTCGGCACCCTTACTCACTGCACCTTTGGCGGCGTCATAGGCCTGCTCATTGCCGCTCAGATAAACACCATCAATTGCCTGTCCAACGTTATCCTGCTCGATGCGGAAAATTGCTACGCTGGCGGTCAGCAGGCCATCGTTCCAGGCGGATTTCAGACCGGTCTCGTAACTTTTACCTGTCACCGGTGAGAGGTAACTGCCGTGAGTATCGCGATAAGTCTGCGGCAGGAAAATGGCGGTGTAGCTGCCATAGGCGGACCAGGTGTCATTAATGTCATACACCAGCCCTGCATAAGGCGTGGTGTTATTTTTAGTCATCTCTCCGCTGCTGCCATGGGTGCTCCACTGGGTATAGCGAGCGCCAATAATCAGCGACAGCGGATCGGCCAGCGACAGACGTGCAGCGCTATAGACCGATTTCTGACGAACAGTGTCATCAGCGTTGAGATACCAGCCCTGCCACTCCGGCTCCGCTAAGTTACCGGTCCAGCTATTATTGAAAATCCCCATATCGGCGGCAGTGATTTCACCCGCCTCCGCATCGCTGAATCCATCCTGACTGTAAGCGGCATTATGCTGGCGGCTGTAGCTTGCTCCGGCCATCAACAGGTGCTGACGACCCAGCAGTTCAAACGGGCCGCTGGCAAAGCCATCGATTGAATCCATTTTACGCTTGCCGCGATCCATACTGCCGTAACCGGTAGTGCCTTCACCGCTCTCCTGATCGGGATTGCCCATCACATAGAGCAGCTTATCGCTGAAGGTATTCTCAGCATGCGTGCCGTTGATATGAATATTCCAGCCGTTATCGAAGTTATGGTCGATATCCGCAAAGACTTTGCGCGAGTTAGTGTTGTAACGCGCCCAGTTAGCTGATGAATTCAGGCTGCGGTCGTAATGTGTCGTGGCGTTGTTACTGTAAAACATCGGCAGGCCACCCCAGGTTGGATTGCCGGTGTTGTCATCTTCATAGTCGTAGCCCAGTGACAGCGTCGTCTTGTCGGTAAGGTCTGCATCAATCACGCCATAGATGAATTTTTTGGTTTTTTGATAGCGATCCAGCCAGCTCTCCTGATCGGTATAACCCGTCACCACACGGCTGCGCAGGCTGCCATCGCTGTTAAGCGGGGCAGAGAGATCCGCCACGTAGCGCTGCTTGTTCCAGCTGCCATAACTGGCACTCAGCGTGCCGGTCGCGGTTTTGCTGTCAGCATGTTTACGTACCATATTGATCGAGGCCGAAGGGCTGCCCGCTCCGGTCATCAGGCCGGTCGCACCGCGCACGATTTCAATACGGTCATAGATTGCCGTGTCGGACGCCGCGTCGCCGTAATTCCATGTATCGTTAACCGAGGTCGGAATGCCATCGAAAGTGAAGTTGCTGACTTTGAAGCCGCGTGAATAGTACTCGGAGCGTTCACTGTCGATAAGATTGGTGGAGATACCGGTGGCGTTGGTCAGCACATCATTAACCGATTGCAGATCCTGATCCTGCATTCGCTGCTGCGTCACCACGCTGAGTGACTGAGGCACATCTCGCGGTGTCAGCATTAATTTGGTGCCCGCGCGGGTGGTCTGCACCGCGTAATTCTGCTTACCGCTGTCACTGGTTTCGTCAGTCGTGGCGCTGACCACCATATCCTGCGATGTCTCCTCCGCCGCCAGGGCGGGGTGGAAGAGGGCGTGTATCCCCAGTGTCAGTAATGAGACGCTAAAGCTGTTTCTGAAACCTGATTCCCTGCCACTACGAGCCATAAAATTTTCCATTAAAAATTGGTATTGAGTTAAACCGTTGTGTCTTTGGTTGTTATTTTTTATCCACTCAACTTCTGGAGAAAGACGCTCAGCCAGTTATGAGAACGCCAATGATAATCATTTGCTTTATATATTCTTCAAAGGATTCAACCGAAAGTGTAACTTTATGTTAATTATTTATAATTCAATGTGATAGGAAAATTTAAAGCCTTTTAGTTGCTGGTGTTTATCAGATTTGAAAGCAGAAAAAGGGCATTCAGGTGGAATTTCACGGGGCAGTTAAGCGGTTTAACGCGGGTAAAATGACCGGACAGGTCTGGATAGTAGCGTCGTCATTTGATTACTGGCTGTTAATGCGTATGATTCTCATTCTTTATTTCCTGACGGAGTTCAGCATGAAATCGTTAAGCCCGCGCAAAGCCGCTGTTGCCATGGCAGTTGCCGCTGCCTTTAGCCTGACAGCGTGTCAGGCACCAGCTAAAAAAGCCGATGCGCCTGCCGCTGAAGCCCCAAAACCGGTTAATACCGCAGTGACACAACGCGCTCTGGGTGATGGTCTGTACGAAATGGCTTACTCCCCTGCGTCAAAAGCGTTGTTTGTCGCCAGCGCGCAGGCGTTTAAGGATGTGAACGGCGGCATGATCTATCGTCTCGATCCGGCCACGCTGACGACCAAAGGCGAAACGCATACCGACATGAAAAACTTCGGTACCGCTATCGATGAAAACGGTCAGGTGTTCTACACCACCAACTCACTGGATGGCGCGATCTCCAAAGTGGACGCCCAGAGTGGCAAAGTGCTGCAGCGTCTGGTGTTCCCGGGCAAGATCAGTAAAGAGGGCTATCCGGCGGGTGCGCGTGAAGTCCTGTGGCACGGCAACGAGCTTTATGTCGGTCGCGTAGCCGAACCGGGCTATATCTCCGTCGTAGATACCCGAACCTTTAAGCTGAAAACCGAGATTAAAAACGCCGGGAAATGGGTCACCGGTATCATCTATTCCCCGCTGACTGAGCGCATTTATGCGGCTAACGGCTCGGGTGAAATTCTGGTGATCAATCCACGCAGCCATAAAATCGAGAAGCGCTGGACCGCAGGCGATGGCAAAGAGTATCTGTTCCTGAACATGGCGGAAGATCCTGCTACCGGTCGCCTGTTTGTTACTGACGACTCCAAAGGCAAAACCACGCTGATCTTTGATGAGCGCACCGGCAAAGTGATCAAGCGTATCGAAGGTGATGCGATGGGCATCAAGTTCAACGCTAAACGCAATGAGCTTTACATCAGCCAGCGCGAATCGAAGAAAGTGCTGCAACTGGATGCCACCACCTACGCGGTGAAAAACAGCTGGTCGTTTGACAAGAACCCAAACAGCCTGCTGATTGGCCCGGACAACAACACGCTCTATGTCACGCTTAAGGCGGAATTCAACAAAGATTCCTCCACCAAAGGCACTGACGAGATTGCCCGTATCGCGCTGCCGTAATCACGCGCTAAAAGCGTCACTCTGCACTGGCAGGGAAGCGATGCGAACAAAGTGAAAGCCCGCTCAGGGAAGCCTGAGCGGGCTTTCTTATTGATAACAACGCCTCACATCATCTCACCCCATAACCAATCCGGTACAGCTCGCAAAACGATGAAGGTTGTGTGGATTCATCACTGACCCGGCTGAACGCTTCTCTCACTTTGCACTAAAAGCACAGGCATCTGAAATCCCCCTGCATCACACTCGATTATCGCTTTACACCTATATAGTATTTGACCTATATTAATAAGGAGATCCCGTGTGGATGATTAAAACGACGGAGAGGTTTGATCGCTGGTTTACCTTGCTTAATGAGAGCGATCGCGCCTGCGTACTGGCAGCATTAATGGTGTTGCGCGAAAAGGGGCCGGGGTTGTCCAGGCCATACGCGGATACGCTAAAAGGCTCTGTTTATATCAACATGAAAGAGCTGCGTATTCAGAGTCGCGGCGATCCGATAAGGGCTTTCTTTGCTTTTGACCCAAACCGAACGGCGATTGTGCTTTGTGCCGGAAATAAGGTGGGCAATGAAAAGCGTTTTTATCAGGAGATGCTTCCGGTTGCCGATCGGGAATTCACACACTGGCTGAATAGTTTTAAAGATGAGGAGTAACCAGATGGGCAGAACGCTTGAACAGCTTATTGCGGATGAAAAACCGGAAGTCGTTGCCGACGCACAGGCGATGGCGACGGATATCCTGCTCAACATTCACCTTGCCGAGCTGCGCGAGAAAGTGCAGAAAACACAGGTCGAAATGGCAAAGGCGCTGGGCATTACACAGCCTACCGTGGCGGGTATGGAGAAGCCGGGCCGCGATCTGAAGCTCTCCACGCTCAAGCGCTATATCGATGCGGCAGGGGGTAAGCTGCGGCTGGTGGTGGAACTGCCGGACGGCTCGCACTACGGGTTTGAGGTGTAAGCCATTCAGGCGGGGATGTCATGCCGCCGTGACCGAAAACATAAAAGCAAAAAGCCCGCTCAGGTTTCCCTGAGCGGGCTTTTCTGATTCTGGCTCCTCTGACTGGACTCGAACCAGTGACATACGGATTAACAGTCCGCCGTTCTACCGACTGAACTACAGAGGAATCGCTTGAACGGGGCGAATATTAGCGGCGCAGATCCCGCTTGTCAAAGCCCTGTTTACCGAATTGCGTTCAGATGCTCGTAAAAGCAGCGGATTGGCGATTTTTACCCGATTCTTCTGGATTTTCAAACTGCCAACAGGATCTCACTTTGCGGGCATTTCTCCGCAGATGTTAGAGGCATGTCAAAGTTTTGTTGTTTGCCGATGTTAAAACAACCGTTTCAGTGCTTTTATGATAAAAATTTCAAAACGTGATTATATGGAATAAATAAACTGCTTATCATCACGGTCGTCATTATCGTCTGAAAGTGAAACGCTATTTTGAAGTTAACTGTTTGCAGATCAAGTGATTGTGAAAAGGAGTGGTCGATCACAAAAATAGTCAGAACCTGAAGTCTTACCTCAAATTTCCCGAAACAGACGCCAGACAGGCTGGGTGAATGTAAAAGATATTTTTCATTCGCGGTCACAGCCGCTGAGCAAGTTAACAAATAAGAAGGGTCCCTATGAACATTAAAAAAACGATTGTCGCCTCACTGTTAGCCTGCATGTTACCTGCCGCGGTTATGGCAAAAGATATCTCAGTTGGCGTCTCCATGGCGCTGTTTGATGACAACTTCCTCACCATTCTGCGTACCTCAATGCAGAAAGAGATGCAGAAAGATGGCGTTAAAGGGCAGGTTGAGGATGCAAAAGGCGACGTTTCACAGCAGCTGCAGCAGGTTCAGAACTTTATCGGTCAGGGGGTTGATGCGCTGATCGTCAACCCGGTCGATACCAATGCGGTGAAACCGATTATGGACCAGGCGAGCAAAGCGGGTATCCCGCTGATCTTTGTCAACCGCCGTCCACAGGCTGAGCTGACCGGCAAAATGGCCTATGTCGGGTCCGATTCGGAACTGGCTGGACGCTTACAGATGGAAGCGCTGGCTAAAGCGATGAACGGCAAAGGCAACGTTGCCATCCTGATGGGTGATTTGGCGAATGAAGCGACCCGTGACCGTACCAAAGGTGTGGAAGAGGTTGCGGCTAAATTCCCTGGCATCAAAATTGTTCAGAAACAGACCGCCAAATTTACCCGTAACGATGCGGTAGACGTAGTCAGTAACTGGATGACTGCCGGTGATGAGATCAATGCCATCGCTTCTAACAACGATGAAATGGCGATCGGTGCGCTGCAGGCACTGGGTAAAAATCCGGACAAAATCCTGATCGCTGGCGTCGATGGCACACCCGATGCGCTGCAGATGCTGAAGCAGGGCAAGATGGTCGCCACGGTATTCCAGGATGCGCAGGGCCAGGGTGAAGGTGCGGTGCAGACGGCAATCAAACTGGTGAATGGCGAGAAAGTTCAGAAAGTCATCAATATCCCCTACCAGTTGATTACTAAAGAAAACATGGAACAGTTTACCAAGCGTAACCTGAAATAGTCGTTCCTGACCCAGCTGTACGGAGGTGATGTATGAACGCTTTTGCGCTTGAAGCCGAAGGCATCAGCAAGTTCTTCCCCGGCGTTAAAGCCCTCGACAACGTCTCGTTGCGGGTGCGTCCGGGAACGGTACATGCCTTGATGGGCGAAAATGGCGCGGGCAAATCCACTTTAATGAAGTGCCTGATCGGGATGTATCGTCCCGATCAGGGCACCATCAAAATTAAAGGGGAGCCGGTGCAGTTTCAGGACACCATGGACGCGTTGCGTTCCGGCATTTCAATGATCCACCAGGAACTCAACCTGGTGCCTTACATGACCGTCGCCGAGAATATCTGGCTGGGTCGCGAGCCGATGAGATTTGGCTTTGTCGATCACGCCCGACTTAATCAGAAGACGCAGGAATTGCTGAACCGCCTGAATATCCGCCTGAAAGCCGATCGGATGGTGGGTGAGCTGAGCATCGCGTCGCAGCAGATGGTTGAGATTGCCAAAGCAGTTTCATGGGATTCAGACATCGTGATCATGGATGAGCCCACCTCCGCGCTGACAGAAACCGAAGTGGCGCATCTGTTTACCATCATTCGTGACCTGCGGGAGCAGGGCAAAGCGATCATCTACATCAGCCATAAGATGGATGAAATTTTCACCATCACCGACGAAGTCAGTATCTTCCGTGACGGCAGTTGGATCGCCAGCGATCAGACGTCGAAATATACCCGCCAGTCGCTGATTACCCAGATGGTGGGACGCGAACTGACCCAGCTGTTCCCGAAATTCAACAGCGCAATTGGTGAAGAGGTGCTGACGGTGCGCAATCTCACCTGCAAAGATCGTTTCACCGACGTCAGTTTCAGTGTGCGCCGGGGGGAGATCCTCGGCGTCGCCGGACTGGTGGGTGCGGGTCGCAGCGAGGTGATGGAGAGCCTGTTCGGCATGGAGAGCTTCGACAGCGGCGAGATCCTGATTGATGGCGTGCCGGTGACGATCGACTCACCCTCAACCGCGATTGAAAAGGGCATGGCGTTCCTCACCGAAGACCGTAAAAAGTCCGGCCTGTTTTTGGTGCTATCGGTAATGGAGAACATGAGCATCGTTAATATGCCGGAGTACAGCGGTAAAAGCGGGTTTGTCAGCCATGTGAAGATGGCGCAGGACTGCATGGATCAAATCCGTCGTCTCAACATCAAAACGCCGACCATGGATCAAATCATCAATAACCTCAGCGGCGGTAATCAGCAGAAAGTCCTGATTGCCCGCTGGCTGCTGGCGCAACCGAAGATTCTGATTCTGGACGAACCGACGCGCGGCATTGACGTCGGCGCGAAAGCGGAGATTTACCGCTTAATCAGTGAACTTGCCAACCGTGGCGTGGCTATCATCATGGTCTCCTCTGAACTGCCGGAAATTCTTGGCATGAGCGACCGGGTAATGGTCATGCACGGCGGGCGTATAACCGGCATCCTCGATAAAGAAGAAGCCGATCAGGAAACCATTCTGTCGTTGGCATCCGAGTGAGGCGCGAGACCACTATGAGCAATATGAAAGCTACTGCCACCCCGGCAGCCCCGCAGCAACCCTCTTTTTTTGCCAGCCTGCGTCATAAATTGCCGAAAGATACCGGCATTTTCGTGGTGATGGTGGGGATTGCGTTAATTTTTGAAATGTTCGGCTGGTACGTGCGTGACCAGTCTTTCCTGCTCAACACCAACCGTCTGATCCTGATTGTATTGCAGGTGGCGATTATCGGGATTATCGCCGTCGGCGTGACCCAGGTCATCATCACCACCGGTATCGATCTCTCCTCCGGATCCGTTATCGCCCTGGCGGCAGTGGTGGCCGCGAGCCTGGCGCAGACCTCTGACAGCCTGTCGCCAATGTATCCGTCGCTGGTGAATATGCCTGCGGTGATCCCTATCGCGGCCGGTATCGGCGTCGGTTTGCTGGCGGGCGTGGTCAATGGTGTGCTGATTACCCGCACCGGTATTCCGCCCTTCATTGCCACGCTGGGCATGATGGTGTCGGCGCGTGGTCTGGCGCAGTATTACACCCAGGGCAATCCGATCAGCTTCCTTTCCGATGGCTTCACCTCAATCGGACAGGGTGCCATGCCGGTAGTGATTTTCCTGGTGGTGGCGCTGCTGTTCCATATCGCCCTGAAGCATACCCGCTACGGTAAATATGTTTACGCCATCGGCGGCAACATGACCTCGGCGAAAGTCTCCGGTATCAACGTTAATAAGTATCTGATTATCGTCTACACCATTGCAGGCGCTCTCTCTGGCCTGGCGGGTGTAGTACTGGCGGCGCGCGTCAGCAGCGGTCAGTCGAGCATGGGGATGTCGTACGAGCTGGATGCGATTGCCGCAGCCGTTATCGGTGGCAGCAGCCTGATGGGGGGCGTAGGCCGTATCACCGGTACATTGATTGGCGCAGTGATCCTTGGCCTGATTAAAAGCGGATTCACCTTCGTTGGTGTCGATGCGTACATTCAGGACATCATCAAAGGGATGATTATTGTGGCTGCGGTCTCTATCGACATGCACCGTAACCGCAAAAAACGTTAATCAGCAGGCGTTGCCTTCTTCCGGATGCGGGAGAGGGCAACGGTTGCTTTTTATCATCCGGCATTCGTCAGCGATAAGAAATCCTGCTGATAGCGGTTACATTCACTCCCTGTTTTTTACTCCTCTGTTCAGGCCCTGCAAGCCTTCATCAGGTGCAATGCGTTTCCACTGCACTCAAACTGTACAACCTGTCATCACTTTTCTGCACGTCTGACTCGCAGCGTCTGCACTGTCACAGTGCGCCTGACGGCTTTACTCTCTCTTCTCAGCCATTCCTGATCCTTATTAACCCATAAGAGGTAATCAGAAACGCTTATTTTCCGGGCCGTTAGGAAAAATCTGGCTGCTTGATAACCTGAATTTTTTAAACCTGGCCTGCATCTTGCAAAATCTCTGTTATCAGGGCGATGGGATCAGACCCATTTCGCTATTCGGGGTGAGTGACGGAGGCAAGATGAATTTAAGACGACTGAAGTACTTTGTGAAAATCGTCGATATCGGCAGTCTGACGCAGGCAGCAGAAGTGTTGCACATCGCCCAGCCTGCACTCAGTCAGCAGGTCGCGACGCTGGAAAATGAACTTGATCAGCAGTTGCTGATTCGTACCAAGCGCGGCGTTACGCCAACTGAGGCGGGTAAGATTCTCTATGGTCATGCGCGCACCATTCTGCGCCAGTGTGAGCAGGCCCAGACTGCGGTAATTAACGCCGGTCAGGTGCTGAGTGGACAGGTATCGATTGGGCTGGCCCCAGGGACGGCGGCTTCATCGCTGACCATGCCGCTGTTACAGACCGTTCGCGATCAATTTCCGGAAGTGCTGGTTTATCTGCACGAAAATAGCGGCAGCGTGCTGAATGAGAAAGTGATGAACGGTCAGCTGGATATGGCGGTGTTGTACGATCGCGCGCCCACTGCCGGGATCACCAGCATGCCGCTGATGAAAGAGGATCTCTTTCTGGTAGGCGCCACCGATTACCCGGGAGCCAGCGTCGATCTGGCCGATGTGGCGCAGATGAGTCTGTTCTTACCGCGTGATTATAGCGCAGTGCGCAAGCGGGTCGATGAGGCCTTTTCGCTGCGTCGGCTGAGTGCACGCATCATCGGTGAGATCGAATCGATTTCAACCCTGACCGCAGCCATTTCCAGCGGCATGGGCGTGACCGTATTACCTGAGTCCGCCGCCCGTTCGCTGGTGGGATCCACCGATGCCTGGATGTCACGCATTAACAGCCCGTCATTGAGTCTGCCGCTGTCACTGAACGTCTCCGCCCGGTTGCCGCTGTCACCTTCAGCACAGGCAGTGAAGAACATTCTGCTGTCGCTGCTGAATAAGCCGCTGAGTGAGGAGCGGGAGTTAATGTTAGTGAGTTAAGAGGTCGCTTGCAGCGGGCTGGCAACCAGCCGGTTTCGCTTTGCAGCGGGCTTGCACTGAGCGGGTTACGCCCGCCAGGCGTTCGGGAGTTTCAGGTTGCCCGAGCAGGCGGACGCGTCAAGGGGCGGACGCCCGCCCCTTAACAATCCCGGCGTCCGGCTGCCTGCGCGCCCCGCTGTGCGGGGTACCTTCGTCACGCCCTGCGGCCGACGGACCGTCCGGACTCGCCATCCCTGGCTCGTACCGTCCTTTCGCCGACGTCCTGTCGGCTCATCCTTGCCTGCGGTTGTTCCTCAGCGCTCCGGACGCCTCTGGTAAACCTTCGTCTGTAATTTCTGTATTTATTTGCTGCACAGAGCTGTTTACTGGCTGGACAGGAAGAGGTTCTATCTTTCCATTTCGACACAATGTGAACTTCATAGCACGAATGATAAATCCATGTTGGCGTGAAGAATTGCTGATGCGACTTTTAAATTATTCTGAATAGCTTTTGGGCACGTTTTTTTTCTCTGATACCGGGTTATTCCGCGATCTCTATATCTGAAACAATAAAACTTCAATCAGGTTGATTTCACGCTGTATGAAAATTGATCTGATGTTTGCCGGAAGATAGTTTAATCAGGCTGTGAAAGCAGTGGGCCTGTCAGCAGAAAACAGGCTGGCTTTCTCTTTTTAAAATGGAGTTTAAAACGATGGCTATTCCAGCTTATCTCTGGCTTAAAGATGACGGTAACAACATTATTGTCGGATCAGTCGACGTGGCAGGTCGTGAAGGCGCTATTGAAGTCCTCGGCCTGAATCACGGCGTCATGCTCTCCACAGACAACGTGACGGGTAAAACAACCGCTGTCCGCGAACACGCTTCTTACAGTTTTGATAAAGAGATCGATAAGTCCAGTCCCTGCCTTTACAGGGCTGTGACCTCAGGTCAAAAGCTTTGCTCAGCGGAAATAAGATTTTACCGGATAAATGACGCGGGGCAGGAGGTGGAATATTTCAATACTTTGATGGAAGGCGTAACCGTTATCTGTGTGGGCCCGATGATGTATGACGTTAAATCCCGCTATGGTGAGGCGCGGGATCATCTGGAAACTGTAGAGCTGATTTACGAAAAAATTACCTGGCGATATGCAGACGGAAATATCGTCCACTCGGACAGCTGGAATGATCGAGTGACAGCATAAAGGAATATAACGATGACATGGACATATGAGCAAAGCACGGGTCACTTATACCACAACAGTGAATTTATTGAGGCCGGCTACTCAGGTAGTCTGACTAACAAAAATAATCCCGATCGCCAGCATGTAAGAGGGATGGGGCCCCTTCCTCAGGGAACGTACAGAATTGCAGGGCACTCCACATCAAAAGGACCCCTGACCATTATTCTGGTGCAGACTTCCGGAGAGTCTTTTGGCCGTTCGGCATTTCGCATTCATGGCGAAAGGGTCAATAAGCCAGCGGGCTTCGCCTCAGAAGGCTGCATCATTATGTCACTTGCAACCCGGCGACGCGTGCTGCGTGAAGGCGGGACGCTGGAGGTGGTCCGATGAAATATCTGATATTGATTGGCCTTCTGCCCTTCGCGGTCTGGGCTGGAGCGAATACATCCGACTGGGAAAATTCGCTGAAGGGCATCGCGTCAGGAGAGCAAGCCTGGCTTGCAAAAGTGCCCCAACTGGCAGCTACGGCTGATGTTCAGCAGGCAACCCGGATGGAGGATGCCCTTGCCTCGGCGTTAGCAAAGAATACCCCGGGCGTGCTGGAGACGCTCCGGGTTATTGACGCCAGATCCTGGCCCCATATGGCAGGTACAGACATTGTCTGCAGCGTTCCGGCTGAGCAACCTACAGCCTTTATAGAGGATTTTTATCAACAAACCCGTCTGGCGCTACTGGCAACTGACCAGGGTGCGACCTGTCTGTGGATCCTGGAAGCAAGCTATGAAGAGATGAAAGCAGAGAGCGCCAGAATGCGTAATCTATCGCCTTCTGTAAAATAGCCTCTCCCCCAGGCCGGGTTTCAGTCAAATTCTGAAGTCCGGCCGCCCATCTCAAACCTCTCTGCACCGCCAAAACCCACCCCGTTATTCCCTAAAGTCATAAATCCGAATTTTTTAGTATTTCCGGTTATCAATAATAGTTCTTACCATCAGATAATCAGATTATGTAAAGGGAGGTAAATACCGTGAATTTCCAGCAGCTTAAAATCATCCGCGAGGCGGCCCGCTGTGAGTTTAACTTAACGGAAGTCGCTAACACGCTGTTTACCTCCCAGTCGGGAGTAAGTCGGCACATTCGTGACCTGGAAGATGAACTCGGGGTTGAGATCTTTATCCGTCGCGGCAAGCGCCTGCTGGGGATGACCGAGCCGGGCAAAGCGCTGCTGACCATCGCTGAGCGTATCCTGGATGAAGCGGGCAAAGTGCGACGTCTGGCCGATGTCTTTACCAATGAAACCAGTGGCATCCTGACCATAGCCACTACCCATACTCAGGCGCGCTACAGCCTGCCGAAAGTCATCAAAGCGTTTCGTCAGCTCTATCCCAACGTCCGGCTTGAACTCAATCAGGGTTCGCCGCAGGAAATTGTCACCATGCTGCTGGCGGGTGAGGCGGACATTGGCATCGCCAGTGAATTACTGGTCAACAACAGCAGCCTGGCGGCGTTCCCCTGGTTCAGCTGGCATCACGCCTTACTGGTGCCGAAAGGGCATGAACTGGTGCAGAATCAGCCGGTTTCACTGAGCACCCTCAGCCGCTATCCGCTGATCACCTACCGGCAGGGTATCACCGGACGTTCGCGGGTTGACCGTGCGTTTCAGACGGCCGGTTTAAAACCAGATATCGTGCTCAGCGCTCAGGACTCCGATGTGGTGAAAACCTACGTCAAACTCGGTTTAGGCGTGGGGATACTGGCCGATCAGGCGTGTGAAACTGAAGAGAGTGAAGAGCTGGTACGCCTCGATGCCACCCATCTGTTCGATGCCAGCACAGTATGGCTCGGCCTCAAGCGCGGCCAGCTGCAACGCAACTACGTCTGGCAGTTCCTGGAACTCTGCAACGCCAACCTGTCGCTGGAAGAGATCAAGCGTCAGGCGCTCTCTTACAGCAATGACGACGAACCGGTTATCGACTTCCAGATTTAAGCACACGGCGCATCCACCCGGATGCGCGCCTGTTTCCGCACGGCATAAAATTTCAAATCATTGCGAAAATCTCCCCTATCGACCTTTCTCACCCCGCACAACAACATCCTGCGCTGACCCGGCGCGATAAAGTGGAATCAGCTGACCACAAGGGGATGATATGTCGCGACTACAACTTAACGATAGCGATCTGCTGCGCCAGCAGGCGCTGTTTAATGGACGCTGGCAGGATGCGCATCAGGGCGCCACGCTGCCGGTTACCGATCCCGCCACGGGCGAAACCCTGGCGACGATTCCGGCACTGGGTCGGGCAGAAACCGGGCAGGCGATAGCTTATGCGGAAACAGTGCGCATCAGCTGGGGCAAAACCACCAATGCCAGCCGTGCCGCGCTGCTGGAAAAGTGGCATCAACTGATTATTGAACACGCTGACGACCTGGCGATTATCATGACCGCCGAGCAGGGCAAACCGCTGGCGGAAGCCAGAGGCGAAGTGCTCTATGGAGCCAGCTTCGTGAAATGGTTCGCGGAAGAGGCACGCCGAATCTATGGCGACACCATTCCCGCGCCCAGCGAGGACCGGCGCATCCTGGTGCTGAAACAGCCGGTAGGCGTTGCCGCCGCAATCACGCCGTGGAACTTCCCGATTGCGATGATCACCCGCAAAGTGGCGCCCGCGCTGGCCGCCGGATGCCCGATTATTGTTAAACCTTCTGAGTTGACGCCGCTGTCGGCGCTGGCACTGGCGGTGCTGGCAGAGCGCGCCGGCTTCCCGTCCGGCGTGCTGCAGGTGCTGACCGGCCTGCCCACGGAGATTGGCGCGACGCTGACTGAAAGCCGCACGGTACGTAAAATCTCCTTTACCGGTTCAACCCGCATCGGACAGTTGCTGATGCAACAGAGCGCCGACAGCATCAAGCGCCTGAGTCTGGAGCTGGGTGGCAACGCGCCGCTGATCGTGTTTGATGATGCCGATATTGAGATTGCCGTCGCGGGGGTCATGCTCAGCAAGTTCCGCAACGCAGGACAAACCTGCGTCTGCGCTAACCGCATCCTGGTGCAGCGAAGTATCTATCCGCGTTTCACCGCCCGGTTGCTGGAGGCGGTCGCCACCCTGAAAGTGGGCGATGGTTTTGCGCCCGACAGCACTATTGGCCCTTTGATCAACAGCCGCGCGGTGGAGAAAGTGAACGGTCATATTGATGATGCGCTCAGTCAGGGTGCAACGCTGCTGATCGGCGGCATCAGCCAGGGCAACGGGACCTTTGTGCAGCCCACGGTGCTCGGTGAGGTCACCGCCACCATGCGCATCGCCCATGAAGAGACGTTTGGTCCGGTCGCGCCGCTGTTTATCTTCGATGATGAAGAGGAGGCGATCGCGATGGCAAATGACACGCCCTACGGCCTGGGTGCCTATTTCTTTACCGAGAACATCCGGCGCGCATGGCGGGTAGCGGAGGCGCTGGAGTTTGGCATGGTCGGCTTTAATACCGGCGCTATTTCCCTGGAGGTCGCGCCGTTTGGCGGCATGAAACTCTCCGGTATTGGCCGGGAAGGTTCCCGCTACGGAATTGATGAATATCTGGAACAGAAAACATTTCACATTGGCAGTCTGTAACTAAAAATGAAAAAAGGCCAGCCGGATAATCCGGCTGGCCTTTTTTTGACTGAGGCTCCGTAAAAACTTACCGGCGTCAAATAATTGTTCTGAAAAATTAAAGAATTTATCAGGGATGTGAAGCGGGTCGTTAAATCGGCGGGTCATGTGAACCGGATTGAGCCGCCTGACCCGAAATATCCGCTTTGGTGCAATTTCCGTGCAGGTTGCACCAGCAGGGCGCATAAATTTTGTGAAGTAAATCATCTGTTTAATTGTTCGGCAATTCCGCAAAAAATCCCCCGCCAATACGGCAGAAAATTTTTTTGCACTGTTTTAAACGCATTTTTATTTTTTGCCCGGCTGGCATACTTTCTGCATTAGCTTATTAACAGCGCAGAAACCGGCAGTTTTAAACGCTAATAAACCAGCAACTGATGGGTGTAACAAATAAGGAATTCTTCCATGTTAAGTTTCGACCCGGAAAAAGTTTCTCTTCCAGCTGGCCATTATATTGGCGGCCAGCACTGTCAGAGCCAGGGCGCATCCTTTGAGGTTAAACGTCCCTCGGATGGCAGGGTTTATGCCACGCTGCAGGACGCTACGCTGCAGGATGTTGATCGTGCCGTGACTGTGGCGCATCAGGCGCTGAAAAGCAGCGGCTGGTCCGGTTGTCCGCCGCGCGAACGCGGACGGGTACTGCGCCGCTGGGCCGATCTGATTGAGCAGGACGCGCTGCTGGCACAGCTGGAAGCGCTGGGCTCCACCCGGCCGATCAATGACGTGGTGCTGCACGAAATTCCTTTTACCGCCGAAGCGATTCGCTTCTATGCCGAATGCGCTGACAAATACAGCGGGGATCTCTTTCCCACCCGCGACAGCAGCCTGGGCATGCTGATTGCCGAACCTTATGGCGTTATCGCCGCGATTACCCCGTGGAATTTCCCGCTGTCGATGGCGTCGTGGAAATGCGGACCGGCGCTGGCGGCGGGCAATGCGGTGGTGCTTAAACCCTCTGAACTGACCCCGTTTTCTACCGTGCGCATGGCCGAACTGGCCATTCAGGCGGGCTTACCGGCGGGCGTGCTGAACATTGTACAAGGCAGTGGCGCGGTGACCGGCAGCGCGCTGGTAAAACATCCGCTGGTGCGCAAAGTCTCGTTTACCGGCTCGACCCTGACCGGCGCGCGCATCATGAGCGATGCCGCGCAAAACGGCATGAAGCCGGTGACGCTGGAGCTGGGCGGCAAAAGTCCGCAACTGGTGTTTGATGACGCGGGTGACCTTGAGGTGCTGGCCCAGCGGATTCTGCGCGGCTTCACCGCCAACGGCGGTCAGGCCTGTGTGGCGGGCACCCGTCTTATTGTGCAGCGCAACATTGCCGATCCGCTGGTTGAGCGGCTGGCTCAGCTCTGCCGGGAGGTTAAACCAGGCGTCACCTGGCAGGAGGGCAGCCGCTACGCACCGCTGATCGATGAACGACAGGGCAACAAAATCTGCTCGGTTATTGAAGCGGCAAAAGCGCTGGGCGCAGAAGTACTGGTGGGCGGTGAGCGTTTTGCCGACACCGACGACGGCTGGTTCTGGCAGCCCACGCTGCTGAGTCACGTGGCGCAGGATAACCCGGCGGTCCAGCAGGAGATTTTTGGTCCGGTGCTGACGGTGCAGACGTTTGATGATGAAGAGCAGGGACTGGCGATGGCCGCCCATGACACCTATGGCCTCTGCGCCGGTGTTCACACCCTGAGTCTGCCGCGCGCGCTGCGGGCAATGCGCGCCATCGACGCGGGCACCGTCTGGATCAACCGCTATGGGCGTTCCGGCGACTTCATCATTCCGACCGGTGGCTTTCTCGGCTCCGGCATTGGTAAAGATTTAGGCCGCCAGGCGTTTCAGGCCTGCCAGCGCCAGAAGAGTGTACTCATCGATTTCTAAGCGCAACTGACAATGACGAGGGTGTTACATGGCACTGTTTAAACCGAAATTCATCACGTTTGACTGTTACGGCACGCTGATTCGCTTCGATATGGCGGGTGCCGCGCAGCGCTGTTTCAGCGACCGCGTCGACCCTGACGCAATGCTCGCCTTTACCACCGACTTTTCCAGCTACCGGCTGGATGAGGTGCTCGGCGCGTGGAAACCCTATTACGACGTGGTGAGTAATGCCCTGCAGCGCACCTGCAAAAAGTGGGGCGTCCGCTGGGACAAAGCCGACAGCGACTTTATCTACACCGACTGCGCCAGCTGGGGTCCGCATCCCGACGTGCCCGCCGGGCTGGCAAAGGTGGCTAAGGAGTTTCCGCTGGTGCTGCTGACCAACTCGATGAAAGACCTGATCCCGCATCACGAACCGCGTCTGGGCGCACCAATCTATATGGCTATCACGGCAGAAGAGACGGGAGCCTACAAACCACAGATGAAGGGCTTCGAGTACATGCTGGATAAGCTCGGCTGCGGCCCGGAGGAGATCCTGCACGTCTCCTCCAGCTTCCGCTATGACCTGATGACTGCCCACGATCTCGGCATCAAAAACAAAGTCTGGGTCAATCGCGGTCATGAACCGGCGAATCCGTATTACCAGTACACCGAAATCAATGATATCGGCGGCCTGCCTGGCGTCGTCGGACTCTGAGGAACACCCCATGAAACTGGAATCGTTCTGGCAGGCCACCGCTCCGGCCTTTACCGGTGCCGCATGCGAACCGCTGCCCGCACAGGCGGACGTGGTGGTGATTGGCGGTGGCTTCACCGGCATCTCGGCGGCCCTGAACCTGGCGCGCAGCGGCATCAGCGTGGTGCTGCTGGAGAGTGGCGACGTGATGAGTCAGGCCTCGGCGCGCAACGGCGGCCACTGCAACACCGGTGTGGCGCAGAACTTCGCCTCGCTGGTGGCGAGCCAGGGTCTGGAGCAGGCCAGCCGCTTCTACCGGGCGTTTGATGAGGCGGTGAGCTATGTCCAGCAACTGATCCAGGATGAAGCGATCGACTGCGACTTCCGGCTGTGCGGCAAACTCAAGCTCGCCAGCAAAGCGTCGCATGTGGCCGGGCTGCAGGAAGCGTATGAGCTGATGCGGCGCACCGTTGACCCGGAGATCGAACTGCTCGACAAAACCGCAGTGCGTGACGAGATCGCCAGCGATGACTTCCACGGCGGCCTGCTGCAGAAACGTGGCGGTCAGATGCACATGGGTAAGTTCGGCGTCGGGCTGGCTGAGGCCGCCGCCCGCAGCGGCGCGAAGATTTTTCCGCACCACGCCGTGACGAAGCTAGAACGCCTGAAGGGTTATCAGCATCGGGTAGAGACCGCGCAGGGCACCATTCTGGCAGATAAAGTGCTGATGGCGACCGGCTGCTCCAACGTCGGCCCTTTTCCCTGGTTTCAGCGCCGCATTGTGCCGGTCGGCAGCTTTATCGTGGTGACGGAGGCGCTCGACCCGGCGCTGCTGCGGCAGGTGCTGCCAAACGATCGCACCTACGTCACCTCACTGAATATCGGCAACTACTTCCGTACCTCGGCCGATCGCCGTTTGGTGTTTGGCGGGCGGGCGCGGTTTGCCGTCAGCAACCCGACGTCGGACTCGCGTAGCGGCGAGATCCTGCGCCGGGCGATGACGCAGATGCTGCCACAGCTCGGCCAGTCGCAGGTGGATTACTGCTGGGGCGGTATGGTCGACATGACCGCCGACCGTCTGCCGCACGCGGGTGAACAGGATGGCCTCTTCTATTCACTGGGCTACAGCGGTCACGGTACCCAGATGTCGGTGTGGATGGGACGCGTCATGGCCAGTCTGCTGGCTGAAAAGCGCACTGAAAATCCCTGGCAGCGCGACACATGGCCCGCGTTGCCCGGCTATCACGGCAAGCCATGGTTTTTACCGCTCGCAGGACTCTATTACAAAGCAAAGGATCGCCTTTCATAACGTCCCGTCGGGTGCTGACCGCCAGGTTATCAGCACCGCCAGAACATGATCCCCGGTTCGCCTGACTATTGAGGGTACAGAGATGAGTAAATTTGATAATAACGACGCTGATGCGGTAAATCCGGCACTGACGCGCATGATCACCGAAGGCTCACTTTCACGTCGCAGTCTGATGAAAATGCTCTCAGCCGGTGCGGTGATGAGCAGCGGCCTGATCACTTTTTCAGGGGCGGCACTGGCGGACGATAAGCCGGTCAGGGGCGGTAAACTGCGGGCAGCGATGTCGAATGCCTCGGCCACCGATACACTTGATCCGGCCAAAAGTAACAACAGTGCGGATTACACCCGCCAGTTCATGTTCTACAGCGGCCTGACCGAACTGGATAAAAACCTGATGGCGCAACCGGCGCTGGCCGAATCGCTGGAATCCAGCGACGGCATTACCTGGCATATCAAACTGCGTAAGGGAGTCACTTTCCATGATGGCAAACCGCTGACTGCCAAAGATGTCATTTACTCGCTCAGCCGTCACAAAGATCCGGCCATCGCCTCTATCGCCTTTAAGCTGGCCGATCAGTTCAAAACCTTCAGCGCGGTCAATGATAACGAGGTGCAGCTGGAGCTGAGCAGCGCTAACTTCGACGTCCCTTATATGCTGGCGACACCGCCGTTTCTGATCGTGCCGGACGGCACCAAAGATTTCAGCAAAGGCATCGGCACTGGTCCGTTTGTCTGCAAAGCCTTTATGCCGGGTGTGCGCACCATCGGCACCAAAAATCCCAACTACTACAAGCCTGGTCTGCCACATCTGGATGAGGTAGAGCTGATTGGCGTCACCGACGGCGCAGCGCGCGTTAATGCCCTGATGTCGGGCGATCTGCAGATGGTCTCCACGCTGACTGCTGCCGACTGCAAGCGCATCAAAGCCAGCAGCGAATTTGGCGTGCTGGAGAGTAAATCGGGCATGTACACCAACCTGATTATCCGCACCGATGTAAAGCCGGGTAACAACGAAGATTTCGTGCTGGCGATGAAATATCTGCAACCACGTGAAATGCTGGTGAAAACGGTGCTGCAGGGTTACGGCGACGTCAGTAATGACACCCCGGTGCCGCCGTGGCATCCGCTCTATAACGCCGATCTCAAACCGCGTGCGCTGGACATTGAAAAAGCGAAGTTCCACATCAAAAAAGCGGGCATGGCCGGCTCCACGGTGGAGATCATCACCACGCCGAATATCGAAGGGGCAAATGAAGGCGGTCAGATGATCCAGCAGATGGCGCGCGGGGCAGGGCTGAACATCAAAGTGCGACGTGTGCCGTATGACGGTTACTGGTCTTCGCACTGGATGAAAGATCCGGTGGGATATGGCTCGATAAACCCGCGTCCGACGCTCGACATGCTCTTCTCACAGTTTTATCTCTCTACCGCACCGAATAACGAATCGGGCTGGAAAAATCCTCAGTTTGATCAGCTGGTGGTCGCGGCACGCGGTGAGCGCGATCAGGCGAAACGCAAGCAGATGTATGGCGATATGCAGACGCTGATTTATGACCACTGCGGCACCCTTATCCCGACCTTTATCAGCTCCACGGATGGTTATAACAAAAAGGTCAAAGGGGTGGAGGCCTGGCCGTCGGGCATGATGATGGGCTATCGCTTCCATGAGTTTGCGTGGCTGAGCGCCTGATACGTTATTTGAGGAAGGAGTACGCCGATGAACCGATACATGCTGTTCCTGATTGCCCGGCGAATTGGCGCCGGCATCCTGACTTTGCTTATCGTCTCGGCGGTGGTGTTTTTCATCACCAGCCTGCTGCCGGGCGACGCAGCGCAGATGATCCTCGGCCAGAACGCCACGCCGGAAACGGTGGCGGCGTTACGGCAGCAGCTGGGTCTCGATCAGCCTTTGCTGATGCGCTACTTCCACTGGCTGACAGGCATGGTGCAGGGCGACTTTGGCACCTCGTTTGCCAGCCATTTGCCGGTCTCGCAACTGGTGGCGCAGCGCATTCCCGCCACCTTTGAACTGGCGGGTATCACCACGCTGATCTGCGTGCCGCTGGCGCTGATTATCGGCATTATTGCGGCGATGAATCGCGGTTCCCGACTCGATCGGGCGCTGGTCATCGGCACCATGGCGACGGTTGCCGTGCCGGAGTTTCTGGTGGCGACGGTGGCGGTGCTGATTTTTGCCGTCAAGCTGCACTGGGTCTCGGCGATGTCGTTCGGCAGCCCGGATAGCGACCTGCTGAGTTACCTCAAAGCCTATGCGCTGCCGGTGCTGACACTCTGCTGCGTGCTGGTGGCGCAGATGGCACGTATGACGCGGGCAGCCATTATCAACCAGCTCGACAGTCCTTATCTGGAGATGGCGCTGCTGAAAGGGGTTTCACCGCTGAGAGCGGTGCTGCGTCACGCACTGCCTAACGCGGTCGGCCCCATCGCCAATGCCATTTCACTCAGCCTCTCCTATCTGTTTGGCGGGGTGATCATCATCGAAACCATCTTCAGCTATCCCGGTCTCGCCAGCCAGCTGGTGGATGCGGTCAGTAACCGCGACCTGCCGGTGGTGCAGCTCTGCGTGATGCTGTTCGCCGCCTGCTATCTGGTCCTGCTGCTGGCGGCAGACATTCTGACTATCGCCTTTAACCCGAAATGGAGAAGCGCATGAATATTCTCTCGTTGCCCTGGCGTTTCTTACAGTCGCTCTCCTGGTCGGGACGGCTGGGTCTGATAATGTCGCTGTTCTGGCTGCTGATGGCAGTATTCGGCACCCCGCTGGCCCCGCACAGCATTGATGACATCGGCGGCGGCCCGCTGATGGGCGGCCTGACGTCTGATAACCTGCTGGGCACCGACTACCTTGGGCGCGACATGCTGAGCCGCATTCTCTACGGCGCGAAGTTCTCTATCGGTCTGGCGCTAAGTGCGGCGCTGCTGGCCAGCCTGATCGGCACGCTGCTGGCGCTGCTGGCAGCGGTGGCGGGGCGCTGGCTGGAGGAGGTACTGGGCCGCGTCAACGACGCGCTGCTGGTACTGCCGGGCAAAGTGCTGTCGCTGATGATAGTTGCGGTATTTGGCTCCTCACTGCCGATGCTGATCCTCACGGCGGTCTTCACCTACTGGCCGGGCGCATTTCGTATCGCGTTTGCCATGGCCAGCTCGCTGCGCAGCATGGATTACGTCCGGGCGTCACGGCTGCGGGGCGAAAGCCGCTGGTATATCGCCATTCACGATATCCTGCCCAACATGGTGCACCCGATGCTGACTGATTTTGGTCTGCGCTTTGTCTACATCGTGCTGCTGCTGAGCGGCCTGAGCTTCCTCGGTCTGGGTGTTCAGCCGCCATACGCCGACTGGGGCACGCTGGTGCGTGAAAATATGCAGGGGCTGTTTGACGGCTCGCCTGCGGTGCTGATGCCCGCGCTGGCGATTGCCAGCCTGACCATTGGCGCCAACCTGTTTATTGACAGCCTGCAGGCGATGCGTCCGATGACGCTGGCGAAGGAGGGAGCATGAACGTGACACCACATACCGCCATGCCGGTGATTTCGGTGGATAAACTGCGCGTCACTGCGCAGACCGATCGCGGCGAAGAGATCGACCTGGTTTCCGACATTCACTTTACCGTGCAGAAGGGCGAAGTGCTGGCGCTGATTGGCGAATCCGGCTCAGGTAAAACCACTATCGCGATGGCGCTGATGGGTTACGCCCGCAGCGGCTGCCGCATCGCCGACGGCAACATTCACGTTGCCGGCACCGACGTTAACAGCCTGACGCCGGGGCAGTTGCGCGCTTTCCGTGGCAACAAAGTCGCCTATATCGCCCAGAGCGCGGCAGCGTCGTTTAATCCGGGCATGAAGATCCTCGACCAGGTGATTGAGCCGGTGGTTATCCACGGCACCCTGACCCGCAAAGCGGCAAAAGCCAAAGCGATTGAGCTGTTCCGCGAACTGGCGCTGCCCAACCCCGAGACCATTGGTGACCGCTTCCCGCACCAGGTGTCGGGCGGTCAGTTGCAGCGTCTGATGACGGCGATGGCGCTGATTGGCGATCCTGACGTGGTAATCCTTGATGAACCTACTACCGCGCTGGATGTGACCACGCAGGTGGAAGTGCTGAAGGCGTTTCGCCGCGTGGTGGTGCAGCGCGGCGTCACGGCGATTTACGTCAGTCACGATTTAGCCGTGGTGGCGCAGATGGCAGACCGGATACTGGTGCTACTGCGCGGCAAAATGGCGGAGTATGGCAGCACCGCGCATCTGATCGGCGCACCGCAGGCGGAGTACACCCGCTTACTGATGGAGGCGGCGCGGCAGAAAGAGCGGCCCAGCAACTGGTGCCCGGTTGCCGCCGATATTCAGCCGCTGCTTGAGGTGCGCGACCTCAGCGCAGGTTATGGTCCGCGTGGCAGCGATGGCTACCCGAAAATACGCATTCTGGAAGATATCAATCTCAGGCTGTGGAAAGGGCAGGCGATTGGCATCATTGGTGAGTCAGGCTCAGGCAAAACCACCCTGGCGCACGCTATTGCCGGACTCAACGCTCCAAGCCACGGCCATATTCTGTTCAACGGCCACTACATCTCGGGCGATATGCAAAAACGGCCTGACAACGAGCTGCGCCGCATTCAATATGTATTCCAGATGGCAGACACCGCGCTGAACCCGGCCCACAGCGTTGAACGCATCCTGTCGCGTCCGTTGACGCTGTTTCACGGTCTGAGCGGTGCGGCCCGACAGCAGCGGCTTTATCAGCTGCTGGATCTGGTGCAGCTCCCGCGCAGCGTGCTGTGGCGGCGTCCCTGGGCGCTCTCCGGGGGGCAGAAGCAGCGCGTCAATCTGGCGCGCGCACTGGCGGCTGAGCCGGATCTGATTCTGTGTGATGAAGTGACCTCGGCGCTGGATACAGTGGTTGCCGCCGCCGTCCTCGACTTAATCAGCGAACTGCGGCGCGAACTGGGACTCTCGGTGATCTTCATCAGCCACGACATGCATGCGGTACGCGCGGTGTGTGATGAAATCGTGGTGATGAAGAGCGGTCGCATCGTCACCCAGCTGGCGCGCAGCGACTACGACAAGCCGACCAGCGAATTGTATTTCGAGCGGCTGAAACGCGCGGTGCCGGAGCTGCGTCAGGGCTGGCTGGATGAGCATGAAGAGATTTTAAAAGCAGAGTGAGTTGCCTGAAGCAACGGGCACCCTGATTAATCCGCCTGCACAGCACTGATGTAATGCGCGGGCGGCACGGGTCAAGGCACAGCGGTGATATCGCCCTGTGCCAGACCAGATACTGACAACAGAGGTAGTCTTGTTATGCCTGCACCGATTCGTTATGTACAGGACAGTGCGAATTTTCCCGATTCCGCCGATGTAGTGGTGATTGGCGCCGGTATCGCCGGAGCCGCCGCCACCTGGGAGCTGGCGAAGCAGGGACTGAAGGTCGTGCTAATCGAAAAAGGCCTGGTAGGGGCGGAGCAGTCGAGCCGTAACTGGGGCTGGTGTCGCCAGCAGAACCGTGATGAACGTGAATTGCCGCTGATTATTTATGCGCTGCAACGCTGGGGTGAGCTTAACGATGAAACCGGCGAAGAGCTGGGTTTCCGCCGCAGCGGGCTGGTTTACGCCACGCAGGAAGAGTCGGACATTGCGGCCTGGGATAAGTGGATCCAGATGGCAAAAGACTATGGCGTGCGCAGTTCGATCCTCACGGCGGAGCAGGCCAAAGCGATGACGCCCGGCAGCACCACAAACTGGCGGGGCGGTCTCTCAGCACCTACCGACGGTCACGCAGAGCCCCGTCTGGCTGCGCCCGGGCTGGTGGCGGGCGCGCTGAAAAAAGGGGCGCTGCTGTTTCAGCAGTGCGCGGTGCGCGGGCTGGATATCGCCGCCGGACGGGTCAGCGGCGTCTGGACCGAGCGCGGCCTGATCAAAACCAGCCGGGTGATCTGTGCCGCCGGGGCCTGGACCTCCATGTTCTGCCGTCGTCACGGTATCGATCTGCCGCTGGGCAACGTGATTGGCACCGCCTTCCGCACGCAGCCCATTGAGCAGGCGATTGCAATGCCACTCTACACACCTGGCTTTGCCTGTCGGCCACAGATGGACGGCAGCTACACCGTATCCGTCTCGGGTCGTGGTCGGCTGGAGCCGGGCGCGCAGGGGCTGCGCTATGCCCGCCAGTTCTACCCGACGTTTAAAAGCCGCCGCAAGAATCTCACCCTGAATCTTGGCCTTTCGCCGTTCTTCAATGGCCCTGAAGCGATGGGTGGCTGGGCATTTGACCGCGAGTCGCCGTTTGAGCGCATGCGCATTCTCGATCCGGCAGCCGATGCAACGATCGTGGAAGAGGGACTGGCGGCGATGCGGCGTGAATACCCGGCGCTGGCGAACCTGCGGTTGGCGCAGTCGTGGGGCGGCATGATTGACAGCACCCCGGACGCGATTCCGGTGATCTCCACCGTGGCGAAACTGCCGGGGCTGGTGCTCTCGGCGGGCTACAGCGCCCATGGCTTCGGTATCGGACCGGGTGCCGGACGACTGGCAGCCGATCTGGCGACCGAAGCCACGCCAGTCGTTGATCCCACCCCTTATCGCTACAGCCGTCTGGTTGACGGCAGCGGACTTGAAACGCCAGGCATGATGTAAGGAGACCTGCAATGAGCCTGAAAATACGCGCAATGACGCCGGACGATATCGACCCCTGTTTCACCTTAACGCAGGCACTGAAATGGCCCCATCGACGTGAAGACTGGCAGCTGGCGCTGCAGCTGGGCGAGGGCACGGTGATTGAAGAGCAGGGCAAGCTGATTGCGAGCGCGGTGCTCTGGCGCTGGGGCGAGCGCGCCGCCACGCTGGGGCTGGTGATCGTCGATAACCAGCAGCAGGGGCGTGGCCTGGGCAAACAGCTGATGCTGGCGCAGCTGGAAAAATTACCCGACTGTAACGTGCGTCTGCACGCCACCGAGATGGGCAAAGGTTTGTATGAAAAACTCGGGTTTGTCAGTTGCGGTGAGATTCGCCAGCACCAGACCCGCGCAGTGACCACCCTTCCAGACGTCGTGATCCCGGCGGGACTGCAGCTGCGTCCGGCAACACTGGCCGATCACGCCACACTGGTGACGCTGGATCAGCAGGCGCACGGCATGCATCGTCCGGCACTGTTCGACCACCTGCTGCGCGACTGCCAGACGGTGCTGTTGCAGGATGATTATCAGCAAATTCAGGGCTTCGCCAGCCTGCGTCGCTTTGGTCACGGCTGGGCGATTGGCCCGGTGATCGCGGCAGATTTTTCAGTCGCGCAAGCGCTGGTCGCCACGCTGATGCAGTCGCTGCAGGGGGAATTCCTGCGCATCGACACCGATGCCGCGCTGCCGATGGCCGCCTGGCTACAGAGCCTGGGCATCCCTCAGGTCGATGCGCCTGCGACTATGGTGCGCGGCACGCCCTGGACACCGCAGGGTATGCAGGCGTTTGGACTGATGACGCAGGCGATGGCCTGATGCATATCGTCTATAAATCGGAGCCGGAACGTGGCCGCATCTGGCAGCGCTGGCTGGCAGCGCATGCGCCTGACATTCAGCTGCATATCTGGCCTGAGACCGGCGATCCAGTGCAGGTTGAAGCGCTGGTCGCCTGGCAGCCACCAGCTGACATCACCGCGCTCTTCCCCCGGCTGAAACTGCTGTTCTCCGTGGGTGCCGGGGCCGATCAGTTTGACCTTGGCGCGCTGCCGCCCGACCTGCCGGTGATCAGGATGATCGAGCCAGGCCTGACCCAGGGTATGGTGGAGTATGTCACCTTCGCGGTACTCGGCCTGCATCGCGACATGCCGCGCTATTTTCATCAGCAACGCCAGCAGCAGTGGCTGGCACTCGCGGTATTACCTGCCGCGCAGCGTCGGGTAGGCGTCATGGGGCTGGGCGAACTGGGCCAGGCCGCACTGCAACAGCTGGTGGCGCTGGGCTTTGACTGCGCTGGCTGGAGCCGCACACCGCGCCAGATTCCCGGCGTCCGCTGCTGGCACGGTGACGATCAGCTCGGGGCGTTTCTGGCGCACAGCGAGATTCTGGTCTGCCTGCTGCCGCTGACTGACACCACACAGGGTTTGCTTAACCGAACCCTGTTTAATCAGCTACCACAGGGCGCGGCGCTGGTGCAGGCCGGGCGCGGCCCCCAGCTGAATCAGGACGATCTGCTGCAGGCGCTGGAGAGCGGGCAGCTCCGTGCCGCCGTGATCGATGTGACCGACCCGGAGCCGTTACCGCCGGGTCATCCCTTCTGGCACCATCCCGCCATCTGGCTCACACCCCACATCGCCAGCCAGACGCAGAATGAGAGCGCCATTGCGGCACTGCTGGAAAACCTGCGGCGTCATCAGCGTGGCGAGCCGCTGCACGGTGAGATTGACCGTTCGCGAGGATATTAAGATGGAACATCTGGTGGCACTGCGCCGCGACCTGCATGCGCACCCGGAACTGGGCTTTCAGGAGCAGCGCACCAGCGACGTCGTGGCGAACTTTCTGCAACAGCTGGGCATTGAGGTGCATCGCGGCATCGGTAAAACCGGCGTGGTCGGGATACTGAAAAAGGGCAGCAGTGAACGCATGATTGGCCTGCGGGCTGATATGGATGCGCTGCCGATGCAGGATCAGAGCGGCACCGACTGGCAAAGCCGCGCGGAGCAGGTGAGCCACGCCTGCGGCCACGACGGTCACACCGTGATGCTGCTGGGAGCGGCAGAAAAACTGGCGCGCGACGTCAGCTTTGATGGCAGCGTCTGCTTTATCTTCCAGCCCGCCGAAGAGGGGCTGGCGGGCGCAAAGGCGATGATTGACGATGGCCTGTTCAGCCGCTTTCCCTGCGAGGCGGTCTACGCCATTCACAACTGGCCGGAACTGCCGCTCGGCCAGGTACAGACCCGCCCTGGCGCGATCATGGCAGCGGCTGACCGTTTTGATATCCGGGTACTGGGCGGAGGCGGTCATGCCGCGCAGCCGCATCTGACGCGCGATACTCTGCTGGCGACCAGCGAGCTGGTGGTGCAGCTGAATACTCTGGTCTCACGCGCCCTGGATCCGTGCGAAACGGCGCTGCTCACCGTCACCCGGATGCAGGGCGGCTTTTCGCACAACATGATCCCGGCGGAGGCGAACATCACCGGCACGGTGCGCACTTTCAGCCCTGCAGCGCAGGCGACGATTGAAGCACGACTGCGTCAGATGGCGGAGCACATCACCGCCGCCCACGGTTTGCACGCAGAGGTCAGCTATCTGCGCTACTACCCGGCGACCCTGAACAGTAATGCTGAAGCGCAGTTTTGCCTGCAGGCGCTGACGCAGGCGGGCATTAAGGCTGAGGCCGCGCCCCAGCCCGCACTTACCTCAGAAGATTTTGCTTTTATGCTGCAGGCGCGGCCCGGTGCCTATCTGTGGCTGGGATCGGCACCCTGCAAGCCGCTGCATCATGCTGCATACGACTTCAACGATGCGCTGATCCCGCATGGCGTTAACGTTTTTGTCACGCTGATTCGTCAGGCGCTGGCAGAGAAATTTCCCTGCTGAATGCCGCAGGATTTTGACAGGAAATGCCGCTGTCTGAGGAATTACGGCAGCGTGACAAACCAGCGGGTTGCGATACTTGAGCCAACCGAACGTTACGTGGATGAGGGTTTAAAATGCAGAATGTCATGGCAGAGCAGCAAGCATACTCCGATAACAGCCTGTTACTGGATGCACGCGAGCAGAATGTGCCGCGCGGCGTAGTTACCGCCCATCCGCTGGTGATCGAACGCGCCAGAGGCAGTGAAGTGTGGGACGTGGAGGGCAATCGCTATCTCGACTTTGTCGGCGGCATCGGGGTGCTGAATGTCGGCCACAATCACCCGGCGGTGGTCAATGCGGTGACCCGCCAGCTCGGCCTGGTGTCTCACGCCTGTTTTCAGGTGGTGGCCTATCCGGGCTACATCGAGCTGGCGCAGCGGCTGAACAAACTGGTGGGCGGCGATGAGGCGTACAAAAGCGTCTTCTTTACCAGCGGCGCCGAAGCGGTGGAAAATGCGGTGAAGATTGCCCGCTCACACACCCAGCGCTCTGGCATTATCGCTTTTGATGGTGCGTTTCATGGCCGCACCCTGCTGGGTATCACTCTGACCGGCATGTCCGCGCCTTACAAACAGAATTTTGGCCCGTTCCCCGGCGATATTTACCGTCTGCCCTTCCCGAACCCGCTGCACGGTATTACTGAAGCGGACTGCCTGAAAGCGCTGGATCAGCTGTTTGCGGTGCAGATCCTGCCGGAGCGGGTCGCGGCGATTATCATTGAGCCGGTTCAGGGTGACGGCGGCTTCCTGCCCGCTGGCCCGGCATTTATGCAGGCGCTGCGTCGCATCACCAGCCAGCACGGTATTCTGCTGATTTGTGATGAAATCCAGTCCGGCTTCGGGCGTACCGGCACGATGTTCGCCTTCCAGCAACTGGGTATTAAACCCGATTTAGTCACGCTGGCGAAAAGCCTGGGCGGCGGTCTGCCGATTTCCGGCGTGGTGGGGCGTGCAGAGATCATGGATGCACCGACGCCTGGCGGGTTAGGCGGTACTTATGGCGGCAACGCACTGGCCTGTGCGGCGGCGCTGGCGGTACTGGATCTGTTTGAGCAGGAAAACCTGTTGCAGCGCTCCTGCCAGCTTGGTGAGCAACTCAATGCACGACTGCGGCAACTGGCGGATAAATATGCCTGCATCGGTGACGTCCGCGGCGTGGGCTTTATGCAGGCGGTGGAGATCCTCGATTTCGAAACCGGTCGCCCGGATGCGGCCTTAACCCAGAAGATCCTCGACAGCGCCTGCCAGGAAGGATTGCTGCTGATCAAATGCGGCCTGCATCGCAACACCATCCGTTTCCTGGCGCCGCTGGTCACTACCGACTCACAGCTGGAAGAGGCGCTGCATATCTTCGATATTGCGCTGGCGCGCGCCACAGGCCGGTTGGGGTAAAGTGCCATTCCTCATTGATATTGTTAAAGTAATTTGAAAATCTCCCGCTGGTATAACCACTGCGAAGCGCTGGCGCGTTTACGGTAAAGCGTGATATACCTTCGGGAGGTTCTGCACATTTAATTAAGCGTCTATCCCATCAGGCTATTTCATTTGTCAGTCTGAACCTGGTCAGTGCTTACAATCCTCACGTACGCCATGTACGCGCCGGTTGTTCCGCGCTGTCCGTCTCCAGACTGCCTGCAACAATGACGCCTGGCGGGACAGGCTCTGACAATGAGGGGGGTGCTATGAACGGCTTAATGAAACTCGACCGCATCGACATCAACATCCTGGTGCAACTCCAGAAAGATGGCCGTATCAGCAACGTTAACCTCGCCGACGCCGTAGGCCTTTCGCCCAGTCCCTGTCTGCAACGGGTCAAACGTCTGGAACAGGCCGGTTTTATCACCGGTTATGAAGCGCACATTAATCTCACCCGCATTACCGATTCGGTGACGGTCTTTACCGAAGTCACCCTGTCAGGCCATCGCCGCGAAGACTTTATGAAATTTGAAAGTGCGATGCGCGACGTCGATGAGCTGATGGAGTGCCATCTGATTACCGGCGGCTATGACTATTTGCTGCGCTTTATTACCCGCAGCATTGAACATTACCAGGAAGTGATTGAGAAGATGCTCGACGCTCAGATCGGCATCGATAAGTACTTCAGCTATATCGTGATCAAATCCCCGATCATGAAAAGCAGCGTGCCGTTGCGATCGCTGATCGGCAAGCACAATTCGGTGGAGTTCGGCGTGTAGCGGGCGGCCAGGCGTCGCCCTCGCCATGTTTACCGGTGGAGAGAGGGCCGTCACCTGCCTTGTTTCTGCTTACTCTTTCCTGATTCACCCCAGCCGCACTTTTTTTCGCCCATCCGCTTCACTTCTCCCGTTAATGTGCCAGATGACCCCTCAGCATAAAATTTCTTCATGACGCAAAATTCAGTCGCAACAGCCGGTTCTGTAGCGCGCTACAGCCTCAACCGTTGGGCGAACCCTTTTACACTGTTTTCAACCGATACAAGGAGTTGTCATGGACTCATTGCAGATTGCTGACCAGCAGTGGCAGCGCGAGGCGTTCACTGTCTCCACCAGCCGCCAGCGGCTCGACCTGGCGTGGATCCACATCCAGCTGGCGGAGAAATCCTACTGGGCAAAAGGCCAGCCGCTGGCCAAAACCGTGCGGGCGATTGCCGGTTCGCTGCCGTTTGGCCTCTATCACCAGCAGAGCCAGATTGGCTTTGCCCGACTGATTACTGACTACACCCGGTTTGGCTGGCTGTGTGACGTAATGATTGATGAAAACTGGCGCGGTCACGGGCTGGGCAGCTGGCTGGCAACCTGCGTCCGTGAACACCCGGAGCTGCAAACGGTGCATCGCTGGATGCTCTCAACCCAGGATGCCCATCAGGTCTATCAGCGGCTCGGCTGGCGTGTGGTGCAGCATCCCGAGGCGCTGATGGAATTTCCCCCTTCCTGACACTGGAGTTACCCCGATATGCGATACCGCGTTGGCGTGGATATTGGCGGATCCTTTACCGATTTCGCCGTGCTCGATCAGCAAACGAACCAGATTCACACCCTGAAAGTCCTGTCACGACCGGATCAGCCAGGCAGCGAAATCGTTACCGGGCTGGCGCAGTTTCAGCAGCATCAGGGTATTGACCCCGCTGAGATTGGCTACTTCACCCACGGCACCACGGTAGGCATTAATGCGGTGATCCAGCGGCGCGGCGTGCGGCTGGCGCTGTTCGCCACGGAGGGCTTCTGCGATGTCCTGGAGCTGGCCCGGCTTAAAATCCCGCATATTCACGATCTTTTCTCCCGGCGTCCTGCTCCGCTAATCACCCGCGATCGGGTGTTTGCCATCCGTGAACGCAGTGACGCGCACGGCAACGTGCTGCACGCGCCTGATCGCCAGAGCGTGCTCGACGCAATCGCTCAGGCACGCGCGGCAGGCTGTCAGGGCATTGTGGTGTCGCTGCTGCACAGCTATCGCAACCGGCACAATGAAGCGGCGGTGAAGGCGATTATCGACGAGGTGGCACCCGAGCTGCTGACCTCCTGTTCCGCTGACATCTGGCCGATCATCCGTGAATATGAACGCACCATTACCGCCACCATTAATGCCTACGTGCAGCCGATGGTGATCCACTACCTGGAATCCTTTGAGCAGGCGCTGCAACGGCTCGGCGTCAGGCCGCCGCCGCGCATCACCAAATCCAACGGCGGGGTGATGGGCGTCGATCAGGCGAAACGCGAATGCGTGCAGATGGTGCTCTCCGGCACCGCATCCGGGGTGATTGGTGCCAGCTATCTCGCCAGCGCCTGTGGTTTTGACAAAATCCTCAGCCTGGATATCGGTGGCACCAGCGCCGACGTGGCGGTGATCATCGACGGCAAAGTGGCACAGGGCAACGGCGAAATCATCGGGGATTTCCCGATCTTTATTCCTTCTGTCGCCGTCACTTCGGTGGGTCAGGGCGGCGGCTCGCTGGCGTGGATCGATGGTCAGGGCGTGCTGCAGATGGGCCCGGACAGTGCCGGATCGCTGCCTGGCCCGGTCTGCTTCCAGCGCGGCGGCACGCAACCCACTGCCACCGATGCGTTCGCCGCCTGCGGCATGATGGGCCATGGCGCGCTGGGTTATAACGCCGTCACTGTTGATGTGGACGCCGCCTGTGCGGCCTGGCAGCCGCTGGCGGATGCGCTTGGCGTCACGGTGCAGGAAACGGCAGAAACCGCCATCCAGCTGGCGATCTCCAGCATGTACAGCGACACCAGCGGGCTGCTGTCGCGCTTTGGTCTCGATCCGCGTGAATTCTGGTTCCTCGCCTTTGGCGGAGCGGGTCCGATGATGGGCTGCTTTCTGGCCCGCGAACTGAATATGAAAGGGGTGATTGTGCCGCCGACGCCGGGCGTGCTGTCCGCGCTGGGCGGGCTGGTGGCGGACATTCGTAACGACTTTATCCGCACGCTCTACGGCGATCTGACACCCGCCCTGGCCGACACCCTGGCCAGTGAAGCCGAAGCATTACAGCAGCGCGCCTGTGGCTGGCTGGCCCAGGAGCACGGCAGCGATATGCCTTACAGCCTGCAGTTCAGCGCGGATATGCGCTATCGCGGTCAGTCGTTTGAGATCGACGTACCGCTGGAGGCGAACTGGCTGGCGCAGGCGGATTTCACTGCGCTGCATGACGCCTTTGATCGCCAGCACCAGCAGCTGTTTGGTCACTGTGACCCGCAGGCGCCGGTGCAGTTGATCAACCTGCGGCTGGTGATTGCATCACCGACGCCGAAACCGGTGATTAACCCACTGGCTCCGGCCACGGAACCGGTGCCGGTACTGAAACAGACCAGGGCGTGGATCGACGGCGGCTGGCATCAGGTTGATTTAGTGCTGCGTTCAGTGCTGCGTGCCGGACATCAGCTCAGTGGCCCGGTCATCATCGCCCAGGATGACTGCACCACCTGCGTGCCGCCCGGCATGGGCGTCACGGTCGATTCATTCGGTAATCTGCTGATCACGGCGAACGAGGCATAACATGGCGATTGATGGACGTAACTTACAGATCCTGGCGAACTACTGCGCCGCCGCTGCCGATGCGATGGCCTTTACCCTGATGCGCACGGCGCACTCCACCTTTGTGAAAGAGACGGAAGATTTCTCCTGTCAGATTGTCAGCCGCAGCGGCCTGGCGTTTGCCTCGCCGCGCAGCTTCGGCGCGCCCTGGTACAGCGGCATCGACTATGCGCCGGTGCTGGCACTGATTGAAGAGTACGCTGACGGCGACATCTGCATTACCAACGACGCTTACGCCGGCAACGTGGCGACCCACTCGCCCGATATCCATATCTGGAAACCGGTGTTCCACCACGGTGAAATTGTCTGCTTCGTGGTGGGCCACATTCATAACACCGACGTCGGCGGCGCGGTGCCTGCCTCGCTGTCGCGCTCGCTGACCGATATCGTGCAGGAGGGGATTCGCATCCCGCCGCTGAAGATCATGCGGCAGGGTCAGCTCAACGAAGAGGTCGCCAGCATCATGCGGCTCAATGTGCGGGTGCCGGATCAGAACTGGGGCGATTTCAAAGCCCAGCTGGCGTCGGTGAACGTCGGCGAGCGTAAAATCCACGACATTATTGCCCGCTTTGGCATCGCCGATTTTTTGCAGGGCATTGAGGGCATTCTCGATTACGCCGAAGCGCAGGCGCGCAGCATTATCAAAACCATTCCCGACGGGGAATACTTCTATGCCGACTACGCCGATGAAGATGGCGAGGGCGGTTATCCCTGCCGTATCGCCATTACTCTGCGGGTGCAGGGCGATCAGCTGGAGCTGGACTACACCGGCAGCGATCCGCAGCTGGCCTCGTCGCTGAATATGCCGACTGGCGGACGTGAGCGGCATCCGCTGGCGCTGGTGGGTGTTACCTATGTGCTCTCTACGCTGGACCGTTCACTGCTGCTTAACGCCGGTACGCTGCGACCCACTAGGGCAATCCTGCCGCCTGGCACGGTCATGAACTGTGAAGCGCCCGCAGCGGTAGGGATGCGCTCCCTGACCTGTGCACTGTCGCAGATTGCCACTATCGGCGTCTTCTCGCTGGCGATGCCGGAGCGTTTGCCCGCGAATTCACCGGGCGGCAACTCAATCATGAACATCCGTACCCAGACGCAGAATCGCAGCGTGGTCGCCTCGCTGGGTCCGGTGGGCGGCGGCGCGGGTGGCACGCCGCGTCACGACGGGCCTGACGGCTCCGGCGGTCTTTCAGCCTTTCTGAAAAACACCCCGATTGAGATCAACGAAGCAGAAGTGCCGATCCGCTTTCATCGCTACGGACTGGCTCAGGACAGCGCCGGAGCCGGTCGCTATCGCGGCGGTTTAGCCACCGAAATGGCATTTGAGATTTTCTCGCCCAATACCACCATTACCGCGCGCAACCGTAACCGATCGGTGTTTGCCTCGGCGGGCGCCGTCGGCGGCCAGAGTGGGGCGCTCTCTTACTTCCGTACCCGGCGCGACGGTGAGGTCATCAATCACGGCAACACTGATGTGATCCAATGCCTGCCGGGTGATGTGGTTGAAGTGCGCGGACCCGGCGCGGGCGGTTATGGCCTGCCGGCACAGCGCGATGCCGATGCGGTGATGCAGGATGTGCGCTGCGGTTATCTCAGCGTCGCGGCAGCCAGGACGCAGTATGGCGTGGTGGTGGTTGATCACCACGTGGATCGGGCAGCAACGGAGCACCTGCACACCATGATGCCGCAGCAGGCTGCGCACCATTTTGAGCACGGCGAAGCACGGAGTCGCTTCGAAACGCTCTGGACGCCACAGCGTTATCAGTTACTGACCGCCTTTCTGGCAAGCGCGCCGGTGAGCTGGCGTCACTTCCTGAAAACCCAGGTATTCCGGGCGGTGGCAGAGATAGGCGAAACGGCGGATATGGCACAAATATTCAGTGATTTGCGTCAGCGATACCCGGCAATGGCGAACAATTAACGGCGATTGCCCATCGTCTACTACGCTTTAAGTCTGCATGGACTACAAGGGGAAACGCGACGATGAGCATGAAAACCAGTGATTTTTTTGTCCAGCGCCTGAAAGAGTGGGGCGTCACACGCATCTATGGCTATCCGGGAGATGGTATCAATGGGGTGCTGGGCGCCATTCAGCGTGCTAACGCCAAAGGCGACGGCATAGAATTTATTCAGGTACGCCACGAAGAGATGGCGGCCTTTATGGCGGCCGGACACGCCAAATTCACCGGTGAGCTGGGCGTCTGCCTCTCTACCGGCGGGCCCGGCGCGACCCATCTGCTGACGGGACTCTATGACGCCAAAATGGATCATGCCCCGGTGCTGGCGATTGCCGGACAGGCGGAAGCGACCGCGCGCGGCTCCAGTTATCAGCAGGAGATGAACCTGGATCGCATTTTCTCGGACGTTGCCAACTTCGTTCAGGAAGCCTCGACTTCGACCCAGGTGCGCCATCTGCTCGACCGGGGCGTGCGCATCGCCAAAGCGCAAAACGGCGTGGCGGTGATCATCATCCCTAAAGATATTCAGGATGAAGAGTGGCAGCCGCCGCAGCATCTGCACGGTTTTACCCATTCTGGCAGCGGCTATCAGCGTCCTAAAGTGATCCCTTATGAAGCGGATCTGCAACGCGCCGCTGAGGTGCTTAACGCCGGCAAAAAAGTGGCGATTCTGATTGGCGCAGGCGCACGTAACGCCGCCGTCGAGGTGGTACAGGTCGCCAATGTGCTGGGTGCGGGCGTGGCAAAAGCGCTGCTGGGCAAAGATGTGCTGCCGGACGATGCGCCGTTTGTGACCGGTTCGATTGGCCTGCTGGGCACGAAGCCCTCATCCGATTTAATGCAGAACTGCGATACCCTGCTGATGATCGGCAGCGGCTTCCCGTGGACGGAGTTCCTGCCGGAAGAGGGCAAGGCGCGTGCGGTGCAGATCGACATCGATCCCGCCATGCTCGGCCTGCGCTATCCCAGCGAAGTGAATCTGCATGGCGATGCGGCTGAAACCCTGCGCGCCCTGCTGCCGCTGCTGGAGCATAAAGAGGATCGCAGCTGGCAGGAAGATATCGCGCTTCAGGTGCGCGACTGGTGGACGCTGATGGAAGAGCGCGCCATGGCACCCGCTAATCCGGTCAACCCGCAGCGGGTGGTGTGGGAGATGTCGCCACAACTGCCGGATAACGCCATTGTCACCTCGGACTCCGGTTCCTGTGCCAACTGGTTCGCCCGCGACTATCGGGTTAAGCAGGGTCAACGCGCCTCGCTCTCCGGCGGCCTGGCCTGTATGGGCGCGGCGGTGCCTTATGCGATTGCCGCAAAATTTGCCCATCCCGATAAACCGGTGGTGGCGCTGGTGGGTGACGGCGCCATGCAGATGAACAATATGGCGGAGCTGATCACCATCCAGAAATACTGGCAGCAGTGGGCCGATCCGCGCCTGATCGTCTGCGTGTTCAACAACCAGGATCTCAATCAGGTTACCTGGGAGCAGCGGGTCATGGAGGGCAATCCCCGCTTTGACGCCTCGCAGCAACTGCCGGACGTGAAGTATGCCGAGTTTGCGCAGTCGCTGGGGATGGTCGGTATTTTTGTCGATAATCCTGACGATCTGGCGGCGGCCTGGCAGCGTGCGCTCAGCGCCGATCGCCCGGTATTGCTGGAGGTGAAAACCGATCCGGAAGTTGCCCCGTTACCGCCGCACATCACCTTTAAACAGGCGAAAGCCTTTATGGCGTCAATGGTGAAAGGCGATCGCGGTGCGGCACAGATCATCAGCGACACCGCCAGCCAGCTGTTCAATAAAAAGCATTAAGGGCTAAGTGGGGCGGTCGCGCCTCGCTAACCTTAAATCCCGGATGCACTCGCGTCCGGGTCTCCAGTCACTTCATCATCATCAACGGGAGTCTTACCATGACTGCTCACTCCAGCCCTGTCTGGTTAATATCGGGATGTTCGACCGGATTTGGTCGTGAACTGGCGCAGCAGACCATCGCGCGTGGTTTTAAGGTCGTCGTGACGGCACGTGATACATCTTCCATTGCCGATCTGGTTGAGGGACACGACAACGCGCTGGCAGTAGCGCTGGATGTGACCCAGCAAGCGAGCATCGACCAGGCCGTCAAAGCGGCACTCGACACGTTCGGCACCATTGATGTGCTGGTAAACAACGCCGGTTACGGCTATCAGAGCTCGGTGGAAGAGGGTGTGGAAAGCGAAATCCGCGCGCAGTTTGATGCCAATGTCTTTGGCCTGTTTGCCCTGACCCGCGCCGTGCTGCCCGCGATGAGAAAGGCGCGCAGCGGCCACGTCATCAACATTACCTCGGTGGCAGGCTTAATTGGTTTTGCCAGCTCAGGCTACTACTCTGCCAGCAAACATGCGGTGGAAGGCTGGTCAGATTCGCTGGCGCTGGAAGCGGGGCCGCTGGGCATTCGCGTCACCTGTGTCGAGCCAGGTCCGTTCCGCACCGACTGGGCCGGACGCTCACTGCATCAGACACCGAGCACGCTGCCAGACTATGCAGAGACTGCAGCCGCACGGATGAAAGCCACCGCCGAATACAGCGGCACTCAGAAGGGCGATCCGGCGCGAGCCGCCACGGCAATGATCGCCATCACTGAGCATGACAACCCGCCACGCCATCTGGTGATGGGCGCCTGGGGCCATGATGCCGTGACCAGTAAGCTTAAAGAGCGGCTGGCTGAGATCGAAGCGTGGAAACAGACGTCAGTGGAGACAGATTTTCCGGAGTAGAGGTGAGTTGCGGGTGGCGAAAAGCCGTCTGCGAGTGAGCCAGAAGCTGATAAAAATACGAAAGGCCCGTTATCGGGCCTTTAAGCGTTAAGCGCTGATCTTAGCTTTCTGCATTTCGCGCGCATTCAGCTCTTTCAACTTGCGGCGTAACAGGGCAGACGACGAGCGTTTTTTCCTCTGAGCTAACTGGGCTTTAATGGCGGGCAGATCGGGTCTGGCCAGCCATTCAGCAATCAATAGTGCCCTTAACTCCTTATACCTGGTTTCGACCGGAGCCAAAGGGGTTGTTTCATCGTGTTTATTGTAAAACGACATAGCAAGCTCTCCCTGTAGTCACTACTTTATAAGCCCGGAAACAGTCCGGGATTAAAGGTTGCGGCGCTTTCTTTGGCAACCCTGTCCGGCGATTGTAGCGTAGTTCATTTTTTAACCCAAGCAAAGCATCGTAGATCTCCTCAAGGGGTGTCGGGCGATTGCGGTCAACGATCTCTCCTGATGCAGCCTGGAAAACAAAACCGCCTATAAAGAAGCTTTCATGGTGTGCCATTAACGCCAGGAGTACGCTTTTGAAAACGACAGCACTGCCTAATCCTGCAAAGCTGATATGGCGGAAATCGCCCAGGCACTCCAGACCATCGAACACGTCAAAACAGACTTCAGCCAGCCCGTTAACCGGAAAGGCGATACCAGGTGGCATCCGGTATCCGATACGGTTAAAGGTCTGTTCATCTATCCGGTCGCCAACGATGACGGTGTAAGTCTCATTACCGACAACAAACACGTAGCTGTGATAAACCTGACGATCATAAATGAATCTTTTTCGTCTGATTTCGTCGTTTTCGAGATAAATATCTTCTTCAATGCGCACTTATCATCTCTGCAGGCTGCATGTGAATCTTTAAGCCGTGATTTTTTAGTGCCTGCTCAGACCGGTCAAACATCCCTGGTAAAAATGTGGTTATTCATTCCAGCATATCGGCCACTGTTGCTGATTACCGACATCGTTTTGTAAAGCAGCCCGCAAACCATTCAGCTATTACGCCCCCTTATCGCGCAGCCCTGCGCCATCATCGTGCTGGAAAAATAAACAGCCGCCTGCACCTGGCATCATAAGAATTCGATCTTGTATCCCAGCCCGTATTCCATCTGGCATCCCCGTTTCAGACCTGATGAATCACAGCTAACTGGCACGCTTCATGCACTAGCTGACAGGTACACTTTTGGCGAGGTAACCCATGTTTGACTCCTTATTAGACGAAGATGCCACCACGATGGCCGCTCTGATTCGCAGCGGGGACGTGTCGGCTTATGAGCTGACCGGGGCGGCGCTGGCACGGATGGAACAGCGGGAACCGGCGATACAGGCTTTTTGTACCCCGACGCCTGAACTGGCAATGGCACAGGCCAGAGCCGTGGATGCCCGACGGGCACGCGGAGAAACACTGGGCGCGCTGGCGGGCGTACCGCTGGCGGTGAAGGATTTAATCTGCACCGCAAACGTCAGAACCACCTCCGGTTCGGCGGCGTACAAAGATTTCGTGCCGGAAGATGACGACATCACGGTGGAACGGTTGCTGGCCGCCGACGCCATTCTGCTTGGCAAAACCACCGCACCGGAGTTTGGCTACAGCGGGGTCGGGCACAATCCGCTGTTTCCGTCGCCACGGAATCCCTGGGATTTGAGCATGACGCCAGGAGGGTCCAGCGCCGGTTCGGGTGCGGCGGTGGCGGCGCAGCTTTGCCCGATTGCACTGGGCAGCGACGGCGGCGGGTCGGTACGCATTCCGGCGGCGCACTGCGGTATTTTCGGCTTCAAGGCGTCGATGGGCCGGGTGCCGCTCTGGCCCGGCTGTCGTGATGAGCGCTACCCCGGCGTGTCGAGCTGGGAGTCACTGGAGCACATCGGTCCGATGACGCGCAGCGTGCGCGATGCCGCGCTGATGATGTCGCTGATGGCAGGACCGGATATGCGCGATCGCCACTCGATTCCCTGCAGCGATGTCGACTGGCTGGGCGCACCACACCATCTGCCAGGCAAACTGCGCATCGCCTTCAGCGCAGATTTTGGCTATGTGGCCGTTGATCCGGAAGTGCGGGCAGTGGTCAGCGCGGCGGTGCAGCGTTTTGCCGCTGAAATCGGTGCTGAACTGGAACTGGCCGATCCCGGCTTCCCTGATCCGTCGGCGGCCTTTGGCGCGCTGGTGGCGATGGAGAGCGATCTCACCGGCATGCGCCGGATGATGGCGGAGCAGGGCAGCGAGATGTCGCCACATCTGGTCGCTATGCTACAGCGCGACTGGCGGGCGGAAAACTTCACCGATGCCGTCACAACCCGCAAAGCGGTCAGCAACAGCCTGTGGCGCTTTATGCAGCGCTTTGACCTGCTGATTACCCCGACGCTGGCGGTGCCGCCGTTTCCGCTGGGGATGCAGGGACCGGAGATCATTGATGGCCGCATGGTCCGCAGCGATCACTGGCTCTCGTTCTGCTACCCGTTCAACTTCACCGGTCAGCCCGCCGCGTCCGTGCCCGCCGGTTTTACTGCCAGCGGCTTGCCCGTCGGTCTGCAGATTGTCGGACGTCATCTTGATGATGCCTTAGTGCTGGCTGCCAGTGCCGCTTTCGAGCGCATTCAGCCGTGGAATCACCTTCAACCCGGAATCGCCCAATGAAAACGTCTACCACGCCTGCGCTGGAGCAGGAGTTTGAACATGAGCCGGTACCGCTGTCGCACCGTCATTCTACCCGCTCTGTCTCGGCCGTCTGGTTTGGATTTCCGATGATCCTCACCAATGCGCTGTTTGGCGGCATCATCACCTGGCATCTGGGGTTCTGGCCTGCGCTGATCGCTATTCTGCTGGGAAACCTGGTGCTGTTCGCCTATGTCGGCGCGCTGAGCTGGTACGCCGGTAACAGCGGAATGAATTTCGCCCTGCAGGCCAGACGCACCTTTGGCAGCAAAGGCTACATCCTGGTCTCGGGTTTTCTCTCGACAGTGGTGATCGGCTGGTACGCCTTCCAGACCGGTCTTACCGGCACGGTCATTAATCAGACCTTTGGCTGGAATGCGCTGGCGGTGACGGCATTTGCCATGATCCTCTATACCAGCATTACCTTCCTGGGCGTGCGGGCGCTGTCGGTGCTGGGGATGATCGCCGCGCCGCTGTTTGTGGTGCTGGGAATGGTGGCGCTGTGGCTGATTAGTAAACAGCACGACTTCTCCGTGGTGACGCAGTGGAAGGGCAGCGCCAGCGCAGCCGGTGCAATGAGTATGGGCACCGCCGTCACCATGGTGGTGGCCGGTTTTGCTGACTCCGGCACCATGACCGCTGACTTTACCCGCTGGTCAAAGAATGGCCGTTCGGCGGTGATCGCCGCGTTCTCTGCCTTCCCGGTCGCTAACGTCATCTCTTACCTGTTCGGTGTGGTGATTGTGGCCGTGGGCGCAGCAGTTGATCCGCTGACCAATGGCGGCAACTTCCTGCCGATGCTGATGGGGCACAGCGCCTTTTTGTCGGTAGTGGCCTGCCTGTTTGTCTTTATCAATCTCGGATCGGTCTGCACACACTGCCTCTATAACGGGGCGGTGGGCTTCAGTCATCTGTTCAGCAGCAAAATGCGGCTCTGGACGCTGATCCTGGGTGCCATTGGCGGCGTACTGGCGCTGGCGGGCGTCTGGTCTTACTTCCTGGAGTGGCTCAGCCTGCTCGGCATTGTGGTGCCGCCGTTTGGTGCGGTGATGATCGTGGATTTAATTTTTATGGCGCGCATCAGCGAGCAGCGTCCGGCGCAGCGTTTTCGTGGTAATGCGTTTGCCGCCTGGGCGATTGGCAGCTTGTGTGCGGTGATCGCCCACGTCGCTTTCCCTCAATTTGGTGAAGCGGTTATTGGTCTGGTGACCGCCGCCATCAGCTACAGCCTGATCAGCAGAATGCGCATGCCGCGCCCGGTAATGGAGAACAGCAATGCCCGACTACAGCGTTAATTCAACCCCTTATGCCTGGCCGTTTGACGGCACTTTTACGCCGGCTGACACCGCGCTGATCGTGATTGATATGCAGACCGACTTCTGCGGCGTCGGCGGCTATGTCGACAGCATGGGCTATGACGTGAGTCTGACCCGCGCGCCCATCGCACCGTTGCAGCAGGTGCTGGCGGCGATGCGCGCCCGGCAGTTTCCGGTTATTCATACCCGCGAAGGGCACCGGCCCGATCTCAGCGATTTGCCCGCCAACAAACGCTGGCGCTCGCGGCGAATGAACGCCGGGATCGGGGATGAGGGACCGTGCGGCCGTATTCTGGTGCGCGGTGAACCGGGCTGGGAAATAATCCCGGAGCTGACGCCGCTGCCGGGTGAAGTGGTGATCGATAAGCCGGGTAAGGGATCGTTTTATGCCACCGATCTGGAGCTGATATTGCGCAGTCGCGGCATCCGTAATCTGATCCTCACCGGTATTACCACCGACGTCTGCGTCCACACCACGCTGCGCGAAGCCAACGATCGCGGTTTTGAGTGCCTGGTGCTGTCCGATTGCTGTGCTGCGACCGAGCTGCGTCATCATGAGGCGGCGCTGAGTATGATCCATATTCAGGGCGGCATCTTTGGCGCGGTCGCCCATTCTGCCGCGCTGCTGGATAGCCTGGGGGTTTAATTTCCCGCAACAACGTGTGAAGGGTGATGTTGATCTTCTGATCTCAGATGCATCACGCAGCCGGAAAGCCTGAGCACAGAGCTGCGCTCAGGCTTTCCACATCAGTATCACTCATGCTGCGCATTGTCTGGCGCAATCGTTTTCATCAGCGCCGCGAGCTGATCGGCGGGCACCGCCTGACTGAACAGATAGCCCTGCAACTGATTACAGCCTGCATCTGCCAGCGCAGACATCTGTCCTGGCGTCTCGACGCCTTCTGCTGTCACCATCAGACCCATGGCATGACCCAGCTTCACCACCGATTCAACAATCGCCACTGAATTTTCCGCCACGCCCAGCGACTGGGTGAATGAGCGATCGATTTTGATTTTATCCACCGGAAAGTTGCTGAGATAGTTCAGGCTGGAGTAACCGGTGCCAAAGTCATCCAGCGCAATCCGGAAGCCCGCGTCACGCAGTTCCACAATAATGGCGCGTGCTTCGCGTTCATCTTCGATTAACACCCCTTCGGTGATCTCCAGTTCCAGGCGCTTCGGATCGCCGCCGTTCTGGCTGACAATCGCCATCACCCGCTCAACAAAGCCGGTAGAGCGGAACTGCACCGGCGAGACGTTGACCGCCACCAGCAGCTCGGGAAAACGTTGCTGAGTGACGCAGGCTTCAGCCAGCACCCATTCGCCCAGCGGAATAATCAGGCCGGTCTCTTCGGCAATCGCGATAAATTCACCGGGCGCAATCAGGCCGCGGGCTGGATGGTGCCAGCGCAGCAGCGCTTCGATGCCCACCATCTGCTGACCGCCAATATCCATCAGCGGCTGATACCACACCTCCAGCCCCTGATGGGTATGCAGCGCCGTACGCAGGTCGGCAGCGATGGTCTGTCGGGTCCGCACCGACTCATCCATCGCCCGTTCAAACTGACGATACGTGCCGCGCCCGCCGCTTTTGGCCTCATACAGCGCAATATCCGCTTTGCGCATCAGTTCCAGCCGATCAACCCCATCTTTGGGTGCCAGCGCCAGTCCGATACTGGCGCCACTCCAGACATCGCTGCCAAACAGCGTAAAAGGCTCACTCAGTTCATCGATAATGCGCTGCGCCAGGCTATGCACCTGGCCGATATTATCGACATCTGGCATCACCACGATAAATTCATCACCGCCGATGCGTCCTACCGTATCGCTGGCCCGCACGATACGGCTCAGGCGCTGTGCGACCGCGATGATCAGTTCATCTCCGGCATGATGACCGTGAGTGTCGTTGATGGTTTTAAAGCGGTCGAGGTCGATGAGCAGCAGCGCCACCCGCTGATCGTGGCGCGTTGCCAGAGCCAGCGCCTGGGTTAAGCGGTCTTCGACCAGTGCGCGGTTCGGCAGGCCGGTCAGCACATCATGAAACGCCAGGTGCTGTGCCTGAGCCTCCGACGCGCCGAGCCTGAGCATGGATTGCGAGAGGTTCACCGACGAGTTCCAGAGTCGCCGCACCATATAAAGGCACAGCAGGGATATCGCCAGTACCGCCAGCCCGGTAGATGGCCCGATGGTGCGCAGCATCTGCGCACCGGGACGGGAGGGGATCCAGTTCAGATAGCCAACCGCCTCACCCGCCTGCGCGATCAGCAGATAGCGCGCACCGATTCCCGGCTGTGGCGTGCCGTCGGAGAAGTGCAGCCCCTGCAGCTGATTGCGTTCCGCCAGGCCCGTCAGATAGCCGTCATCAAGAAATTTCAGGCTCACCAGCCGGAAACGCGGCAGGGCATTGCTCTCCCGCTGGATGTTACCTACAGCCAGCGCGGCGGCACGGTTTGTCACACGGGCATAATCGGCGTTATCGTGGCGTGCCGGATCGTTGACCAGCGGGCTTTGCAGCACCTCACCAATCAGCGGGTCATCTTCAGGGGCAGAGACCGGCTGGCCTTCGCGCCAGACTCTGACGATCTGATTTTGCTGGTCCAGCACCAGAATCAGCTGATGGCCGAACATCTCATACAGCCACAGCCCAATGTTCTCATCCAGCCACCTGCTGCTGTTGCCCTCTGCCAGATGCTGCTCAAAGGGTCCCCAGCGCGACAGGCTGTGCAGCTGGCGCAGATGCTCATTCAGACTCTGTGAAAAAGAGGCTTCAATCATCCGTTGCTGCTGATGGCGGGCCTCCGTATTGGTGAGTGAGGTACCAACAAAGAGCGCAGCGCCTGCACCTACAAACGTCAGCAGTAAGATAGCGACCAGCGGCACCAGGACTTCACGCAGGAAACTGCGACGAAAATCAGAGGAAAGTTTAAGGGTGTTAATCATATTGTTGTTTTTCTCAGCAGCAGGGGAACAGCTTAAAAATTAGCAGATGGCACAAAAACGTCCACGCAAAGCGTTACGCTTAGTGATTCTGGCAACGTTTTTGTTGCCGGATGGCCAGGGCAGCCTAAATAATGGGGAGTGAAAAAGTGGCCGTGTTGTATCAGATATTTTAATGGGGTTAGCTGGCTGGACGGTGACATGAGGGCCAACATTCGGCCTCTGTATCAGTAGCCATAAGGCTGGCGCGCGACAGCCTCTCTGGACGCATCACCGTGCATTTCCTGTTAACTTCGCCGCTATGGTTCATACTCATGTGCGCTGATTGTGTTACGAACGGATAGCCGTGAAGACAACGGTTACTGAGTTTGTCACTTATCTGACAGCCTGAGGTTGTCAGCTTACTATAAGGGAAAATAATGCCATTGTTATTCGGTGAGTTATCTGGTTTCCCGTCATGGGTGCCTGTTGTATTACTCGTCTCGCTCTCTTTTGTGCTGGGATTTCTGGCCCGCCTTATCCTGCTCCGGTTCATCCGCTACTGGCAGATTCGTGACAGAAAACTGTTTAAATCCCTTGAGAAGCATCTTAGCGGCTCGATGTTCTTTTTTATTCCGTTATTAATGATTAATGTCGGCGTTAATTACATCGATTTCCAACCGGAATCTCTCTCTTTAATCACCAATATCATCAATGTCTTTATTATTATGTCATTTTGCTCGGTCTTAATCCGGCTGACCAATGTGGCGCAGGATATGCTTTATATCCGCTATGACATTAATATTTCCAATAACCTTCGTGCGCGCAAAATTCGCACGCAGATTATCTATGTCAAAAAAGTAGTTATTGTTATCCTGGTTCTGTTCTGTGTTTCGCTGATTCTGCTCAGCTTCCCTGGCGTCCGGAAATTCGGCACCACCATCCTGGCGGGTGCCGGTGTCGCCGGTATCATTATTGGTTTTGCGCTGCAAAAGTCGCTGGTCAATCTGTTCGCCGGTATTCAGATCGCCTTTACCCAGCCTATTAAAATTGATGATGCGGTAGTGGTGGAAAAAGAGTGGGGCTGGATTGAAGAGATCAACCTGACCTATGTGGTGGTGCGCATCTGGGATTTGCGTCGGCTGGTGTTGCCGATCACCTACTTTACCGAAAATCCGTTCCAGAACTGGACGCGTAATAACGCCCAGATCTTAGGCTCGGTGTTTCTTTACGTGGATTACTCCATGCCGCTGGAGCCGCTGCGCAAGCATTTTGAAAAAGTGCTGAGCGAAACCAAGCTTTGGGATCAGGAAACCTCTGTGCTGCAGGTGACCGACACCACCGAGAAAACCATGACCATCAGGATGCTGATGACCGCGCAGAACTCGCCGATCGCCTTTGATTTACGCTGTTACGTGCGTGAGAAGATGATTGAGTTTATTCAGCAGAATTACCCGGAAAGCCTGCCGCAGGTGAGAGCATCACTGACGGATACCGGGCGTGAGAAGGTGGGAATAGGGACGGCAGAATAGGGGCAAGCTGGGAGCGGCAGTCTGCGTGGGTGGGTGCATCCTGATGGCTGTTGCTCCGTTGTTCTTTCAGGGCAGGCGATGGTGTGTTTGTCCGCCTGGTGTCTGAAGCGGACATAATTGTTTTGGCCATCTTCTGGTAGGCCCGATGTCTGCAGAAGAAGCTGCAGACATCAGCCTGACTCAGTTAAAAGCTCACCCACGGATCGCTTGAAACTTTTTCTTTCACCTGAACAGACGGTATGGCCGGGGAGCGTATGTCTGTCACGACCGCACCAGTCTGCAACCTGAACCGGCTGGTAATCGCACTTAACGATTTAACCTGTTCCTCCAGTACACCCGTAGCAGCAGCAGAAGCCTGAACCAGCGTGGCGTTCTGTTGAGTCACACTGTCCATTTCGGTTACAGCCGTGCCGATCTGATTTATTCCCTTACTCTGTTCAGAAGACGCCGCCGCAATCTCTCCCAGCAGCGAGGTCACGCCGGTCACATCGCTGATAATTTTTTCTGTTGTCAGCGAAACCTGAGCCACTTTCTGCTCACCCAGACCGACGTTCAGATTGGATTCAGCAATCAGCTTTTCAATTTCCCGCGCAGACTGTGTGCTGCGTTGTGCAAGCGTGCGAACTTCGTTAGCAACCACAGCAAAACCGCGACCCTGGTCGCCTGCACGTGCTGCTTCTACCGCTGCGTTCAGTGCCAGAATGTTTGTCTGAAAGGCAATGCTGTTTATTACGGAGGTAATTTCACTGATGGCCATTGCGCTGGTTTTGATGTCTGCCATCGTGCGCACCACTTCCCGCATTGCCGCGCCGCATTCCGAAGCGGTTCCGGAAGCCGCAGAGGCCGCGTCGCTGGCGACTGAGGCATTACCGGCGTTGAGTGAAACAGTAGACGAGAGCTCCTCCATGCTCGCCGCGGTCTCTTCGAGCGCTGCCGCCTGTTGCTCCGTGCGGCTGGAAAGACTGTGGTTGCCGTCGCTTATCTGCGTGGTAACGCGAGCCACTTCGCTTACGCCATTGACGATTTCACTGACCATCGTTTTCAGGCCAAGCTGCATATTTTCAAGCCCCTGCAGTAGCTTGCCCATTTCATCGTTGCGGAGATTGTGGAACTCCGATGTCAGATCGCCGGCACCAATGGCTGCCGTTACTTCGCCAGCACGACGCAGGGGCTTGATCAGCACATTTTTCAGCACCGCCGCCACAATGACTGAGGCCAGGATAAAGAGTATGATCGACACACCCGCAGCAACATAAGCAATGTGCGTATCGGTATCGGCCTGCTGGGTGATGTTTACGGCTGACTGTTTATGTATGGCAATAACCTTGTCCAGCGGAACGCGGTAAGCCTCATCAAGTGCCACGACTTTTGTACCAGCAAGCATCAGAAAAGCGGGTACATCCCTTTTCTGCAGCGCGGTGAAAAGGGCACCAACGCCTTGCTGAGTGTAATCGTTGTAGCGTGCGGCCAGCTCCCGTGACAGTTCCGCTTCACCGGCCATTTTTGGTGCAGCCTGATAGGCCTGCATAAAGCGCAAGCCGCCATCATAGTAAAATCTGGCCTGGGCCAGCGCGGCATTAAACGCTTCTGGATTGCTGCCGTCAGCATAAGGGACAGCGGCCAGCAGTGTGGTGCGAGCGGCACGTATCCAGTTAGTCGTGTCAGCGACGCCAAGGGTGGCAGAGACTTCATGGTTGAGATTTTTGAGAGACTCCGCGCTGCGATTCAGATAGATCACACTCAGCAATGAAGAAGCAAGAAAGACAAAAAACAGGAACAGTCCGGATAACGTCAGGATCGTGGTGAGACGTGTATTTTTCAGCATGGCAGTAAAGCTCCAGGTAAGATGTCTTACGATTATCGGCCTGGAGCAGCCAGAGATTACTCACGGTTATTAACCAACGGCAGTGCAAAAATCGCGCATAAATTTAAGAAGGCAGGCTTCAGTAAAAATAAAATGACAATTTAAATTATGATGTTGAATCAGATGGTTTATTTATTTTTTAAGGTTTTGAATATTCAGATTAACTTAAAAAATAGTGGAAAATTACAATGTTAATTTGAGAGGGAATGATGGAATACCATCAAAAGGGCATCAGAATTTTGCCAGCCGGGATGCTTTTTGATTCAATTATCTGCGACTTCTACTCTTTTTCAGTTTTTGAAAAAGCCTTCGGGACATGATCAACTGTTCAGGGATTACGTCCGTTTTTCGCTCAGAGCAGACCTTTCCTGGCAAACATGTCCACTGCATGCCAGGAGCGGACCTGTCAACATAACTAAGTGATAACAGGAAGCAGAGTGAGACTGTTAGGCTCCCATTAAAATGCAAGTATGGTGAGTAATAGTGTTAAAAATTGCGGAATTACTTTCTCAAAATGATTCGCGCATGAGCCATGGACTCTCAACCAGCACTTTATCCCGGTGATTGTCACCATTGATAATGTGCAGTGTGCTTAAGCGACCCAACTCATAATGTGGTAGCTGGACCGTGGAGAGCGGGGGTAAAAATAAATTTCCGATCCCTACAAGATTATCGTAGCCAAGAACGGCAATATCCTGTGGGATTCGAATTCCCTGCGTCAACAGGGTCTGATATACCATAAATGCAATACGGTCGTTACCACAGATGACTGAATCAAATCGCGGTTTCCCCTGATCAATATGCGCCAGCAGCATCTCAGGAACATCACGGTAGTGCTCATCGCCATATTGCATATAACAGTGCTCAAGCGTATCAGGATTAATACCGGCTTCACGGCAGGCGCGGTCAAGCCCCCGACTGCGGCGAAGTGTCGCCAGATGGTTGACAGGTAAATGCAGGCAGAGAGGGCGGCGGTACCCCGCTGCTAACAGCGCCTGTACAGCCGTATACTGTCCTTTTTCATCGTCAGGTATATAGCTGGCAACCGGTTCTCCCTTGTTCTCGCAGTTGGCCAGTACACAAGGATGCTCCAGTAATCGGGGAGGGATATCCACTTCACGCAGCCCCATGGTAGTAAAAATGATCCCCCCAGGTCGGTGGGCGAGTAGCAGATCGACAATATCGTCAGTATTATCATCGGTAAACATATTCACCACGAAGCTGTTCCAGCCATACGCGCGTGCGGTTTCTTCGATAGACAGCGTAATTTCTACTGAAAAAGGGGTGGTGACGGTATCCAGCGCCAGCACGCCAATCGTATTGTTCCGGGAGCCGACACGACGAACCTGTCGGGCGGAGAGATCCGGCACATAATTTAACTGTAAGATTGCCTCCTGCACCCGGGACAGAGTTTCAGGCTTCACGCGTTTAGGCTCATTCAGCGCTCGTGAAACCGTCATGAGCGAAACATTGGCCAGTTTGGCCACATCTTTTAAAGACGCCATAGTTTTCCATTATCTGACTGCATTCGACCCGGTAAAGTGTTGTGAATAAATGCGAATGTCTGATTCCAGGCACCGAACCCAGAGTTTTGCAAGCCACACTAAAATATTTGAGCGTGATCTCATCGCATGAATGTTAACGTTAACTTTTGTGATTAACATCTTATATCACATCAAAATCAAGTGTAGGTCAAAAATGTTAACGTTACCATCTTGGTATATTCTTTTTGCGAGATTACGTTGATGAAAAAAAGGCCTACCCGAAGTTACATGTTGCTTAGCGCTCTGCTGTTCTTTTTCTTTGTGACCTGGTCCTCATCAAGTTCACTTCTCTCGATCTGGCTGCATCAGGAAGTGGGGCTAAAAGCATCGGAAACCGGCATTATCTTTTCCGTTTTATCCGTATCCGCGCTCTTTGCGCAGGTGTGTTATGGCTTTATTCAGGACCGACTGGGTCTGCGTAAACATTTGTTATGGTTTATCACCTCATTACTGATCCTCTCCGGTCCTGCTTATCTGCTTTTTAGCTATTTGCTTAGCATTAATATTCTGCTGGGTAGCGTATTCGGTGGCTTATTTATCGGGCTGACGTTTAATGGCGGTATTGGCATTCTGGAGTCTTACACCGAGCGAGTGTCGCGTCAGAGTACCTTTGAGTTTGGGCGAGCACGCATGTGGGGGTCTCTGGGCTGGGCGGTCGCCACATTCTTTGCCGGGCTACTGTTCAATATCAACCCTGACCTTAACTTCCTGGTGGCCTCTTGCTCAGGGTTAATCTTCTTCTGTCTGCTGGCCCGCTTAAAGGTGGCCGCGCCGGCAAGCATGGAGAAACTCGAAATTGGCGCTAAAAAAGTTTCTCTGGAAGACGCCCTGCGTCTGCTTACTCTGCCGCGCTTCTGGGCACTGATATTGTTCGTGGTCGGAACCTGCATTTACGGGGTATACGATCAGCAATTCCCGGTCTATTTCTCGTCGCAGTTCCCGACATTACGAGAAGGGAACGAGATGTTTGGCTATTTAAACTCTTTCCAGGTCTTTCTTGAAGCCGCGGGTATGTTTTGTGCGCCGTGGCTGGTTAATCGCATTGGCGCTAAGAATGGTCTGGTATTCGCAGGAATGGTGATGGCGCTGCGCATGATCGCTTCCGGGCTGGTGGAAGGCCCCTTGCTTATCTCCATTACTAAACTGCTTCACGCGGTCGAACTGCCAATATTGTTAGTCGCCATATTTAAATACAACAGTCTGAATTTCGACAAACGTCTCTCCTCCACCATTTATCTGGTGGGATTTGCCTGCACCAGCTCCGTCATTGGCACCGTATTGTCCCCGCTGGCAGGTTTTAGCTATGAGAGATTTGGCTTCGCACAATCCTATCTGATCATGGGCATCATGGTGTTCAGCACCACGTTTATTTCCATTTTCCTTTTGCGCTCAACTAAATCCTCATCTGAGCCATCTTTTCTGCAGCAAAACGCTGTGTAATGTACTGAGAGTTAAGACGATGACATCCTTATTAGAGCAGGCTGAACAGGTGCTTGAAAAAGCACAATCCGGGATTAATCCGCGCTGGTATCCGCGCTATCACCTCGCCCCTCGCGCAGGCTGGATGAATGATCCTAATGGCCTGGTATGGTTTGACGGCTGGTATCACGCCTTTTATCAACACCATCCCTATTCCACGAAATGGGGTCCGATGCACTGGGGGCACGCCCGAAGCAAAGATCTGGTGCATTGGGAACATCTGCCCGTCGCGTTAGCGCCGGAGGGCCCGGCGGACAAAGACGGCTGTTTCTCCGGCTCTGCCGTGGTGGACGGCGATACGCTGACGCTGATTTATACCGGACATAAATTTCACGGCCAGGCGGACACCGACGATAACCTCTACCAGGTGCAGTGCCTGGCGACCAGTCGTGACGGCATCCGTTTCGAACGGCATGGCATGGTGATTGATACACCGCCCGGACTGCATCATTTTCGCGATCCGAAGGTGTGGCGAGAAGGAGAGTTCTGGTACATGGTTGTCGGTTCCCGCGTGGAGAATACCGGCCAGGTGCGTCTGTACCGTTCCACCGATCTCCACGAATGGCATGACGAAGGAATTTTCGCCGAGGCTGATGAAGGGATGGGCTTTATGTGGGAATGCCCGGATTTCTTCACCCTGGGAGGGAAGCGTGTTCTGATGCTCTCGCCACAGGGCATGGCGGCGGAAGGGTATCACAACCGCAACCTGTTCCAGAGTGGCTATTTACTTGGGGATTGGCAGCCAGGTCAACCGTTCACCCACAACGCACAATTTACTGAGCTGGACCACGGTCACGACTTTTATGCACCGCAAAGTTTCTTGACCCCGGATGGCCGACGCATTGTCATCGGATGGCTGGATATGTGGGAATCACCCATGCCCGAACAGCAGGATGGCTGGGCCGGAATGCTCTCGCTTCCGCGCGAGTTAAGCCTTGCCGACGATGAGCGTGTGAGGATGAAACCTGCTGACGAAGTTACTGCGCTGCGTGGCAGCTATTATCCCACGCCCGTCCGCTGTCTGAATAATCAGAAAGTCCTTGTCGCGGCAGATGCCGAAGCAGTCGAAGTACAGCTGGGATGGGATCTGAGCGCATCGACAGCTGAACAATTTGGTATTGCACTGGGCGACGGACTGAGAATTTACGTCGATGACCAGGCCAGGCGTCTGGTATTGGAGCGTCGCTATCCGGAATATTCACTGGAAGGGACTCGCAGCGTTCCGCTGCCAATAGAAAGCGTTCTGTCACTGCGAATTTTTATTGACCGCTCATCAGTGGAAGTTTTTGTTAACGATGGTGACGCTTGCTTAAGCAGCCGAATTTATCCGCAGCCGGGCCAGCGCGATATTTCACTGTTTGCGAATCAGGGTGTGGCTTCATTACTCGATGCCGGGTATTGGTCTCTGGATAAATAATTCTCAGTTTCGATAATTTCTAACGTTGTCAGTTTTTATTTGTGCCAGTCTCTGGCTGGCATGTTCTTGTCTGGAATAATGAGATTGCAAAATGGATGATTTATTAACGCCGCAATACTGCATTAAAACGAGAGATAAAAGCATATTCGCTCCAGGGAAACAGACGCTGGTGTTAACGGTGGCACTGGTGGCATTTCCTGCCATTGCTGAAGAGTCTACAGAACAGCCCGTAAACTATACAGGAAACTATCAAAGCTATTTTGAGGATGAATCTGAATCGCAAGGAACGCATATATCACCTGCCAATAAAAGCCGTGATCAATTGCCCCTTAAGGCACCTTCATCTTCAGTGGAGAAAGATAAAGAAGCTGAAATTGCGACATCGTCAATGCCAGCACCTTTATCCACGTCACCGGAGAATAAACCAGGTGATGTCAAAAAAGTTCATGTGGCTAACCCGGAAGATGTCAGTCTGTTGCGTTTAAGAAAGGAGGATCCGCCGGTTCACTGGAACAGTATCGGCCGTAATATGGAAGTAGGTGGCCTGCATGGAAATATCGGATCTCAGATAGAAATTGACGATGTTCGCTGGAGCAATAATAAGAAAAACAGCGGCAAATTTAAGCTTGCCACCATTCAGGCTTTTTTAAGGCACGATGAATTACCTAACTGGTATTTCGGTTTCTGGAATGCCAGAGAAGACAGTTATCAAGGACAATTCAGTAATCAGGACTACAAAGGCACCAATACCATCAATGAATTCTTTGTGGGGCATATTTTCGAAACCTGGAGAGGTAATATCGGTACGGAGGCCATGGTCGGCTCTGAAACGGCAACAAAGCGCTGGAAAAACCGATTCAAAGTCTGGCAGGACCTTCGACTGACCAACAAATGGAGCCTGGCCGGGTACGCTTATGGCGAATATCAGCCTCAGGGTAACGAACCGGGGAATGGCGATCTTGAGCAGTACATTTTCGAAATTGAGCCAGCCATTCAATACCGCGTGAATCCGGATCTTGGACTCTATTTACGGCCCTATTATTACCATAACCGCCAGGAGCGTCAAAGCTGGGGCGACATTGTTGAACAAGAATGGAAAGTGACGGCCGGGCTCTGGCGAAACTGGTATCCGTTATTAACCTCCCTCTATGTTGGATTTGGACAGGACAAAATAGATAACGCCAGCAATGCCAGTGAAGTTTTCTATGACGGCCGATATAAATTTATCGGCGGCACGCTGAGTTACCCGGTATTTGGTGAAGTGCGATTATACGGTGAGTTTAAAGCACAATTTACGAAAGAAACCGGACTCTGGACATCGACCGGTCACTCATGGAATCCATTTATTGTGATTGGCGTGAATTATAACTTCTGACATTCAGGTGTAGCATGAAAAAATTAATATTAGCGGCATCTGTCGCTCTGCTTGCGCTTTCGCTCGGCAATAACCCTGCCTGGTCGCAGCCTTCGAAAGAGACATTACAGAATAAAAGTATCACCCATATTAATGGCTTTTTTCCGCGGGTTGAAGGGTCTTTCGTGGGCGACCCCATGCCCGTTTTTAACGATGGCAAATTTGATATCTATTATCTTAATGATGTCCGCGGCGGCAGCGATCTGGGGGTACATGCCATTCATCTCTTGTCGAGTGCGAACTTGTATGATTATCAGAACCATTCGGAAGTGATCCCCTACATTAACGACGTTGACAATCCTGAACTGCTATTAGGAACCGGTTCGATTATTAAAGTCGGCGATACCTGGCATGCCTGGTACACCGCACACAATGAAAATGTCTTCCCTGTTGAGTCGATTATGCATGCGACCAGTAAGGATCGCCTTCACTGGGTGAAACACCCGCAGGACACCATTTTACCTGGCGGCAACTATCGGGGTAATGACTTCCGGGATCCGCATGCCGTTTGGGTCGAGGAAAAGAAAGAATACTGGATGTTAATTACCACACGCAGTAAAGGTCGTGGGGTTATTGCCCGGTACAGTTCAACGGATTTAAAGCACTGGGAAGATCGCGGCGTATTTTTTGATAACGACACCATCACCAGCAATGCCAACCTCGAATGTCCGACACTGGTTTACTTCAACGGACGCTGGTATCTCAGCTTTAGCGATCAATGGCCATTACGCCTTACACAATACCGGGTTGCTGATAATCCGGATGGGCCATGGCGAAAACTGGACAATTATGTGGTCGACGGCTCGGGTTTTTACGCGGGTAAACTGGTACTCAAAAACGATCGGCTGTTTGTTTTCGGCTGGATCCCGACGAAAGCCGGGAACAGTGACAACGGTAATATTGACTGGGCAGGAAATCTGGTTGCTCATGAGCTCACCGCAGATGACCAGGGTCAGCTCAACAGCATCCCCCCCCACGAACTTCAGAAGGTTATCAGTGACAACCCTGGTCCGGTGACCTACTTGACGAGCACTAAAACGCTTAAAACGGCAACGTCGTTCGGCCCCTTACAGTCTGCTCTGTATCCACCCCTGCCCAAACGGGGTGAGTTAAGCGCAACCATAGATGTTCCCTCTGCCGGCATGGTTATGAGCTTTGGCCTGGCTGGCGACAGAGTCAGTGATGCGACGCTTAACGTTGTATTCAATAAGAGCAAGGGAAAAGTCTATTTTTTCAATGCGCCGCTCGCGTCGATTCACCAGGTTAACGCGGAATCCTGGGTGAATGTTCCGATCGGGGACAAAGTTGAGTTACGCGTTCTGATTCAAGACTCTATGGCTGTTTTTTATATAAACAATAAAGCGGCATTCAGTACCCGGATGTATTCCATGCAGGAGAGGCCATGGAGTATTAGCCTGCCTCAAAACGACAGTTTTCACGCGACGTTGAAAATAAAAGAAATGCTTTAACGGGATATTATTATGAAAAACTATCATGCCCTGTCTGTTATTTTTGCTCTTCTTTTTCCCGTACTGGCGAATGCGAGCATGAGCATCATAAAAGATTCGTCGGGAAAGGTTGTTGCTGTGGATCCGTGGTCATATCTGGATGAAGATGTCATGTGGACCTCAGCTCGCTCCTCCAATCCCACCGGTGGCCGCGTTCATGGCCAACTGAAAATGAAATATGCCATTGAGGATAATAACTGGCGTAACAGCCATTTCCACAACGGGAATGATTCGCTGACGTTTGTGCAAGGTGTGATGCGGCACGATACGTTACCCGGTTGGTATCTGGCTTTCTCTGAAGGCAGAACAACTAATTATAACGGGACGTGGGAAAATCAGTCTTACCTCAGTCAGAATCAATGGACTCAGTTGATTATCGGCCATGAATACTTTTACAAACGTCTGCGCTATGGCTGGGATGTAATGGGCGGAAGTGCGTCAATCGAGGACCGCTGGCAAGGACGTGTAAAGTTATTTACCGATCTGCGCCTTACGGACAACTTCTCATTCTTTAACTACTTGTACCAGCAAATTGATCACCGCCGCAGTGGTGGGTCACAAAATGATCGTGACGTCCGTTCATTTCAGATTGAGCCTGGCGTGCAGTATATTATTAATAATACCACCGGAGTCTGGGCCCGCCAGCAATTCGCGTCTGCAATTTTAGACCGGGCACAATGGGGGGATATCGACGAAAAAAGCTGGACCACGTCAGTCGGCGTCTGGCGTAACTGGGGGAAGTTATCCACAACGCTCAGCGGCGGGTATGGGCATTATAAGAAAAACAATGCACAGCCTGAAGATGGCGAGGTATTCCAGAATACCCGAAATCGCTTCATGAAGGTGTCGGCCAATTATCCATTGACCCATCGCTTCACCGTGTCCGGAGAAGTGACGGGCTCGTTGATAAAACAGAGCGGAAGCTGGGTTAAGAACGGCGATGCTATTACCACTGAATATAAGTTGATGCTAGATTATAATTTTTAATAATTACGTCCGGATAATACAGGGTACATAAATAAGCTTTGCACTATTTAAAAACCTGACCTTCCCGCAGGTCAGGTTTAAAAAATAATTTAATTATTATTGAGGTCGTGTCGTGAATATCTGCCCACACTGGTCGCTTTAAGGATTTTATCAACACACTCAGCAGGCGATAATACAGCCGTATCCAGCTTCAGATGTTCTCTGCTCCACGGTTCATAAACACGATCCACAACGGCTTGCCAGTCAGGCACTTTTAAACCAGGAATATCAGAAATTCTGTTCTCTACACGGGCACGATGCTGTTCTGGATCCGAACAGAGGATTTCTATCTCCAGAAAGGGAACACCTGATGACAGTGCGATATCACGAAAACTATCGCGCACCAGGTTAAGGTCATTCACCGAGTCAGTGATAACAGTTGACCCCAGCCTGAGATTGTCTCGCGCAAGCTCATAAAGGATGAAGTAGCCTTCAGGACCAATATCCCTGAAAGCTGCTGAACTATTACGCAGAGCCTGTTCAACCGTGTCGACGCGTAAATATACCGCTTTTAATTTTTCAGATAACATTTTAGCGATAGTGCTTTTTCCGCTACCCGGAAGGCCACTAAAGATGTAGAGCATAACGACTCCTGTTTAAACCCACACTCCGGCGGTAAATCAAACACATTGATACATCAGTCTGCGCGAAATTATGCGAACTCGTTTCGGATGACCGCCACCCTTTGCCAGCAGCGGGCAGTGTTTATTCCACTTCTGCCCGGCTATTCATCTGGCAGTGCTTCAAGGTCTGCGGAGATAATTGCCGGTAGGTTTTGAGTAATCTTTTCTACCGGCCAGTCCCACCAGGCCAGCTTCTCTAGTCGGGATATGGTTTCATCAGTAAAACGCTGCCTGATCACTCTGGCCGGGTTGCCACCCACAATCGAATAGGCCGGGACATCCGACGTCACAACAGAACGTGACGAGATTATTGCGCCGTTGCCGATTTTAACGCCTGGCATAATCAGCGCCTGATAACCCATCCATACATCATTACCAATCACCGTATCGCCTTTATAGGGCAGATCGCCGGCCTGAGGCTGGGCTGTTTCCCATCCATTTCCGAAAATGTAAAACGGAAAAGTGGAGAAACCTGCCATGTTATGGTTTGCCCCGTTCATGATGAACTGAACGCCCCTGGCTATCGCGCAGAATTTACCCATGATCAGTTTGTCACCAATAAAGGGGAAGTGATAAAGGACATTGCGCTCGAAGTTTTCTGAGTCTTCAGGATCATCATAATAAGTAAAATCCCCGATTATGATGTTGGGGTTTTTCACCGTATTTTTGATAAAACAAACCTGTGGGAAGCCTTCCATTGGATGGGGATTAGCGGGATCCGGTCCGTACATACTCTCTCCTAAGCGCAACGTTAGTTCGTTCCAGTGTACACCAGGCAGCCAGTCGTTCTATGCGAACAGGCTCAATGCCTGCTTGCTGTAAATCCCTGACTACCACATTCACCTCTCCTTCACCCCCGCGTCACGGTTCTGTCATCTGATCCCCTCAAGCTAACACCATCCCGCAGCGTCTTTTCACTGCGTTCCCACTCTGTAACCCGTGAGGATTTCATCGTGATGGAGTTATCCAGACATCCGACCACTGTCTATCAGGCTGTTGCCGCACAACTGGAGCAGGCGCTGAAAGAGCGCTACCGCTGCGGCGACTATCTTCCTTCCGAGCAACAGCTGGCCGATCACTATGAGGTGAATCGCCACACGCTGCGTCGGGCGGTGGATGAGCTGGTGCACAAAGGGCTGCTGCAGCGCCGTCACGGCGTCGGCATCCTGGTTTTGATGCGCCCTTATGACTATCCGCTGCATGCCCAGGCGCGATTCAGCCAGAACCTGCTTGAGCAGGGCAGTCATCCCACCAGCGAACGGCTGCTGGCGGTGCTGCGTCCGGCCAGCAACGACGTTGCCAATGCGCTGGGCGTGAAAGAGGGCGACAACGTCATTCATCTGCGCACCCTGCGACGCGCCAACGGCGTGCCGCTCTGCCTGATCAACCATTTCCTCGCCGACCTCAGCTGGTGGCCACAGCTTCAGCAATTTAACAGCGGGTCGCTACACGACTTCTTAGTGGAGCACACCGGCAAGCAACTGGTACGCACCCAGACCCGCATCAGCACCCGCCGGGCGCAGGCCAAAGAGTGTCGGCAGCTCGACATCGCGCTGCATTCGCCGCTGCTCTGCGTGCGGACCCTGAACAAAACCAGTGATGGCGCGGTGGCGGAATACTCCGTCAGCCTGACGCGCGGCGACATGATTGAACTGACTCTGGAGCACTAATGGAACAGCAAACGGATCGCCAGCGCTGGCTGTCGGTGCTGGCGCACAGCAGCGCCGCGTTGCTTGAGACGCACTGGCAGGCGCTTAACCTCCAGCCCGCCTTTACCCTGATCCGTCCGGCAGAGATCGGGCTGACACGGTTGCAGGCGCGGATGGGGGCCACCGGCAAACGCTTTGTGATGGGCGATGCCACGGTGACGCGCGCGGTGGTGCAGCTCAGCGACGGCACTCTGGGTTACAGCTACCTGTTAGGGCGCGACAAAGCCCATGCCGAACGCTGTGCCCTGCTGGATGCGCTTTTACAGCAGCCGGAAACCCGGCAACTGCTGGAAGAGAAGATTATTACCCCGCTGGCGGCGTGGCGCGATGAGCAGCGACAGCTGCGCGCCCGCGAGATCGCCAGCAGCAAAGTGGATTTCTTTACGCTGGTTCGCGGAGATAACTGATGACTTTACTGGCAAGTTTTAACCATCCGGTGGCGGATGCGCAGCGCGCGTTTCGCCGCATTCTGAAAGCGATGAGCGAACCGGGCGTGATGGTCTCGCTGCCGCTGCAGCAGGGCTGGGGCGCACTGTCACCGGCGGCCACGGCGCTGCTGCTGACGCTGGTCGATCAGGAAAGCCCGGTCTGGCTGGATGCGGAAATCGACAACGAACAGCTGCGCAACAATCTGCGCTTCCATACCGGTGCGCCGATCACCACGCAGCAGGATGCGCCTTTTGCCCTGAGCCATGCGGCGGCGCAGCCCGACCCGACGCAGTTCGCGGCCGGTGACAACATGTCACCAGAAAAAAGCACCACGCTGATTATCGAAGTGCCGTCGCTGAATGGCGGCCTGACGCTGCGCCTCTCCGGCCCTGGCCTGCGGGAAACCCGCGCCATCGCGCCACAGCTGCCCGAAAGCGTGCTGGAATATCTGCGCACTCGTCCGCATCCGTTTCCACAGGGCGTGGACCTGATCTTCACCTGTGGCGAAGCGATCATGGCCGTGCCGCGCACCACCGTTGTGGAGGTGTGCTGATGTATGTCGCGGTGAAAGGGGGCGAAAAAGCCATTTCAAATGCCCACCAGTTGCAGGCCGATCTGCGGCGCGGCGATCGGGCGGTAGCCGAACTCGGCTGCGATCAGGTGGCGCAGCAGCTGGGACTGGCGGTGGATCGGGTGATGACCGAAGGCGGGATTTACGATTCTGAGCTGGCGGCGCTGGCGATTAAGCAGGCCAGCGGCGATCTGGTGGAGGCGATCTTTCTGTTGCGCGCCTATCGCACCACGCTGCCACGCCTGGCGGAGAGCACGCCACTGGCGACCGGTGCGATGCGCATCGAACGCCGCATCTCGGCGGTCTATAAAGATCTGCCGGGCGGCCAGGTGCTGGGACCAACTTACGACTACAGCCACCGTCTGCTCGACTTCACCCTGCTGGCCAATGGCGAAACGCCCGCCGCGCCGCGTGACGATCGTTCGGTGCCTGACCAGTGCCCGCACATGTTCAGCATGATGAGCGATGAAGGGCTGGCCGCCGCCGAGATGGATGACGGCAGCGAGCCTGTCGATATCACCCGCGAGCCGATGAGTTTTCCCGCCTCACGCGCCGCGCGCCTGCAACAGCTGGTGCGTGGCGACGAAGGCTTTCTGCTGGCGCTGGGTTATTCGACCCAGCGCGGCTATGGCCGCACCCATCCGTTTGCCGGCGAGATCCGCACCGGCACTCTCAGCGTCAGTATCTGTCCCGAAGAGCTGGGTTTTGAGCTGGAGATCGGTGAGCTGCTACTGACGGAGTGTGAAATGGTCAACGGCGTTGCCCACAGCGACGACACGGCGCCGCACTTTACCCGGGGTTATGGGCTGGTGTTTGGCCGCGCCGAACGCAAAGCGATGGCGATGGCGCTGGTGGACCGGGCGCTGCAAAGCCGCGAACAGCATGAGCGTGTTACCAGCCCGGCGCAGGACGAAGAGTTTGTGCTGTCGCACGCCGATAACGTGGAAGCCGCAGGCTTTGTCTCGCATCTCAAGCTGCCGCACTACGTCGATTTCCAGGCGGAACTGGAACTGCTGAAACAGCTGCAGCACGATTATCAGGAGCGCAACCATGGCTGAACTCACCGGCTATAACAACGGCTATCTCGACGAGCAGACCAAACGCACCATCCGCCGCGCCATCCTGAAAGCGGTGGCGATCCCCGGCTATCAGGTGCCGTTCGCCGGACGTGAGATGCCGATGCCCTACGGCTGGGGCACCGGCGGCATCCAGATCACCGCCAGCGTGATTGGCGATCAGGATGTGCTGAAGGTGATCGATCAGGGCGCAGATGACACCACCAATGCGGTGTCGATCCGCCAGTTCTTTAAGCGGGTCAGCAATGCTGCCACCACCGAGCGCACCGCCGATGCCACCCTGATCCAGACCCGTCACCGCATCCCGGAAACGCCGCTGGAAGAGGATCAGATCCTGATTTTCCAGGTGCCGATCCCGGAGCCGCTGCGCTTTATCGAGCCGCGCGAAACCGAAACCCGCACCATGCATGCGCTGGAGGAGTACGGCATCATGCAGGTGAAGCTGTATGAAGATATTGCCCGCTACGGCCACATCGCGACGACTTACGCCTATCCGGTCCGGGTCAACGATCGCTACGTGATGGATCCTTCGCCCATTCCCAAATTCGACAACCCGAAGATGCACATGATGCCCGCGCTGCAGCTGTTTGGTGCCGGGCGTGAAAAGCGCATCTACGCCTTACCGCCTTACACCCGTGTGGAAAGCCTGGACTTCGACGATCATCCGTTCACCGTGCAGCAGTGGGATGAACCCTGCGCGCTGTGCGGCTCGCGCCACAGCTATCTCGATGAGGTGGTAATGGACGATCAGGGAACGCGGATGTTTGTCTGCTCCGACACCGACTTTTGCCATCAGCAGCAGGAACAGCAACATGCACAGTGAACAGCCGCTGCTTGCGGTGAACCAGCTCACCCACCTTTATGCGCCGGGCAAAGGGTTTGAGCAGGTCAGTTTTGATCTCTATCCCGGTGAAGTGCTGGGCATTGTCGGCGAGTCCGGCTCCGGTAAAACCACGCTGCTGCAGAGCCTGTCGGCGCGTCTGACGCCGCAGCAGGGCAGCATCCTCTATCAGAATCGCGACCTCTATCAGATGAGTGAAAGCGATCGCCGTCGCCTGCTGCGCACCGAATGGGGCGTGGTGCATCAGCATCCCATGGACGGGCTGCGTTCGCAGGTCAGCGCGGGCGGCAACATCGGCGAACGGCTGATGGCGACCGGACAGCGCCACTATGGCGATATCCGCGCCGAGGCGAGCCGCTGGCTGCAGGCGGTGGAGATTGACGCCGGTCGCATCGACGATTTGCCCACCACCTTTTCCGGCGGCATGCAGCAGCGTCTGCAGATCGCCCGGAACCTGGTGACGCAGCCGCAGTTGATGTTTATGGATGAGCCGACCGGCGGGCTGGATGTGTCGGTGCAGGCGCGACTGCTGGATCTGCTGCGGACGCTGGTGCGCGAACTGAATCTGGCGGTGGTGATTGTCACCCACGATCTCGGCGTGGCGCGACTGCTGGCGCATCGCCTGCTGGTGATGAAGCAGGGGCGGGTGGTGGAGAGCGGTCTGACTGACCGCGTGCTGGACGATCCTCATCATCCTTACACTCAACTGCTGGTCTCTTCGGTGCTCAATTAAATGACAACTATCACTCCGCGCCTGCGGGTCGAGAATTTGTGTAAAACCTTTGTGCTGCATAACCAGAACGGCGCGGCGCTGCCGGTGCTGCACAACGCCAGCCTGACGGCAGGCGAGGGCGAATGCGTGGTGTTGCACGGTCACTCCGGCAGCGGTAAATCCACACTGCTGCGCGCGCTTTACGGCAACTATCAGCCCGACAGCGGCCACATCCGGGTCGCGCATCAGGGCGAGTGGATCGACATGGCGCAGGCATCGGCGCGCCAGATTATCGCCCTGCGCCGCGACACGCTGGGCTGGGTCAGCCAGTTTCTGCGGGTGATCCCGCGCGTGCCGACGCTGGAGATTGTGATGCAGCCGCTGCTGGAGCGCGGCGTCGAGCGCGCCTTCTGTGAGGCGCGTGCCGCCGAACTGCTGACCCGGCTCAACGTGCCGCAGCGTCTCTGGTCGCTGGCCCCATCCACTTTCTCTGGCGGAGAGCAGCAGCGCGTGAATATCGCTCGCGGCTTTATCGCCGACTATCCGGTGCTGCTGCTGGATGAACCCACCGCCTCGCTCGACAGTGTAAACAGCGAGGCGGTAGTGAGCTTAATTGAACAGGCGCGCGCCCGTGGTGCCGCCATCGTCGGTATTTTTCACGATCGGGCGGTGCGCGAGCGGGTAGCGGACCGGCTGCACCTGATGCACCCAATCGAGACAGGAGCGCAGGCATGATCATCAATAACGTCAGACTGGTGCTGGAAAACGAAGTGGTAACCGGATCGCTGGAGTTTCGCGACGAGCGCATCAGCAGCTTCAGCGAAACCACCAGCCAGCAGCCGGGCGCGCTGGACGGTGAGGGCGCATGGCTGATGCCGGGTCTGGTGGAGCTGCACACCGATAACCTCGACAAGTTTTTCACGCCGCGTCCGAAAGTGGACTGGCCGGCACACTCGGCGATGAGCAGCCACGATGCGCTGATGGTTTCCAGCGGCATTACCACGGTGCTGGATGCGATTGGTGTCGGGGATGTGCGCGACGGCGGGCACCGGCTGGATAACCTCAGCAAGATGATCGACGCCATCCGCGACAGCAACCGCAAAGGTCTGAACCGGGCCGAGCATCTGCTGCATCTGCGCTGTGAACTGCCGCATCCCACCACTGCGCCGCTGTTTGAAGCGCTGATGGGCACGCCAGAGCTGGCGCTGGTGTCGCTGATGGACCATTCGCCGGGCCAGCGCCAGTATGCGTCGCTGACGAAGTATCGCGAATATTATCAGGGCAAATATCAGCTCAACGACGCGGAGATGGATCAGTTCGAGCATGACCAGCTCACCCTGGCAGCAGAATGGTCACAGCCTAATCGTCAGGCGATTGCCGGACTCTGCCGGGAACATGGCATCGCCATTGCCAGCCACGATGATGCCACCGCGGCGCACGTTGAAGAGTCTCACGCCGCGGGCAGCCGCATTGCGGAGTTTCCGACCACGCTGGAGGCGGCACGCGCCTCGCGTTATCGCAATATGCAGGTGCTGATGGGCGCGCCAAACATCGTGCGCGGCGGCTCGCACTCCGGCAACGTCGCCGCCTGGGAGCTGGCGTCACACGGCCTGCTGAATATTCTCTCCTCCGATTACTATCCGGCGAGCCTGCTGGATGCAGCGTTCCGGCTGGCAGATGATGAGCGCAACAGCCTCGGCATGGCGCAGGCGATCGCGCTGGTCACCTGTAACCCGGCGCGCGCCTTAGGGCTCGAAGATCGCGGGGTAATCGCCGAAGGCTGCCGCGCCGATCTGGTGCTGGCGCATACCGCACACGGCTACCCGCACGTGCGGCATGTCTGGAGCAAAGGCCGGCAGGTGTACTGATGGCGCGGCTGATCTGGCTCACCGGTCCTTCGGGCTCGGGTAAAGACAGCTTGCTGGATGCGCTGCGGGCGGCACCTCCGCCACGGCTGCTGATCGCCCATCGCTACATTACCCGCGCCGCCGATGCGGGCGGCGAAAACCATGTGGCACTGACCGAGGCGGAGTTTGCCCGTCGCGCAGCACTCGGTCTGTTCGCGGTGAGCTGGCAGGCGCACGGTTTCAGCTATGGCATTGGCTGTGAGACGGAACAGTGGCTGTTGCGCGGGCAGAATGTGGTGGTGAACGGTTCGCGGCTGCATCTGGCGCAGGCGCAGGCCCGTTTCGGCACGCTGCTGCTGCCGGTCTGTCTGCAGGTCACACCCGCCGTGCTGGCAGCGCGGCTGCGCCAGCGCGGACGGGAAGATGAGGCGGAGATCGCCCGGCGGCTGGCGCGCGCCGCACAGCCGCAGCCCGATGGCTGCCTTATCCTCAACAACGACGGCGCGCTGGCGGATACCGTGTGCCTGCTGCGTCAGATACTGGAGGCGCATCAATGAAACTCTCTTATCCTGGCACCGGCGGTGACAGTCCGGCATCGACATCCGCTACCGAAGGCGCATCAATGAAACTCACTTTTCTGGGTACTGGCGGGGTCACTGCCGCACCGCTGCCGGGCTGCGACTGTCGCGCCTGTCAGCGTGCGCAGCTCAACAGCGGCTATGCGCGTGCGCCCTGCAGCGCGCTGATTGAGTTTGGTCGCGAGCGCATCCTGCTGGATGCCGGTCTGCCGCTGCTGGCGTTGTGCTTCCCGCCTGGCACGCTGACGCGCATTCTGCTGACTCACTACCACATGGATCATGTGCAGGGGCTTTTTGCACTGCGCTGGGGAGTGGGCGCGCCGATTCCGGTCTGGGGTCCACCCGATCCGCGAGGCTGTGACGATCTCTATAAACATCCAGGCCTGCTCGATTTCCGTCCCGCCTTAACGCCGTTTGTAGCACACGCCTTTGGTGAACTGCAGGTTACGCCGCTGCCGTTGCAGCACTCGAAGCTGACGCATGGCTATCTGTTCGACTGGCACGGCACCCGGCTCGCCTGGCTGTGTGATACCTGCGGATTGCCACCCGACACCGCTGACTTCCTGCGCGGTCAGCCGCTGGACCAGCTGGTGATTGACTGCAACGATCCGCCGCAAGCAGAACCGCGTAACCATAATGATGTGACCCAGGCGCTGGCGATAGCAGAGATGCTCCAGCCGCGTCAGACCTGGCTCACCCATCTCAGTCATGAGATGGATAACTGGTTAGCTGAGAACCCGTTACCGGACGGCGTGCTGGCTGCCCGTGACGGCCAGACATTGCTGTGCGGCGCGCACTGGCCTGTCACGGTTTGATCATCTGACTGTCATCTCGTGTTCATCGCGTCACGCCTTAATAACCCGCAGAACGCAATCAGCGATGACGGAGAAACCATGGCACAGGCACTTCTGAAAACGGTGGTCGACAACGACCTGCCACCGGCCAGCCTCAGCGGACAAAAAGTGTTGTCGGTGCAGAAACTGAGCAAAGCCTACGGCGACACTCAGGTGCTGGATCAGGTCAGTTTCGACCTGCACGCCGGTGAGCTGGTGGCGGTGATTGGCCGCTCTGGCGCAGGTAAATCAACCCTGCTGCACATGCTCAACGGCACGATTGAAGCGACTTCCGGCGCGATTATCAGTCTGCATCATGGCGAAGCGGATCGTAACGTGGTTACGCTCAACAGCCGCCAGCTGCGCGAATGGCGCAGCCAGTGCGGCATGATCTTTCAGGATTTCTGTCTGGTGCCACGCCTCGACGTGCTGACCAACGTGCTGCTGGGCCGTCTGAGCCAGACCGGTACGCTGAAATCCTTCTTTAAAATCTTCTCCGACAATGACCGGGCGCACGCCATCGAACTGCTGCAGTGGATGAACATGCTGCCGCAGGCGCTGCAGCGGGCGGAAAACCTCTCTGGCGGGCAGATGCAGCGTGTGGCGATCTGCCGTGCCCTGATGCAGAACCCCAAAATCCTGCTGGCCGATGAGCCGGTGGCGTCACTCGATCCCAAAAATACCAAGCGCATCATGGATGTGCTGCGTCAGGTCAGCGAGCAGGGCATCAGCGTGATGGTTAACCTGCACTCGATTGAGCTGGTGAAAAGCTACTGCACCCGGGTGATTGGCATTCAGCGCGGCGTGGTGCTGTTTGACGGCCATCCTTCAGGACTGACCGACAGCCTGCTGCACCAGCTGTACGGCGATGAACTTAACCAAATCCATTAACTTCCACAGCAAGAGAACAACCCCGAATGAAACTGACTTCTTTAGCACTCCTGACCAGTGTAATGGCGTTTGGTGTCAGCGCAGCGGATGCGCCGAAACAGCTTAATCTGGGGATTCTGGGCGGTCAGAACGCCACCCAGCAGATTGGCGATAATCAGTGTGTGAAGACCTTCTTTGATAAAGAGCTGGGTGTGGATACCCAGATGCGCAACGCCTCCGACTACTCTGGCGTGATTCAGGGTCTGCTGGGTGGCAAGATTGATATGGTGCTGAGCATGTCGCCAGCCTCGTTTGCGTCGGTCTACATTCAGGACCCGAAAGCGGTGGATGTGGTTGGCATTGTGGTGGATGACAAAGATCAGTCACGCGGCTACCACTCGGTGGTGATCGTCAAAGCGGACAGCCCCTACAAAAAACTGGAAGACCTGAAAGGGAAATCTTTCGGTATGGCCGATCCCGACTCGACGTCCGGCTTCCTGATGCCGAACCAGGCGTTTAAGAAAATGTTCGGCGGCTCAGTGGATGACAAATATAACAACACCTTCTCCAGCGTCACCTTCTCCGGCGGCCATGAGCAGGACATTCTGGGCGTGCTGAACAACCAGTTTGATGGCGCAGTGACCTGGACCTCACTGGTCGGTGACTACAACAGCGGCTATACCTCTGGCGCGTTTGGCCGTCTGATCCGCATGGACCATCCTGATCTGATGAAGCAGATCCGCATTATCTGGCAGTCACCGCTGATCCCCAACGGTCCGGTGCTGGTCAGCAACAAGCTGCCCGCTGACTTTAAAGCGAAAGTGGTGTCGGCGATTAAAAAGCTGGATAAGGAAGATCACGCCTGCTTCGTGAAAGCGGTGGGCGGCGAGCAGCACATCGGTCAGGCGACGGTTGCCGATTATCAGAACATCATCGATATGAAGCGCGACCTGATGAAAGGCAGCCGCGGCTAAATCCAGCTACTTCTTATCTTCTCCGCTCAGGCGGGGAAAGCGGGACGCAGCAAACTCGCCTGCGTCCCGCTGCTTTAGCGCCGGAGATCCCCTTTGACCGAATTCGAACACTACTATCAACGCATCCGCCGCCAGCAGAAACGAGACACGCTGCTCTGGTCACTGCTGCTGGTGGCACTCTACCTGGCGGCGGGCAGGGTGGCAGAATTTAATCTGCTTACCGTCTGGCAGTCGCTGCCGCACTTCTTTGACTACCTGCACGAAATCCTGCCGGTACTGCATCTGCCGCTGCTGTTTGCCGACGGCAAGACCGAAGGCTCGCTGGCTTACTGGGGCTACCGTCTGCCGATCCAGCTGCCGCTGATCTGGGAAACACTACAACTGGCGCTGGCTTCGACGCTGGTGGCGGTGGCACTGGCCGCGGTGCTGGCCTTTTTCGCCGCCGACAACACTCAGACGCCGGTCAGCGTGCGGATGACGATTCGCGCCTTTGTCGCCTTCCTGCGCACCATGCCGGAGCTGGCGTGGGCGGTGATGTTTGTGATGGCGTTTGGCATCGGGGCGATCCCCGGTTTTCTGGCGCTGGCGCTGCACACCGTGGGCAGCCTGACCAAGCTGTTTTACGAGGCGATTGAGTCGGCGTCGGATAAGCCGGTACGCGGCCTGGCGGCCTGCGGAGCCAGCAAACTGCAGCGGATGCGCTTCGCTTTCTGGCCACAGGTTAAGCCGGTCTTTCTCTCCTACAGCTTTATGCGACTGGAAATTAACTTCCGCTCCTCAACCATCCTTGGGCTGGTCGGCGCAGGCGGCATCGGCCAGGAGCTGATGACCAACATCAAACTGGACCGCTACGATCAGGTCAGTATTACGCTGCTGCTGATCCTGATTGTGGTGTCGCTGCTGGATACGCTCTCCGGCCAGCTTCGTCGCCGTGTGACAGGAGACAGGACATGATAAGCACCGTTCCCGATATCGCGCTAATGAAGCAGCAGCATCGTGAACTCTTCGCCGCACAGCCGCGCTATCTGCGTCGCCTGGCGCTGATGACACTGGCGGTACTGCTCTATTACCTCTTTTTCTTTTCGGTGTTTGGTCTGGAGTGGTCGCGTTTGCTGATGGGCTGCCAGCAGCTGGGGCGCTATTTCCTGCGGATGTTTGTCTGGCACGACTTCCTGAACTGGCCGTTTGGCTACTATCTGTCGCAGGTCGGCATCACCTTAGGGATTGTCTTTGCCGGCACGCTGACTGCCTCGCTGCTGGCGCTGCCGCTGTCGTTTCTGGCGGCGCGCAACGTGATGCACAGCCGAACCGCGAAACCGCTGGCGTTTCTGATGCGACGTCTGTTTGACGTGTTGCGCGGTATCGACATGGCGATCTGGGGGCTGATCTTCGTCCGGGCGGTCGGTATGGGGCCGCTGGCCGGGGTGCTGGCGATCATCCTGCAGGATGTCGGTTTGCTCGGCAAACTCTACGCCGAAGGGCACGAAGCAGTGGAGCGTTCACCGGGTCGCGGACTGGGCGCCGTCGGCGCCAACAGCCTGCAGAAACACCGCTTCGGCATCTTCACCCAGTCATTCCCTCAGTTTCTGGCGCTGAGCCTTTACCAGATAGAGTCCAATACCCGCTCAGCGGCGGTGCTGGGCTTTGTCGGCGCCGGGGGCGTCGGTCTGGTTTACGCTGAGAATATGCGCCTGTGGAACTGGGATGTGGTGATGTTCCTGACGCTGATTCTGGTGGTGGTAGTGATGGTGATGGATGTGATCTCCAGCCGCCTGCGCAAGCGCTACATCAGCGGGAAGCCGGTGCCGTTGTGGCAGCCTGCTGCGCGCGATTAAGCCGTTCGCTGCGCTGCCAGGCGCGCTGTAACGCCTGCACCAGCTGTGCCTGCTGCCAGGGCTTCGCCAGCCGTTCGCACAGCGGCAGCGTCACCGGCTGGTGGCGCAGGTCCTGACCGCTGATGAGCAGCGTCGCCAGCTGCGGCCAGTTCTGCTGCGCCTGGCGGATCACCTCCGCGCCGTTAATCTCGCCGGGCAGCATCAGGTCGCTGATCAGCAGGTCGATATCGGGGGTCTGGCGCAGCAGCGCCAGCGCCTCTTCACCGTCTCCGCATTCCAGCGTCAGATAACCCAGCTGATGCAGATGCTCACAGAGTGTCTGGCGCACCGCCGGTTCATCATCCAGCACCAGCACCAGCCGGTTACTGGCCGCCTCAATCTCCGCCGATATGTCCGCCTCAATGGGTGATGGCGGGGCGATCACTGCGGCGGCGGCTTCCGGTGCACGCGGCAACAGCAGCCGCACCGTGGTGCCCTGGCCTGGCGCGGTTTCCAGTTCAATCTGGCCGCCTGACTGCCGTACAAAACCATAAACCATCGACAGGCCCAGCCCGCTGCCGCTGCCGGTAGCCTTGGTAGTGAAAAAAGGCTCAAACACCTGCTCACGAACCCCGGCCGACATGCCGCAGCCGTGGTCTATCACCTCAATTGTGACCCTGTCACGCTTCTCATCGCCCTCCAGACGACGCTGATTCCAGATGCGCAGCCGGATTTCGCCGCTTTGCTGATGCATTGCATCGCGGGCATTCACCACCAGATTCATCAGCGCATTCTCCAGCTGGCTGGCATCAATCCAGGCGGGCCAGCCGGGACGCTGCGCATCAATAATCAGCTGCTGGCCGGGCAGCAGCGAGTGCTGCAGCAGCCCCTGCAGGTTATCCACCAGCGTCACCACCGACACCGCACGGGGATAGAGAGCCTGCTTGCGGGAGAACGCCAGCAGCCGCTGGGTCAGCTGTGCAGCGCGGTCGGCCGCCTGTCGCGCCCGATCAATCCGGCTGGCCAGCGGGCCGGGCGTCAGCTGGCCTTCGGTCAGCGCCAGACTGCCGATAATCACCGCCAGCAGATTGTTGAAGTCGTGTGCCAGTCCGCCGGTCAGCTGGCCGACCGCCTTCATTTTCTGGCTGTGCTGCAGCGCCTCCTCCAGCGTTTTACGCGAGGTCCGGTCCAGCACGGTATTGACCATGCCGCGCCGCGGGATTGGACTGAAGCGCAGCTCCAGCGTACGACCATCGGCCAGCCGGATCTCCTGCGGTTCACCGGGATCGTGCAGATCCACCGCCAGCGGCGCCAGCAGTTGCTGCCAGGGAACGCCGCGATGCAGTTCATGCGGCGCGATGCCGAGCAGCTCCGCATACTGGGCGTTCCACACCACCAGCTGACCGTTGTTATCAAACAGCGCAAAGCCGTCGCGCATCGCCAGAAAGGTGGATTCCAGCTGATTACTCTTCTCTTTCAGCAGCCGTGAGGTGTGAGCCAGTGAGGCGGTGTTACGGGCAAAGACGTTAAACGCCCGCGCCAGCTCGCCCAGCTCGTCGCGACGTTGCAGCCCTGGCACGCTGACGTTCTGCTCGCCCTGCGCCAGCCGCGTCATGGCCCCGGCAATCGCCGTCAGGCTCGACCCGAGATTGCGGTAGATGTAGATACCGGCATAGCCGGTAATTGCCAGCGCCAGCAGCGCAAACAGCGCGATAAAGCCGATGATGGAATCCAGCTCACGGTGGGTCGCCAGGGTGCGCGCCTCACTCTGTAACGCCACCTGCTGCACCGAGGCGCTGATATCTTCATTCAGCATCGCCACCAGCGCTTTAATCCGGTAGGTGGCATAGGCGATCGCCAGGTCGCTCTGCTCCAGCGCCTCTGCCAGCGGCAGCAGGCGCTGCTGGGTGGCCAGCAGTCGCTGCACGTTTTCGCCGGTCACGCCCGTCAGCGGCACGTTGCGCCACTGCGCCATCACCTGCTGGAGCTGTTCGATGACGGCGATGGGCGAGGGTGTGCGGATCGCGATGGTGATCAGCCGTTCGGTTTGCTCCCGCAGCGCGGCATCCGGCAGCGTCCCCTGTTCCCGCTGTACCAGCTGGTCGATATGGCTGAGCAGAATCTGTGTCTGCCACAGGTCGCTCAGCATGTTGTTGCGCTGCAGATGACGCTGGTGACCGGTCAGCAGCAGGCTGTTAATCGTCTGTTCCAGCATCAGGCTGCGGGCGCGGATCCGGGCGATGCGCTCCGGCTGACGTGCCGCCAGCGGCGCACTGGCCAGCAGGCTCAGCGACTGCTGCAACGCCTGCTGATTCTGCTGCAGCCGCTGTGATTCGCTCTGGTACTCCAGCGCGCCCACCACCTGTGACAGCCGCACTGCCGCTGTCGCCACGTTGGCGGTATCCCGCGCCAGCGCCAGGCTGCCGTTCATGTCGGCCAGGGTCTGCGCCTGTGCCTGCTCCTGAATCGCCCCGGCATGACGAAAGCCGAAGATCGCCACCACGCTGACCATCAGCGTGACCGACACCACCAGCAGATTGAACAGCAACAGGCGTCCACGTGCCCCGGCCTGCCACGGATAAGTGCGCTGCATCCCACGACCTCTTATTCACTGCAACGATGGGCCGAGTATAGGAGCGTGCAGGCGGGCGTTTATGACAAATATGAATGGGCGCTGACATTTTCCGTTTATCTGACGTTGCTTTACTGACGGCTATCCACAGTCCGCAGGAGCGAGGCGATGACAGCCACACCGATACTGGAAATGCGGGGAATTACCCGGCGCTTCGGCAGCTTTTATGCCCTGAAGGGCGTCGATCTCACGGTTTATCCCGGTGAGGTCCACGCGCTGATGGGGGAGAACGGCGCGGGTAAAAGCACACTGATGAAGATTCTGGCCGGTGCCTATACCGCCAGCAGCGGGGAAATTTTAATTGAAGGCAAGCCCTGGGCGCTGAAAGGGCCGAAAGAGGCTCTGGCCGCCGGGATCACCCTGATTTATCAGGAGATCAACCTGGCACCCAACCTGACGGTGGCGGAGAACATTTTTCTCGGCAGCGAAATCGCGCCCGGCGGGCTGGTCAGGCGGCGGCAGATGGCCGAAGAGGCGCAGCGGGTCATTGACCGGCTCGGCGCGCAGTTCAGCGCCTGGGATCTGGTCAGCCGTCTGAGCATCGCCGAGCAGCAGCAGGTGGAGATCGCCCGCGCGCTGCAGCGCAACAGCCGCATTCTGGTGATGGATGAGCCGACCGCCGCGCTCTCCAACCGCGAAACCGAACAGCTGTTCGCGCTGATCAAACGGCTGCGCAGCGAAGGCATGGCGATCATCTATATCAGCCACCGCATGGCGGAGGTATATGAGCTGTCCGACCGCGTCAGCGTGCTGCGCGACGGGGAGTATGTGGGCAGCCTGACCCGTGACCAGCTTAACGCCAGCGAACTGGTGCGGATGATGGTCGGACGGCCGCTCAGCGACCTGTTTAACAAAGACCGTGCTATCCCGCTGGGTGATATCCGGCTGGCGGTTAATCACCTTACCGACGGCGGCAAAGTGCATCCCAGCAGTCTTGAAGTGCGGGCCGGAGAGATTGTCGGCCTGGCCGGGCTGGTGGGCGCAGGCCGCAGCGAGCTGGCACAGCTGATTTTTGGCGTGCACAAGCCGAAAGAGGGCGAGATCTGGATCGATGGCGAGAAGGTCACCATCCATTCACCGCGCGATGCAATTGCACGCGGCATCGGTTTCCTCACCGAAAACCGCAAAGAGCAGGGACTGTTTCTGGAGATGGCGGCGCAGGAGAACATCGTGATGGCGACGCTGGAACGTGACGCCAGTTACGGGATGCTGAACCGCCGCAAAGGGCAGACCATCGCCAATGAGGCGATCGCTTCACTCAATATTCGCGTTCCTCACGCTCAGGTCCGGGCGGGCGGTCTGTCGGGCGGTAACCAGCAGAAGCTGCTGATTTCGCGCTGGGTGGCAATTGGTCCGCGCATTCTGATCCTCGATGAACCGACGCGCGGCGTCGATGTCGGGGCGAAAAGCGAGATCTACCGCATGATGCAGGAGATGGCGCGGCAGGGTGTGGCGATTCTGATGATCTCCAGCGAACTGCCGGAAGTGGTCGGGATGAGCGACCGCGTTTACGTGATGCACGAAGGCACCATCGTCGGTGAGCTGGAGGGCAGCCACATCAGTCAGGAAAATATTATGACGCTGGCAACCGGTGCGCACAGCGCGTCAGCAGGCGAAAACTAAGGAGACCACCATGACACAACTGGCCCGCACCAAAGCACCGACGCTGAAACGCGCCCTGATGGGCGATCTGCTGCAAACGGTGGGTATCCTGCCGATTCTGATCCTGATTGTGGCGATATTTGGTTTCGTCACGCCGAACTTCTTTACCGAAGCAAACCTGCTCAACATTACCCGTCAGGCGTCGATTAACATCGTGCTGGCGGCGGGCATGACCTTTGTGATCCTCACCGGCGGCATCGACCTGTCGGTGGGGTCAATGCTGGGGACCACCGCGGTGGTAGCGCTGGTAGCGTCGCTGGATCCGATGCTGGCTTCCATGACCATTCCGATGGCGCTGGGCGCAGGCCTGGTGATGGGGCTGTTCAACGGCATCCTGGTCGCCTGGGCCGGGTTGCCGCCCTTTATCGTCACGCTTGGCACCTACACCGCGCTGCGCGGAGCCGCTTACCTGCTGGCTGATGGCACCACGGTAATCAACTCCGATATTAACTTTGAGTGGATCGGCAACGGCTATCTCGGGCCGGTGCCGTGGCTGATTGTGATTGCCTTTGCGGTGATCGCCATCTGCTGGTTCATCCTGCGCCGCACCACGCTGGGCGTACATATCTACGCGGTCGGCGGCAATATCCAGGCGGCGCGTCTCACCGGTATCAAGGTCGGAATGGTGCTGCTGTTTGTCTACGGCATGAGCGGCCTGCTGTCGGGGCTGGGCGGTCTGATGAGCGCCTCGCGGCTTTACAGCGCCAACGGCAACCTTGGGGTGGGCTATGAGCTGGATGCGATTGCGGCGGTGATCCTCGGCGGTACCAGCTTTGTCGGCGGCATCGGTACCATTACCGGCACCCTGATTGGTGCACTGATTATCGCCACGCTGAATAACGGCATGACGCTGATGGGGGTCTCCTATTTCTGGCAGCTGGTGATCAAGGGCGCGGTCATCATCATCGCGGTGCTGATCGACAAATACCGTACCCGTCATCATGTGAGTTGAGTCTTAAAAGGGCGGATGTGCCATTACACCTCCGCCATCTAAAAAACGCCATTAAGTGGTTGGCACCTTGAAAACAGCAGGAGAAGGTCTATGCGTTTTAATCCGATTGTAACCGGGCTGCTGGCGGCGACGCTGTTCAGTACCGGCCTGGCTCAGGCAAAAGAACTCAAATCTATCGGCGTAACGGTCGGCGATCTGGCAAACCCCTTCTTCGTGCAGATCACCAAAGGCGCAGAGATGAAGGCGCGTCAGCTGGCGGGCGATAAGGTGAATGTGACGCTGGTCTCCAGCGGCTACGATCTCGGTCAGCAGGTGGGCCAGATTGATAACTTTATTGCGGCCAAAGTCGACATGATTATTCTCAACGCCGCCGACTCCAAAGGGATCGCCCCGGCGGTGAAGCGGGCGCGTGATGCCGGTATTGTAGTGGTGGCGGTCGACGTGGCGGCCGATGGCGCGAATGCGACCATCACCTCCGATAACACCGAGGCGGGCGCGATGGCCTGTAAATATATTGCTGACCGCCTGAAGAACAAAGGCAACGTGGTGATCATCAACGGACCACCGGTCTCTGCGGTGCAGAACCGCGTTGAAGGCTGTATGACCGAACTGAAAACCCATCCGGACATCAAGCTGCTCTCATACAACCAGAACGCCAAAGGCAGTCGTGAAGGCGGACTGGAAGTCATGACCGGTCTGCTCTCTGCCAATCCAAAGATTGATGCGGTGTTTGCCATCAATGACCCGACAGCGATTGGCGCAGACTTAGCGGCGAAACAGGCGCAGCGCAGTGAGTTCTTTATCGTTGGCGTCGATGGCTCGCCGGACGGTGAAGAGGCGCTGAAGCGCAAGAATTCACTCTTCGTCGCGACGCCTGCGCAGGATCCACAGGTCATGGCCGCCAAAGCGGTCGAGATTGGTTATGACATTCTGCAGGGCAAACCGGCACCGGACAAACCGGTGCTGATCCCGGTGAAACTGATCGATCGTAATAATATCGGCAGCTACCAGGGCTGGACGGTGAAATAAGCTTTAGTGCGGCACCTTAAGGGTGCCGCTCTCAGGAGGCCACCATGCAACGTTCAGAGGTTAATTATTACCTGCAACATACGCGCGAGTTTTTCCGACAGCAGGATGTGCATCTGCCGCCGTGGGCCGATTTCGATGTGAGCCAGTGGCGGGCTCAGGATCGTGAGGTCGCGCAGGAGATTCTGGCGTTGCGGCTGGGATGGGATCTCACCAGTTTTGGCGCGACTGATTTTCTGCAGACCGGGCTGACGCTGTTTACCCTGCGCAACGGTTCACCAAACGGGCAGCCGTGGCATAAACCCTACGCCGAGAAAATAATGCACGTGCGGGAAGGGCAGCAGACGCCGATGCACTACCATCCGCGCAAGATGGAAGACATCATTAATCGCGGCGGCGGAAATCTGATTGTCGAACTGCATAACCGCAACGGTGACGGGCTGGCTGACTCGCTGGTGGCGGTTTCGCTGGATGGCCTGCGCCAGACCCATGCCGCCGGTTCACAGCTACGGCTCTCACCGGGTGAAAGCGTGACGCTGGAGGCGGGCATCTGGCACAGTTTCTAGGGTGAAAGTGGCTTCGGCGACGTGCTGGTGGGCGAGATGTCGATGCCCAACGATGACGAAAACGACAATGTGTTTCTGACGCCGCTGGCTCGTTTCAACCCACTGGAGGAGGATGAAGCGCCGCGCTGGCTGCTGTGCAACGATTACGCGCACTGGTTATCCTGCGCGCGGCAGGCGTAATCAGGCAATCTGACTGGCACGCGTTGTCGAATCGGGTTTCACCACATCGGCCGAAAAGACATAACCGAGTCCGCGAATGGTGCGGATCAGGTCGGGCTGGTGCGGGTTGGTTTCGATTTTACGGCGCAGCCGCATGATCAGCACATCGATGGTGCGGTCAAACACGTCAAGACTTTCGCTATGGGTCAGCTCCAGCAGCTGATCGCGGGTCAGCACTTTTCGGGCGTGGCGAACCAGCGCGCGTAACAGGCTATATTCCCCCTGGGTCAGCGGCACCAGCTCGCGCTGCGGATTAAACAGCTGGCAGCGGCCATCATCCAGTTGCCAGCCGCCAAAACGCCAGCCCTCCTGTTCAGGGTCGGCCTGGGCAATGCGTCCGCTGCGACGCAGGGCCGCCCGGGTTCTCGCTACTACCACGCGTGGATTAAAGGGTTTGGCGATGTAATCATCAGCGCCCATCTCAAGGCCCACCACCATCTCCGCTTCAGAACCCATACCGGTCAGCATAATCACCAGCACTTCGGGTCGCTGACGCTGAAGCTGCTGCAACACCAGTAACCCGTTGGTATCGGGCAGCATCATATCCAGCATCACCAGCGAGATTTCCGGGTGTTCGCTGAGCATCGATAGCGCCTCGCGTCCCTGATGACAGCGGTAGACCGTTAACAGATGTTCACTTAACGCATCCTGCAAGACGTCGCAGACTGCAGGATCATCATCCACCACCAAAATTGCTGGCTTCATTGCGCGGCCTCAGTGTTACGAAAGAGTTAATTCAGGAGTCTACACAGGCCAAAAAAGCTTGCTGAGGCAGCGTGCTGAAACGTGACCAGCTTCGCCTGTGAGAGTGCGGAAGCGTGCGCTGGCGCAGAGTTTTTCGGGGTTGCCTGTTTGCCGCAGGAAAACGATTGCGCGGCATCGGTGCATTGCACCATAATCGCGCCTCGTTTTGGTTCGGAATTCTCTTAGCCGTACCCGGCTCTGCCAGGTAATCGATTGCGTCGGTAGATGGCATGGCAATTGCTTTGGGCAGTGGGTAAGTCAGGGATTTCAGGCGATTCTGGCACGCAAGTATGCAGCGGCCAGCATCAGTGTCCCGGAAACAGAATAATCAGCATGCAAACCCCTTTGGCAAGTGAGACTGATGTCTCCTGTATCGAGAGATGATGATGTTAGAAAAACTATTCAAACTCAAAGCGCATAACACGACGGTTCGTACTGAGATTATCGCCGGGATCACCACCTTCCTGGCGATGGCTTATATTCTGTTTGTGAACCCAAGCATTCTGGGCGCGACCGGCATGGACAAGGGCGCGGTATTTGTTGCCACCTGTCTGGCGGCGGCGATTGGCTGCGTGCTGATGGGGCTGATCGCCAACTATCCGATTGCGCTGGCGCCGGGTATGGGACTGAACGCCTTCTTCACCTACACCGTTGTGCTGCACATGGGCTACACGTGGCAGATTGCGCTGGGCGCGGTGTTTCTCTCGGCGGTGATTTTCTTCGCGATGTCGCTATTTAAGATTCGTGAATGGATTATTGCCAGTATTCCGCTGCCGCTGCGCGCCGGGATTGGTGCCGGTATCGGGCTTTTTCTGGCGCTGATTGCGCTGGAAGGGGCGGGCATTGTGGTCGATAACCCGGCGACGCTGGTGGGCATTGGCGATCTGACTAAACCGGGTCCGCTGCTGGCGATGCTCGGCTTTGTGGTTATCGTGGTACTGGAAGCGCGTCGGGTGACGGGCGCAGTGCTGATCGGTATTCTGCTGGTGACCTTTATCTCCATGGGCATTGGTCTGTCGCCCTTTGCCGGGGTCTTCTCTGCACCGCCGTCGATTGCACCGACCTTTATGCAGCTGGATATTGCCGGCGCGTTTAACGTCGGCCTGATCAGCGTGATTTTTGCCTTCCTGTTTGTTGACGTGTTTGATAACACGGGCACGCTGCTGGGTGTGACCAAACGCGCCGGTCTGGCGGATGAGCAGGGTAACGTGCCGAAGATGGGCCGTGCGCTGATTGCTGACAGTGCGGCTGCGCTGTTTGGTTCGCTGCTCGGCACCTCGACCACTACCAGTTATGTGGAGTCGGCGGCGGGCGTGAGTGCCGGTGGCCGTACCGGCCTGACCGCGATTGTGGTCGCCGTGCTGTTCCTGCTGGCCCTGTTTTTCTCGCCGCTGGCCTCCAGTGTTCCGGTTTATGCCACCGCGCCTGCGTTGCTCGTTGTGGCGGTGCTGATGGCATCGGGTCTGGCAGAGATTGACTGGAAAGATATCACCACCGCCGCGCCAGTCACCGTGACCGCGCTGACCATGCCGCTGACCTATTCGATCGCCAACGGCATCGCGTTTGGTTTTATTACCTGGACGCTGGTGAAGCTGCTGAGCGGACGCGCGAAAGAGGTGAATGCGGCGCTGGTGATCCTGTCGATTCTGTTTGTGATTAAGCTGGGATGGTTGAGTGCTTAGTTGTTGCCTGGCGGCAGGGAAGGTCGCTTAGCAGCGGGCTGGTACTGAGTAGATTTCGCTTAGCAGCGGGCTGGCTATGAGCGGGTTTCGCATGGCTGCGGGCTGACACTGAGTAGGTTTCGCCTGCCAGGCGATGGAGCGTTTTAGATCACTTATCCGCGCGTTAGCGCTGAGAGGGTTTCGTCCGCCAGGCGATGGGGAGTTTCAGGTTGCCTGTGCAGGCGGACGCGTTAAGGGGCGGACGCCCGCCCCTTAACAATCCCGGCGTCCGGCTGCCTGCGCGCCCCGCGTAGCGGGGTGCCTTCGTCACGCCCTGCGGCCGACGGACCGTCCGGACTCGCCATCCCTGGCTCGTGCCGTCCTTTCGCCGACGTCCTGTCGGCTCATCCTTGCCTCTGGTTGTTCCTCAGCGCTGCGGACGCCTCTGGGGAACCCCTGCCGGTGGGTTTGTCACCCGGACTGACTGTGCTCAGGCCGCTGAAAGCGGGGAAGGAGCAGACTGGTTTCGCTTTGCTGCGGGCTGACACTGAGCGGGTTTCGCCTGCCAGGCGATGGAGCGTTTTAGATCACTTAGCCGCGCGTTAGCGCTGAGAGGGTTACGCCCGCCAGGCGAGGGGGAGTTTCAGGTTGCCCGTGCAGGCGGACGCGTCAAGAGGCGGACGCCCGCCCCTTAACAATCCCGGCGTCCGGCTGCCTGCGCGCCCCGCTGTGCGGGGTGCCTTCGTCACGCCCTGCGGCCGACGGACCGTCCGGACTCGCCATCCCTGGCTCGTGCCGTCCTTTCGCCGACGTCCTGTCGGCTCCCGGCTTCCGGTTGTTCCTCAGCGCTGCGGTCGCCTCTGGCAAACCCCTGCCGGTGGGTTTGTTACCCGGACTGGCTGGGCTCAGGCCGCTGAAAGCGTGGAAAGATTCATAAGGTTTCGCTTTGTAGCAGGCTGACACTGAGCGGGTTTCGCCTGCCAGGCGATGGAACGTTTTAGATCACTTAGCCGCGCGTTAGCGCTGAGAGGGTTACGCCCGCCAGGCGAGGGGGAGTTTCAGGTTGCCCGTGCAGGCGGACGCGTCAAGAGGCGGACGCCCGCCCCTTAACAATCCCGGCGTCCGGCTGCCTGCGCGCCCCGCTGTGCGGGGTGCCTTCGTCACGCCCTGCGGCCGACGGACCGTCCGGACTCGCCATCCCTGGCTCGTGCCGTCCTTTCGCCGACGTCCTGTCGGCTCCCGGCTTCCGGTTGTTCCTCAGCGCTGCGGACGCCTCTGGCAAACCCCCTGCCGGTGGGTTTGTTACCCGGACTGGCTGGGCTCAGGCCGCTGAAAGCGGGGAAAGATTCATAAGGTTTCGCTTTTAGCAGGCTGACATTGAGCGGATTTCGCCTGCCAGGCGATGGAGAGTTTCAGGTCATTTAGCCGCGCGTTAGCACTAAGCGGGTTACGCCCGCCAGACGTATGGGAGTTTCAGATCACTTAGCCGCGCGTTAACACTGAGCGAGTATCGTCTGTCGGGCTATGGGGTTGGCGGTGTCTGATACACTGCTAAACATTGCAATAGAGAGCATATGGCGGAGTTGTCGTTATTCGCGGCTGTTCTCGTTTGTGCGTTTAAATTATAAAAGCATTTCACTTGTGGCGTTTGTTGTTACTCGCTACTCCATTTCAGCGGTGTATTTAATTCCATTATTTCTCACATGATGGCTATCAAAAATCCGGGGCTCCACTGTACGCCAACTCCAGGTTGCATTTCCCTGATGGTAAAAAAAGAGGAGTTTCACACATACTCAGCGTTGACAGGATCTCTGAGCGTTTTAGTTAATTCAGGTAAGCTGATTTTAATGTTGAGCTGACGGAGCTGACGGAAAGTTTTCTTACGCTAAATCAGAGTTATTAAAATGCCTGTTTTAGCTGTGAATTAACCCGTGATAATTGCTGTTCTCGCCTGTTTTATAAGCCTGCTGCCAGGAGAGAAGAGAGATTAAGGCGTGGTTGAATTTAGTCGCCGCCATCTCCCCCGTCACCACCGTTACCTCCCGCACCGCCGTCACCTCCCGTGCTGCCACCATTCCCTCCGTTCCCCCCTGCGCCACCAGCACTACCATTGCTGCCATCCCCTCCATTTCCACCGTTTCCGCCATCTCCCCCCATACTGCCGTTTCCTCCATTCCCGCCATTGCCTCCGGCCTGGCCATTCTGTCCAGCACCTCCGTTCCCGCCATTTCCACCGCTTCCTCCCAGGCCGCCATTTCCGCCATCACCGCCATTGGCTCCGGCACCACCATTTCCTCCTGGCCCTCCATTTCCGCCGATACCTCCGTTTCCCCCTCGTCCTCCATTTTCACCCGGACCGCCATTGGCCCCGGCACCGCCGTTCTGACCCGGTCCGCCATCAGAACCTGCAGCGGCATCAATGAGAATGACATTATGGTGTGAACTCAACATATCCGTTTTGTACTCAGCATGCGCATACGGAATGATGATTAGCGAAGCTAACAAAGTGATTGTTTTCATTTGAAAATCCTTTTCAGAAAACTTTCTCCACCGGTCCCTCCGTTACCGCCTGCGCCACCCGCACCACCCGCACCGCCTGCGCCACCCGCACCGCCTGCGCCACCCGCACCGCCTGCGCCGCCCGCACCACCTTCGCCGCCCGCACCACCTGCGCCGCCCGCACCGCCTTTACTTGATGTATCGGGATTATCGGCACTCCCACTATTGCCACTATTGCCACTATTGCCGCCATTGCCGCCATTGCCGCCATTACCTCCTTTTCCTCCGTTAGTACCTTCTCCCGGAACGCCTCCTTTGCCTCCCGCGCCTCCGTTTTCACCATTGCCTTGTTGTCCGTCTTTACCTGCTGAGGGCTGGAGGGAGGTATTTGAGGATGAAGTATTCATGTCGCTGGCAGTCTGAGCCAGGGAGTAAAACGGACATGCCACTGTCAGTACGGTGGCTAAAAATAATGGGTAACTTCTGGTAAGTTTCATGTGCTGTTCCTGTGCTAACAGTGATAATGCTCCTGCTATAACGTTTACAAACAGGAGCTTTTTAGTTAATGGACGCCAGACTATCAGTCTCCGCCGCCATCACCGCCGCCATCACCGCCGCCATCACCGCCGCCATCACCGCCACCATCACCTCCTCCATTACCACCGCCGTTGCCTGCATCATTTCCGTTACCGTCACCACTCCCGTTAGCATTCCCGGTGCCGTTATTACTGTTATTACCCTGATCAGAACCGTTGCCGTTTTTACTGCCGTTATCATTATTGGAATTATTACCATTCTGGCTGGCGTTAGCGGCGCCATTACCATCACTTCCGCCAGCACCTCCGGCGCCGCCAACACCTCCGGCACCACCTTGCCCGCCTAACGCTCCTCCTGCACCCCCCGCGCCACCTGCGCCGCCGGCACCTCCCGCACCAGTAAGAATGAAGGAAGATTTAGAGGTATTGACGTCAATGTTTGCTGCACTGATATCAAATTGTCTGGCCATACCCTGAGCGGAGTAGAATAAAACCATACTCGCTAACACAGTCATATTTTTAACTTTCACAATGAATCCTCTTTAAGTGAGTAATTAAATTTATTATCTGCGCTGCCAAAGGTATGTTAATTTCCCTCAAATAATTCTTGTCACTCTTCCTCCGTTTTGGAGTTTCTTCTTTATGCGTCCTTTATTTTATTTTATGTGAAAGGCGGGAATACATTGCCAGTATGTGGCACTAATTTTAAGAAATAGCTTCTACAGTCTGCTGTTATTTATATTGCACAGCAATTATGGAGTGACAAGCTCAATAATGATGTTTTTTGTTGCTGTGTATGTTTTTATATTTCGTCTGCAATATGCTTCAGTTATGTTACGGCTTTTAATTTCATCTGTTACTGCAGCTGATGCGCGAGTCAGGCAAATCTATTTCTCTCTGCGATTGCCCGGGCTATCCGTTCGTATCAAGGGCTGATGATGGAGAGTTTATTCGTGATGCATATCAGACCAGGGCTATCGTGCAGACGGGCACGCTCATCAACGCACTCAGCGCGTTTTCTGCCTGAAGGCTGGATTGCTACGGCCGGGCTGAAGCATCCTTATGCCGGTCTGTTCTGCCATATTCATCGTACTAATAAAGCATTCATATCCTGCGAGACGTCACAGAACCGGCCCGCGTTTAAAGTGATCTACAGAAGTTCCTGACGTTATTTATAATTATAATTTATGTATTCCTGATTTTTATTGCGGTATTTTTTGCATGCGAAAAGCATCCAGGTTGTAGCAGCCTTAAAAGCCGCGCCTGCAAGGGTTAAATGAAATTTTTATGACATGCAAACCAGTGTAGCGTAACGCAGTAATAAGTTAAGACAACGGTAAGCATAAGGGTTCTGATTGTTTATAACGCACAAAAAACGATTTCTGGTTGAACTGGAAATCATCGAAGCCTGACAAATTTATGAGTTTTTGTGATGCTTTGCAGCGGTGCCATTAATTCTGGTTAATATTATTTATGTGATAAATATTCATTGAAGTTAAAAAAAGAGATGCCGATAGATCTATATCGCCGCCCCCCTTCAAGGAATTTTAATGAAAATCTCTACGCGCCTCGGTTCCGGATTTGGCACGTTAATCATCTTTTTCTCCATATGTATCGTTGTCGCTATTCACTCTTTATATCAGGCTAAAAGCACGCTTGAGTCAGTTGTTCAGGGTGATATGAAAAAAACAAAATTAATCAATGAACTTACCCTGGCGCAGCGCGATATGGCGATAACCGTCAGGAATTTATCACTCTTTTCAGATCAGGCTCTTATCCAGGAGCAGTCTGATCGTCTGGTTAAACTGAAGGCTAAATTTGCAGCCAGCAGGGATCAACTGAATACGATGATCAGCCAGTCTGGCGATACGGAAGAATATAAAGCCTTTGCGAAGATCAGTGACAGCGAGAAAAATGCTCTGGATGCCTTCAGTAACACCGTTCCGCTGGCACTGGCTAAAAACAGTGATATCACCGTTAAGTATCTGTTGGAAAAAGTCAGACCCGCTCAGGTTCCGCTGCTTGAAGGTCTTACCCTGATGAGTGAAATCCTGGCAAAGCAGTCGGATGACTCAGTTAATCAAAATGCGAAAAATACCGAAAGAGCCTACATCATCCTGGTGACGCTTTTAGTTGCGGCTATTTTGTTCGGCACGGGCACCAGCATCTATCTTATTCGTAAACTCATGAGCGAGCTTGGCGATGAACCTAGTACAGCGCGGAAGCTTGCTTATGCGATCACCAATGGGGATCTGACCACACCGGTTAGCTTGAAGAAAAATGACACTCTCAGCCTCATGGCCTCTTTAAACAGCATGCAGGTTCGGTTACGGGATATCGTTTCAGAAATTAAATCAGGCTCTTCTTCAGTCGCCCTTTCTGCGAATGAAATTTCTGAAGGAAACAATGAGCTTGCATCCCGCACTGAACAGCAGGCCGCTGCCTTGCAGGAAACGGCTGCGAGTATGGAACAGCTCACCGCTACAGTACAAAATAACAGCAAAACTGCCAGGGACACAGCCAACTCAGCGAGAGATACCGCCTCGATTGCAAAACGAGGGGAAACGGACGTCAAACGGATGTCAGATACGATGAGTGATATTTCAAAAAGCGCGTCTAAAGTCAGAGATATCACCGCCGTCATCGAAAGCATCGCATTCCAGACTAATATTCTTGCCCTGAACGCAGCCGTTGAAGCGGCACGAGCGGGAGAGACGGGAAGGGGCTTCGCTGTCGTCGCGTCTGAAGTCAGAACGCTTGCACAACGTAGTGCGACTGCCGCAAAAGATATTAAAGCGTTAATAGAGCAGGCTGTCGGACAGGTTGAATGCGGCGTCACTGTTGCCAGTGATACGGGTTTGAGTATTCTCAAAGTCGTGCATTTAGTGGATGAACTGGCTGAATCCATGGATGCTATTGCGCTGTCGTCGGCTGAACAGATGCAGGGGATTTCTCAGGTGAGTATTGCAGTCAGCCAGATGGATGGGGTGACGCAAAATAACTCTGCTCTGGTAGAAGAATCATCAAGTGCTTCTCAGTCTCTCTCTGAGCAAGCGCAGTCTCTCAGGCTGATTGTAGAGACCTTTAAAGTATAAATTATCCCGGCGCTGACATGCGCATTGGGTAAATTCCAAAGCAAGAGGCCGGTACTGCCTGTCAGCAGTACCGGCCTTATTCCTCGCATCAGCCGGCTAACGCTTACCTGAAAGGCGGCTCATTAAAGGTACGCAACTTACGCGAATGCAGCTTATCGCCCTCGGCGCGCAGCAGCTCAACAGCGTGAATACCAATCTGCAGATGCTCCGAAATCGCCCCTTCATAGAAACGGTTCGCCTGACCGGGCAGCTTAATCTCACCGTGCAGCGGCTTGTCTGAAACGCACAGCAGCGTGCCATATGGCACCCGGAAACGATAACCCTGTGCGGCAATAGTGGCGCTTTCCATATCGACCGCCACCGCACGGCTCAGGTTAAAGCGCAGTGCCGAAGCGGAGTAGCGCAGTTCCCAGTTGCGGTCGTCCGTGGTCACCACGGTGCCGGTACGCAACCGCTGCTTCACCTCTTCGCCTGGCATGCCGCTCACTGATTTGGTGGCGTCATACAGCGCGCGCTGCACTTCGGCAATGCTGGGTACCGGGATATCAGGCGGCAGCACGCTGTCCAGCACGTGATCGTCGCGCAGATAGGCATGGGCCAGCACATAATCACCAATCCGCTGGCTCTCGCGCAGACCGCCACAGTGACCAATCATCAGCCACGCATGTGGACGCATCACCGCCAGATGATCGCAGATGGTTTTGGCATTCGACGGGCCAACACCAATATTAATCAGCGTAATACCGCGACGATTCGGCGAGGTGAGATGCCAGGCGGGCATCTGGTGCTTCTTCCACGCCAGATCCGAGAGCATCGACTCACTGTCAGCGGTGTCGGCGGTCAGCACCACATCGCCCGCGCAGGCCAGGCTGTCGTAAGGGGTACTGGGATCGCGCACCTGCTCGATCGCCCAGCGCACAAACTCATCAACATAACGGGTGTAGTTGGTGAACAGCACAAACGGCTGGAAGTGCTCTACGCTGGTGCCGGTGTAGTGACGCAGGCGGGCCAGCGAGAAGTCGGTTCGCAGCGCGTCGAAGTGCGACAGAGGGGATTTTGCATCGGCGTGGAACAGGCCATCGGCGGTTTCATCGCCAATCTGCGACAGCTCGGTGGTCGGGAAGTGGCGCGCAATACCGGCGCTCATGGTGCGATCCAGTGACAGGTCGGAACCGTCGATCACGTAAGGATAGGGGATCTCCTGGCTGGAGGGCCCCACGTCGATCTCCAGCTGATACTCCTTCTCCAGCATCTGAAGCTGTTCCGAAATATAGTGGCGCAGCAACGCCGGGCGGGTGATGGTGGTGCTGTAACTGCCAGTGTGGGTGAAGCGTCCCCAGGCACGCGTGCGGTTCTGCTGCGGACCGTCGCCGCGCCAGGTGATGCGCAGCTCCGGGTAAACAAATAGTCCCTGCGCCCGAGCGGCGGCATCGGGCAGTGTGCCGTTTTCGGTAAAGGCTTTAATCGCCTCGCGTAGCGCATCGACGGCGCCATCGTACAGGCGTTCAAGTTCATCCAGCGCCTGCTGGCTGGTCAGGTTTTTCCGTAGTGTCGGCATGGTTTCTCCTTCCATTTTTTTCCGCAATTTGCCCCAAGCTTAGCGGGTTTGTTGCGGAGATTGGTGAAGAATCTGTGATCGCCGTTTTTTTGCGCCAGCGAAGCGGGAATTCTGAGCAGTGCTGTTTTAAGTGAGGATTCGCTGCACTGAAATCCAGTAAGAAAATCTTTATTATCAGAAGCGGTGATTCGCCTCTTTTTAATACGTTACTGATGAGGAGAGGGTGGAAAAACCGCCAGCAGCAAAGCATGGCCAACCGATCATAACGTCAGGGAAATAATCAGGTTTGCTACAGCGGGCGGGGCAGTGAGGCAGATTGTGCCGTGGCGGCATTAAAAAGTTTGTAACCATGATTAATTTGCACCGGAAAGACTTTGCATATTTCCCTGCCCACTATCATCATTAGAACTCCTGTCCAGTCTCTTCTGATTTGGTAATCCTTTGCAAAATCCCGGCGTAGCAGTGATGCAGGCGATCAAGCGCACGGCGTGGTACCCGAAACGCCGCTCGTATCGCACGCTCTACTGGCGTGAGATATCGCCATTAGCAGTGCCTATCTTTTTCGAGAACGCCTGTGTGCTATTGATGGGCGTACTGAGCACCTTCCTGGTCAGCTGGCTGGGTAAAGAGGCGATGGCGGGCGTCGGCCTGGCCGACAGCTTCAACATGGTGATCATCTCGTTCTTTGCTGCCATCGATCTTGGTACCACGGTGGTGGTGGCGTTCAGTCTGGCAAAACGCAACGGCAAGCGCGCCCGCGCCGCCACGCGTCAGTCGCTGGCCATGATGACGATACTCGCCTTTGTGCTGGTGATCGCCATTGAGTTCTGGGGCCATCTGATCGTCGATGCGATTGCCGGTGCCGCCGATCCAAAAGTCAAAGCGCTGGCGCTGAGCTATCTGCAGACTTCCGCCTGGAGCTATCCGGCCGCCGCCATCACCCTGATTGGCAGCGGGGCGCTGCGCGGTGCAGGTAATACCAAAATTCCGATGCTGATTAACGGCGGCATGAACATCCTCAACATCATCATCAGTAGCGTGCTGATTTATGGCTGCTTCTCGTGGGACGGTTTAGGGTTTATCGGTGCCGGGCTCGGACTGACCATCACCCGCTATATCGGGGCGATCGCGGTGATTTACGTGCTGATGATCGGCTTTAACGCCTCACTGAAAATTACGCTGTCGAGCTATTTTCGGCGCTGGAACAGCAGCATTCTGATGGAAGTTTTAGGAATAGGCGTGCCTGCCAGTATCGAGTCGGTGCTGTTCAACGGCGGCAAACTACTGACACAGGTGTTTGTTGCCGGAATGGGCACCAGTGAGATTGCGGGTAACTTTATCGCGTTCTCGGTTGCGTCGCTGATTAACCTGCCGGGCAATGCGCTGGGTTCTGCATCCACCATTATTACCGGCACCCGTCTGGGTAGAAATCAGGTGTTTCAGGCAGAGCGTCAGGTGCGGCATGTCTTCTGGCTGGCGACGTTGTGTCTGAGCGCGATAGCGCTGCTGACGGTGCCACTGGCCGGGTTGCTGGCGCGGTTCTATACCAGCGATCCGGAGGTCATTGATGTGACGAAGCATCTGCTCTGGCTCAACGCGCTGTTTATGCCACTGTGGGCCGCATCCTGGGTGCTGCCCGCCGGCCTCAAGGGCGCACGCGACGCGCGTTACACCATGTATGTTTCGATGTTCAGCATGTGGTGCGCCCGCGTGGTGGTCGGTTACGTGCTCGGCATTATGCTGGGGATGGGCGTCACCGGCGTCTGGCTGGGGATGTTCCTCGACTGGACGGTGCGTGGCATCTTCTTCTGGTGGCGACTTAACAGCGGCAAGTGGCTCAACCGCTATCGAAAAATGATCGCGAAAACCGGTTAGCGCGTTGTTAACGCCTTTCCCCCGCCGTGGGGAAAGGCGTCATACCTCTTTCAGCACCATTAAAAATAACATCTCCGTCACATCTCCAGACTTTCGAACCGAATTTCAGACAGTTGCACAAAGCCAGTCTTCTCAGACAGGGTTAGCGTAATGCCTGCTGCGCAATGATGCAGACACTACTTATCAAGGTGACCCTATGATCCGTCTGAAAACGGCGCTGGCACTCCTGCCGCTGCTGTGTAGCGCCCCGTTATGGGCGACAACCTTTGTCTATGTCTCCAATGCCGAATCCGGCACCGTTTCCCGCTATCAGCTCAGCGAGGCGAATGGCAGCCTGCAATGGCGTGGCGATACGCCTGCCGGTAAAAAGATTATGCCGCTGGCGGCCAGCCCGGATGGTAAACGGCTCTATGGTGCGCTGCGCAGTCCGCCTTACTCGATCATCAGCTGGCGCGTCTCGGGTTCGCACGGTGATTTGCAGAAACTGGCGGTGACACCGGTTGCAGCCAGCTTTCCGTGGATCACCACCGACAGAAGTGGGCGCTATCTGCTGGCTGCCTCCTATGACAGCGATATCGTCACCAGCAACCGGATTGATGACAAAGGCATTGTGACACCACAGGTGACAGGCGAGGTGAAAACCGGGCCGCATGCCCACTCGGTGATTACCGACGTCAGCAATCATTCCCTCTACGTCGGCAACCTTGGCGCGGATCGCGTGCTGCAATATGCCTTTGCCGATAACGGCGCGATAACGCCGCTGGGAACCGGTTTTGTTCAGGGCGAGAAGAACAGCGGTGCACGGCATTCGGTGATATCGCCCGACAATCGCTTCCTCTATAACCTCGCGGAGATGAGCGGCACCATTACGCAGTTCCGTCGCGCGGCGGATGGATCGCTGACGGAGCTGAAAACCTGGCCGAATGCGGTGGCGAAGAAATATAACCTGCAGCATGGCGAGCAGCGCCCGGCGGGCTACAGTGATCCCACGCCGCGCATCTGGGCAGCAGACATCAAAATAACCCCGGACGGACAATTTATCTATGTCACCGAGCGTACCTCCAGTACCGTCAGCGGCTACCGGGTTGATAAGCAGTCGGGTGAGTTAACACTCATCGGCAGCTGGCCGGTTGAAAAACAGCCGCGCAGTATTGCGATTGATGCGCAGGGTAAATGGCTGATCGTCAGCGGGGAGAAGAGCGCGGTGATTGGCAGCTACGCTATCGATCCCGCCAGCGGCGAACTCAAACGGGTTGCTGAAGCCCCGGCTGGTAAAGGCGCGAACTGGGTGACGCTGATAACGCAGTAACCGTTTTGAGCCGCTGGCGTATGGCAATGGCTAAACAGATGGGGGCTGCTTATGCCATTTCCGGCATAAGCAGCGCAGAAATTTTTGGTTCTGATCGGGCGTGTAAGCGGGTTTACTCAGGGCATCAACTGATGCGGAGAGCCTGAGATGAAACAGAAACTGATAGCCTGGTTTGAACAGCTGCTGAGCGGCCCGGTGGCGAGTGAACGTGTGCATGATATTAACGTGGAACTGCTGCTGCCGCTGAGCCAGCTGTATGGACTGGAATATTATCCGGCAGTGCATCGCTACCATGAAAAATAACGGTTGTTGTGTGTTGTCTGGTTAAAGGCCCGCTACGTTGCGGGCCTTTTTGCATCTGTATTGCGCTGGTCATTTCAGCCAGCAGGCTTCACCACGAAAAACAGCAACATCATTATTTTTTATTCCACTTAATATCCCAGCGACGTTATATGAATGAGTAATCCGGCGCGGATCTGTATTCATCAGTGCACGCCGTTACATCCATTCCCTTAACACTCGTAAATGACCTCCGCACATAGAAAGTGGCTAAGTCATTACAAATTTGGCTTAGAAAACGTTTTATCACCGCTAATTTTACTTTTTGTAAAACCACATCATTATTTTAAGTCAATAAGGAACTTCCGATTGTTAAGGTGGTAATCTGCACGTCTGTGCTTACACAAAACTTACAATAAGCGTTGTTAATCCTTCGATGAAAATGCCTGAAACAGGGAAGTGGCTGGTTTTCGGAGCCAGTTTGTTTATCAGCAATGTCATGGCTGCACCGGTCACGCCGGGTGATCTTGACGTTATTCAAAACCAGCAGCAGCAGCGGTTGCAGCAGGATCAGCAGCAGCGTGATGCATTAACACAGGCGCATCAGGTTGAGCTGCAAAAAACTGAATCGGCGCCAGCCAGCGGCCCCTGTTTTGAAATTAACCAGATTTCACTGCAACAGGCGAGCTTAATCACGCCTGATACACAGAAGAGACTTGTCGCTCCCTATATCAATCAGTGCCTGAGTCTGGACCGTATTAATCAGCTGGTACGCGCTATTTCAGAGTGGTATGTCCAGCGTGGATATATCACCAGCCGGGCCTTCCTGACAGAACAGAATCTTTCCCACGGGACATTAAATATCACCGTACTGGAAGGAAAGCTTGAGGCGATTCATTTGCAGGGTGCCAGTGCACGTCAGCTGAACATGGCGTTCCCGACCCGTGCAGGTCGTATTTTAAATTTACGTGACATTGAACAGGGTATGGAGCAGATAAACCGGCTTCGTACTACGCCGGTTCAGATTGAAATCATCCCATCGACTCAGCCGGGCTATTCCATTGTCAACCTGACCAGCACACCCGAGTTTCCTCTGACGCTGGGGCTGAATATGGACAATAGCGGCCAGCGAAGCACCGGCATTGGTCAGCTTTCCGGCTCGCTGGTGGGTAATGACCTGCTGGGTGTTGCCGATCGCTGGTTTGTCAGCGGTGGTCGCAGCAGCGCTTTCAGCGACTGGCGCGATGCGCAAAATTTCCAGGCGGGCGTCAGCGTGCCTTATGGCTATGGGCTGCTGGATTACAGCTATAGCTGGAGCAACTATCACAGCCGCTTTAACGCCAATAGTTTCGACTGGTATAGCAACGGCGACAACATCTCTAACCGCCTCAGCGGCTCGTGGGTGCTGTTCCGCAACGGGCAAATCAAAACTGGCCTTCAGGTTGGGCTGAACCATTACGTCAGCCATAACTGGCTGAATGAGACGCTGCTTCAAAGCAGTAGCCGCAAACTGACCAGTCTGCAGATCGGTTTTAACCATACGCAAAAAATTGCAGGTGGGGTGGCCACTCTGAACCCGATGCTGAGCCGCGGGATGCCGTGGTTCGATGCGGAAAGCGACAAGGGTAAAAGCGACGATTTTCCGAAAGCTGAATTCCGCAAATGGAGCGTCAGCAGCAGCTATCAGCGGCCTGTCACTCAGAAAATGTGGTGGCTCAGCAGTTTTTACGCTCAGTGGTCGCCGGATCGCCTTTATGGCAGCGAACGCCTGACGATTGGTGGCGAGAACTCGGTTCGCGGCTACAAGGAGCAATACCTTTCCGGCGATGTTGGCGGCTATCTGCGTAACGAACTGAATTACTCGCTGTTTACCCTGCCTGCAATCGGCGAGGTCAGCACCACCCTGGCGCTGGACGGCGGGTGGCTCCAGAGCGACAAACAGGATCGCTACGCAGCAGGCACGTTGTGGGGCAGTTCGCTGGGACTTGGCACCCGTAACGCGCATGTCTCCACTCAGCTGTCGCTGGGTATCCCTGTCAGCTACCCCAATTATCTTGCGCCCGATCGCCTCAGCGTTTACGCGCGTGTTGGACTCGTTTTTTAAACAAAGGCCCCGATTATGGATGATCAATTAAAGCTTTCACTGCCGCGTCGTCTGCTGAGCTATCTCATCTGCTCGCTGATCGCGTTTCAGCCACTGCTGCCCGCCTTTTCTGCGGCGATAGCGCCCGTCACACCAGGGACCAACGTCGATGCTGCCGGGAATGGTGTTCCGGTCATTAATATCGCGACGCCGAATGCGGCGGGCCTGTCGCATAACCAGTATCAGAATTACAACGTGGGCCAGGAAGGGCTGATCCTGAACAACGCAACCGGCCGGTTGACGCAGACCCAACTGGGTGGACTTGTCCAGAACAACCCGAACCTCAAAGCAGGGCAGGAAGCCCGGGCCATTATTAATGAGGTGGTGGGTGCCAACCGTTCACAGCTGCAGGGCTATACCGAAGTAGCGGGCAAAGCGGCCAACGTGATGGTCGCTAACCCTTATGGCATTACCTGTAACGGCTGCGGCTTTATCAATACGCCCAACGTCACACTGACTACCGGTAAACCGCAGCTTGATGCGCAGGGCAATCTGCAATCGCTGGAAGTGACGAAAGGCGCAATCAGCATTGAGGGTAAAGGACTGGATGGCAGCCAGGCAGATGCTGTCTCGATCATTGCGCGCGCAACCGAAATCAACGCAGGCATCCATGCCAAAGATCTCAATGTGACGCTGGGCGCAAACCGGGTTGGTGCTGATGGCAGCGTGACCCCCATCGCGGGCGAAGGTGCTGCGCCAGCGGTCGCTGTAGATACCGGCGCGCTGGGCGGCATGTACGCAAACCGCATCCATCTGGTTTCCAGCGAAAACGGCGTTGGCGTCAATCTCGGCAATCTTAATGCCCGTCAGGGCGATATGGTGCTGGATGCGCAGGGTCGCTTAAGCGTCAACAACAGCCTGACCAGCGGCACCCTGACTGCAAAAGGCAGCAGCATCGCCCTGCAGGGCGAACATAAAGCCGGGGGCAACGTCGCGCTGACAGCGCAGCAGGATATCGCCTTAAATGGGGCCTCGCTGGGCAGCGACGCCTCGCTGGATCTCAACAGTCAGGGCAATATCACGCTCAAAGGCAGCAGCGTGAAGGCAGGCCAGAATGTGCGTCTCAGCGGTGCTAACCTGAGTGTTGATAACAGCAGCAGCGGTAGTGCGGTAGACGCGCTGCAGCTCTCTGCCACCTCTCAGCTGGACAATGCCGGTCAGCTCGCCGCCGCAAAAACACTCGATATCCAGGCCGCGCAGATCGCTAACCGTGGTAGCCTGGCCAGTAATGGTGACGTGCAGGTTCGCACTAACACTCTGCAACAGAACGGTAAGCTGCTGGCTCAGGGTAAAAATACTTTGGCTGTGAGCGGACAGCTGACTAACCGCGATGAAATCAGCGGCAGCAGCCTGAACATTCAAAGCGGCACTCTTGATAACAGCGGCAAACTGATCAGTATGGGTGATGCCACGATTACGGCTAATCGTCTGAATCAGGACGGGATCTTCTCCGCACAGGGCAACGCACTGTTCAGTGTTGCCGACACCTTCAGCAACAGCGGCAATCTGGTCAGTCAGCGTCTGCAAATCGATGCCCCGACCCTGAATAACAGTGGCGAGATGGTGAGTCATGGCGATGCTGTGATTAACAGCGATACGCTGCAACAAAACGGCTCCATCACTGCACGCGGTGACGCGCAACTGACCGCTCGTGGCAGGCTGGAAAATCAGGGGGCCATCAGCAGTCAGAACGCACTCATCCTGAACAGTGCACAACTGCGTAACATGGGCTCTTTAACCGCACCCAATCTGACGCTGACCGCCGGGCAAATCAGTAACGGCGGCCTGCTTCAGGGCTCTAACCAGCTCTCTTTAAATTCCGGACAGCTGGATAACCTTGCTGCGGGGACGATCAGCTCCGACAACGACTTTGCGCTCGATTTGCCACAGCTTAATAACAGTGGATTGATCACCAGCGGCAAAACACTGGTTGTCAGCGGCGACCAGCTGAACAACAGCGGGGAAATCAACGCTGCCAGCCTCAGCGCCCGGTACGGGCATCTGGATAATCAGCTGGGTGGCAAACTGCTGGCCAGTGACCCACTCCAGCTGCACGGCGATGTACTGACTAATCAGGGCATCATCGCCGCCGCAACGCTGAATAGCGACGTCAGCCAGGTCAATAACAGCGGAACACTTCAGGGTGACAAGGCAGTATCGTTGCAGGGCAGCGGGTTAACCAACAGCGGCACGCTGCTCAGCGCTGGTCAGCTGAATGTGCAACAGCAGACGCTGGACAACGGCGGACTGATGCAGGGCAAACAGCTGAAACTGAATACTGACCGCTGGCAGAACAGCGGCAATGCCCTCAGTGAAGCCGACGCCGACCTGCAAAGCGACACGCTGGTCAATAGCGGCAAGATTCTGGGACAACAGGGCATCTCGCTGAAAGCGAATCACACTGACAACAGCGGCTGGCTGATTGCCCAGGCGCTGACGCTGCGGGGCGACCTGATTAACAGTGGCCTGATTCAGGGCAATCAGCAGATTACGCTGGAGGGCGACCAGCTGGATAATCAGCAGGGCGGACAGTTGCTGAGTGACGGCATCCTGAACGGCAACATCACTTCACTGAATAACCGCGGCGCAATGCAGGCCGATCAGATGGCGTTAAACGCGAAGGCGTTGCAGAACAGTGGCACTGTTCGCGCCGGAAAGGCACTGACAGCCCAGGTCGGGGGTGTGCTGGATAACAGCGGAAGTCTGATCAGCCAGCAGCAGATGAATTTTCAGGCTGGGGAGATCGATAACAAAGGCACACTGGCGGCAGATAACCTCAGCCTGCATGCGCCAGTGCTCAGTAACGGCGGTCTGCTGCAGGGCAACAGCACCTTAACGCTGGATCATCAGCAACTCCACAACCTCCATGGCGGCCAGTTAATCGCCGGAGGACCGCTGACGCTGACGTTAGATCAACTGGATAACGACGGGCTGCTGCAGGTTAACGGTAAGCTTTCAGTCAACGGCAACCGTCTCAACAACAGCGGACGCCTGCTGAGCGATGACCTCGACCTTCAGATTGCCGATACGCTGAATAACAGCAGCACGGGACAGATCGTGACTGGCCAGCAGGCCGACCTGCAGGCACAAACGCTCAGTAACAGCGGCCAGATTGCGGCACAGCAACTCAGCGCCAGCGGTAATACGCTGGAAAACAGCGGGCTGCTTCAGGGCGACACGCTACTGGATCTCGGATTTGCTCAGACCCTCAACCACAACAATGGGCAACTGCTGAGCGGCGATCGACTGATCGTCAAGGGCGGTAGCGCGATCAATGATGGCAGCTGGCAGGGCCAGCAACTCGACGTCACGCTGGATTCTCTCGACAATCGCGGCAGCATCAATGGCATCAGCGCCTTGCGCGGTAATATCGCCAGCGATCTGATCAACAGCGGCATGCTGGTCAGCCAGGGAGAGAGCGACCTTAATGCCACCACGCTGCGCAACAGCGGCAAAATAATGGCGGACCGCCTGGGGTTGCAGGGCACCAGCCTGAACAACGACGGTCTGTTACAGGGCAACACGGCGCTGACTGCTCAGGCCGATAACATCACGCAATCTGCCGGTGGCAAAACGCTGAGCGGCGGAACACTGACGCTGACCGCGGGTCAGCTCAACACCCAGGGAACGCTGCAGGGCGAACAGGCAACGGTTAACGCTGACAACTGGCTGCATCAGGGATCGCTGCTGGGCAGCAAAGATCTGAACGCCAGCATCAGCAATGAACTGCATAACACCGGCTCGTTGATGAGTCAGAACACCGCACAGGTTACGGCGAACACGCTGAACAACAGCGGCTCACTGCTCAGCGAAGGGGCGATGGGGCTGAACGGTGCCGCGCTGAATAACAGCGGATCGGTGCAGGGCAAAACCCTGACCATTTCACCCGCCAGCGTCATTAATCAGGGCAGCCTGATTGGTCTGCAGGCATTGACGTTTGCCGCTACGCCACAGGTGGCCGGGCGAATGCTGCTCAGAGCGCTGGCCGCGCCATCACGTCAGCTGATCAATAATCAGGGCGGATCGCTGCTGACGCAGGGCACGCTGAACATCAACGGCGGGGACGTTGTGAATAACGGCAGCTGGCAGGGACAGCAGATCCTGCTGAATGCCCGGCAACTGACCAATAATGGCGCGATCCAGAGTGCGGATGCGCTGCAACTGATTCTGGCGGATCGCCTTGATGCGGGCGCTGGCAGTAAGATTTCAGCGAATGGCACTGCGGCACTGCAGGCACTGACGCTGACCAATCAGGGTGAATGGATTGCCAGAAACCTGACGCTACGGGGCGACACGTTAAACAATAACGGCGCCGTGACCGGTGTGGAGGCGCTGACTGTTGGCCTTAACGGTGCACTGACTCAGCAGCAGGATAAAACGCTGCTCAGTGCGGGCAGGCTGACGCTTCAGTCCTCCTCGCTTAATAATGCCGGACGCGTGCAGGGCGGCGACCTGCAGATCACCAGTGGTGTGGTGGATAACAACGGGCGCTTACAGGGTGACAACAGCCTGCTGGTCAATGCCGGTGGACGCATCACCAACGGCGGCAATGGCGCCATGATCACGCAAAACGCCCTGACGCTGACCGGGCCTGAACTGTTCAACTATGGCCTGATTCAGGGCAATGGCAACGGTGTCGCGACAATAACCGGTTTAACGCAAAACGATGGCCGATGGCTCGCGGGTGGCGCGCAGACATTGAATACGCCGCAGCTGAATAACAACGGCTGGTTACAGGCGTCTCAACTCATCCTCAATGCGACCAATGCCAGCAACAACGGTACGCTGCTGGCCGACGGCCAGGGTACGCTGACCGGCAATGGCTTCAGCAACCAGGGCACGGCCCAGGGCGGCAACCTTGAGGTCAATTATCAGCAGGTAAACAACAGCGGCACGCTGCTGGGTAACAACCGGCTGAGCGTAATGGCCGCTCAGGTCAATCAGCAAAGCAGTGGTCGTCTGTTCAGTGGCGGCAGTTTGCTGGTTCACAGCAATGGCTTTGACCAGACCGGTCAGGTGGTGGCGCTGGGTGATGCCACACTGGAGATCGCGAATGGTTTTACCGGTCGCGATGTGCTGGCTGCGGGCGGGCGACTCTCTGTCAGCAGTAATGGCGCGATAGACAACCAGGGCACGATGCAGGGCGGCGCGCTGACGCTGAGTGCAGGCGGCGATCTCACTAATAATGGTCAGCTCACTACCGGTTCGGGTGACAGTACGTTAAGCGGCAACCGCATCGCCATGAACGGGAATGGCAGTCTGCAGGGCGGCGGGAATATCAACTTAGCCAGCCGCAGCGATATTGTCCTGGACGGATTTACCGGTACCCGCGGCAACCTGGTGCTCAGTGCGCCTGGCAGCATCGTTAACAATGCGCTGCTCTATGCGGCCGGCAATCTCTCTCTTTTTGCCAACAGTATTAAAAACCAGCGCGGCGACGTGCTGGCCGGTAACAGCCTGTGGATGCAGCGCGATGCAGCAGGCAATGCTAATGGCGAAGTAATCAATACCTCCGGCACCATTGAGTCGCAGGACGGCGATATTACGATTAATACCGGGCATTTAGTAAACCAGTGGGAATCGATTACCGCAGGTGAAACCACCACCGAAAATGTCACCAATAGTTATGGATCAGTTGCGCCGGGTACGGTTGAACTTCCTCTGAGCCTGTTTGAACGAGGCGAACTGAAATACTACTTTACGGAACACCCGCTTTCACCCGCGCCGCCCTTTATTGCCTGGATCTGGAATATTAAACCTATCCCGGCCAGTCTGGATAAGAACAAAGAAATACTCGTCGCCAGAACGATGTCAAGCACGCGCGTAACGGGGCAGGCCGGAAGAATAACTGCAGGAAAAAATCTGACAGGGCGGGCCAGTACGCTGGACAATCTGGGCAGCTATATCCTTGCGGGACAAAATTTATCGCTCAGCGGCGACATGTTAAATAATAAGTCTTATTTGTCGGGCACGCAGGCCGTATGGAGAATTTTCAAGCCATCGCCCAGCTATAGTAATTATAACTCGGTCAAAAACGGTAATAGCACGATGCTGACCGATAATATCGATGATTTAAAATCCAGTGGCGCAGGTAAATATACTTATAAGGGGCAGGCGGCAGATTTAGAAGATAGGGTAACCTATGTAGCCACCGAGACTTATCGCACCGAGCAGGCCGCGACAATTCGTGGCGTTGTTCAGTCTAACGGCAACCTTAGCATACAGTTCAATAACGTTATCAATGATAGTGAGTCTCAGGACGTTCGCGGTACCATCTCCCCAACGCTATCGCGCCCCGGACTTAATACGCTTGTACAACAATCAGTAAGCGGCGCACGGTCCCCGCTTGCCGCTGTTGCCGTTGCTTCGGTTAACGTGGGGGGGCCTGACTGGCGTGACCAAATCGCCAGCGCCTTGCAGCAGATTAATGGCGCCACCGGCCTGGATGCCGCAAATGTGCCGCAGACGGACCTGAATACCTATTCTGCCGACCCGCTTCGATCTACTGAAATTAAGGAAAGAGGGGCCTTGGGTAAGACGCCTTACGATCTTTTACGACAACAAGTAGGAAAGCCATCACTGACCTCTGTTGATACCAGCGCCTATCCATTGCCGCAGGGAAGCGACGGCTATTTTATTGTCTCAAATGATATAAAAAGCCATTATCTGATTGTTCTTAACCCAAAGTTAAACGGATTAGGCAAACTCGATACAAGCTTATTTAGCGAGCTTAACCAGCTACTGGGAAAACAACCTTCAAAAGCCCCGATAGAAACGTCAGCGGCTTTGACAGATAAAAACACGTTCCTGGGCTCATCATATTTACTGAACAGGCTTAATCTGAAACCAGAATATGACTATCGTCTGTTGGGCGATGCCGCATTCGATACGCGCTACGTCAGCAATACCGTGCTGAGCCAAACGGGAAATCGCTATATCAACAGTCTCGGTTCCGATCTTGAGCAGATGCGCTATCTGATGGATAACGCTGCGGCCGCGCAGCAATCGCTGGGATTACAAAGCGGCGTAACGCTGTCTGCAGAGCAGATTGCCTCATTGGATCACAGTATTCTCTGGTGGGAAGCGGCGACGATTAATGGCGAAACCGTGCTGGTGCCGAAGCTTTATCTGGTTGCGAATGATACCACTATCAATAACGGCAGTGTGATCTCTGGCAAAAACGTCACCGTTGATGCAGGTCAGGTAAGTAATAACGCCAGTACTCTGCTGGCACAGAATGCCATGACGCTTAACAGTCAGAACGGTGTTGATAATCTCAACCACGCCCTCATTAAAGCCGGTGATGATTTAAAAATCAGCGCGCTCGATGATATTAACAATATCGGCTCAGCGATCAGTGGTAAGCGGGTTGAGCTCGAAAGCATCAGTGGTAACATTAATAATATCACTCAGCTCACGCAAAATGATAACAGCTCAACATTCAGCCGTTCATTATTCGATGAACAGGGCGAAAAGGCGAAGATAAATTCACTCGATAATCTGATCTTCAACGCCGGTAAAAATATAATGAATCGTGGCGCATCGATTCAGTCCGGCGGCGATGCCTTACTTAATGCGGCTGGCGATGTGTCGATTGTTGCTAACGTTATCGATACTTCTTTTAATAATGGCTGGCGTAGTTTCATCAGCAGAACCTCCGCCGCTTCCAGGCTAGAATCAGCTGGTGCAATGAATATTAAGGCGGGTCGCGATGTGACCGTCACAGCCAGCACCCTTAGTGCAGGAGGCGATGCCGCACTCGTGGCCGCCAACGATCTCAATCTCAAAGGAGTGAACACCAGCCAGAACGATAATCTGTGGCGGGATGAATCCCATGAAACCGGCATAGATCGTACTGCCATTAGCAGCGGCGGCAATCTGATGTTAACCGCCGGACGCGACCTTACCAGTGACGCAGCGGCGATTGCGGCGGAACAGGATATTACCGTACGGTCAGGACGCGACATCAATCTGCTGGCGGCTGAAACCGGTTCTGGCAATAGCTACAAATCCGGCAAAAAGGTTGAGATCAATGAGTCGGTACGCCAGCAGGGCACTGAAATTGCCAGTGGTGGCAGTACCAGGCTACTGGCGGGCAATGACATCACAAGCCAGGCCGCAACAGTCACAGCCAATAAGGATCTGGCGCTGCAGGCTGGACACGACGTCAATATCACCACTGCGACGGAGAGTGATTATGCCTACCGTGAAGAGACCAAAACCAAGAAAGGTTTCCTGAAAAAGACCACTACACACACCATTCAGGAAAACAGCGACACCCGTGAAAAGGCTTCACAACTGAGCGGCAACACCGTGTCTGTCATTGCCGGAAACGACCTGACCGTTCAGGGCTCGTCTGTGGCTGGTGACAAAGGCGTCGCACTGAGTGCAGGCAATGACCTGAATATTGTTACCGCCACCAATACTCAATCTAACTACCGCCTGAAAGAGAAGAAGAAAAGCGGTCTGATGGGTGGCGGACTCGGTCTCAGTTACGGTAAACAGTCGGCTAAAAGCGAACGTAACGGCGACCAGGTCACGCAGAGCGATGCGCGAAGCCTGGTGGGTGCAGGCAACGGTGTGGTCAGCATGACGGCGGGTAACAACGCGCTGATCAAGGGAAGCGACGTTATTGCGGGCGGCCAGAACGGCGACATCAGCGTGACGGCGAAAAACATCGCCATCGTGGCCGGTCAGGACCAGGTGCGCGAGACTGCGAAGCAGGCGTCGAAAAGCAGCGGGTTTGGTCTGAGTCTGAACTTAACGCCACTGGACACCGTGCGCAATCTGCGTGACATCATGAACAACACCAGTTCGGTGTACGAGCAGATGAAACAGACTGGCAATGAGTTGGGCGCCAGTTCGCTGGATTCCCCGGCGCCGGGACTGACCTATGGCCGTTCAGGCAGTAAAGTCAGCCAGAACAGCGAGAGCATCTATCAGAGCGGCAGCACGCTCAATACCACCGGAAATCTGCTACTGAAGGCCCGCGGCGATTCAGATACCCACACCGGCAACATTCTGGTTGAGGGCAGCAGCCTGAACGCCGGTGCCAGAGCCTCACTGGACGCTACCCGTAATATTGACATCACCGCAGCCTCTGACAGCCAGAAGGCTGCCAGCAGCAGTAGCAGTAAGAGCTGGTCGGCAACAACATCAGCTTCAATTGGTGCGCTGGCACGTAGCGGCGGCGGGTCGCCGAACAATGGTTCGGCAGGGACTAATTACGGCTCGAAAAACAACCAGATGAGCGGTGATAGCAGCATGCTCGCGCAACACACTTCCGCGATAACCGCCGGTAGTGTTGACGTCACCAGCCATAAAGGTGACATCGCAATCAGCGGTTCAACCCTGACCGGCACCTACGGCGTCTCGCTTAACGCGGAGCAGGGTAAGATCAGCGTCGTAGCAGGCGAAGACCGCCAGCAGGCATCGACCTCCGGGTCTGACCACGCTATAGGCGATCTGGGCGGCGATGGTTACAGCGGAACGGTTGGCGTGGGTCATAACAGCTGGAAAAACGCCAGCACGGGCACGCAGCAGAACACCGTACGCAGCGGTATCGTCAGTACGCTGGGTAACGTTTCAATTAATGCAGGCAAAGACGTTAACCTGCAGGGGGCTGACGTTTATGCAGGCAATTCGCTGAGCGTCAACGGTGAGAACATCCACCTCGATCCGTCAAAAGACACGCACGAAGGCAGCAGCAGCAGTAAATCCTCGCAGTATGGCATCACCGCGCAGGTCTCCGGCTACGGCGTGAGCATGGCGCAGGCGGCGGACAAGGTGGCTCAGTCGCACAAACAGAGTGATGATCCGCGCCTGCAGGCCATTTATGCCGCGCAGGCGGCCATGACCGCGCTGTCGGCTTACAACCAGAACACCGCAGCCGTCAAAGTCACCGTGAGCGCCACCGTGGGTAGCAGCCATCAGTCCGTGGAACAGAAAAGCACGCAGCAGAGCGGCAGTGTGCTTAAGGCGGGCGGCGACGTAGCAGTCACGGCTAAGCAGGACATCACAGGCGAAGGCGTAAAAATCAGCGGTGATAACGTCTCGCTGAATGCGGGTCGCGATATCGCCCTGAACAGCGCCGAGGACAGCAGCAGCCAGCAGTCAAGCAGCGGTGGCAGCAAATACGGTGTCGGCGTGGGATTCGGCCTGGGCGGCAGCCAGAACGGCTTATCCCTTGAGCTGGCTGCCAGCCAGAACAGTGCAAACGGAAATGGCAGCAGCATTACTCATCACAACAGCGAAGTGTCCGCAGCGGGCGATCTGACGGTCAAAGCGGGTCAGGACGTCAAGCTGAACGGAGCAAACCTCAACGGCAATCACGTTGACCTCAACGCGGGCCGTAACCTGGAAATTGCCAGCCAGCAGGATCGTGCAAGCTACGACAGCCATCAGAGCTCATCAGGCTTCAGCGCCAGTATCTGCATACCGCCTATCTGTGCGGGCGTACCGGTGCAGGGCAGTGCCAGCATGAGCGGCAGCAAAATTTACAATGATTTTGATTCTGTACAGCAGCAGAGCGGGATCAGCGCGGGTGATGGCGGCTACAACATTTACGTCGGCAACCATACCCAGCTTGATGGCGCGATCATCGCCTCATCTGCAACGCCGGACAAAAATCACCTCAGCACCGGGACGCTGGGCTGGACGGATATTGAAAACCACGCCAATGCGGGCGGCAGCGGCTTCAGCGCAGCTGTCAGCGGCAGCATGGGAAAAAACACCACTCATACATCTGACAGTTCAGGGAACGACACATCAAAATCTGGTCAGTCCCAGCAGTCGGGCGATAACTCGCTGCCCATGGGCACGCTGCAGCAGACGAAAGACCGCGCCAGTTCAACCACCTACAGCGCCATCTCACCGGGAACGATTGAGATCCGCAATCCGGATGCGCAGAAGCAGGATGTGTCCCAAATCAGCCGCGACACCGCCGCGGCGGAGAATGTGCTGAAAGATAAGTTTGATGTGCAAAAAGCAGAAGGCAGTCTTGCCATCCAGCGCGAAATGGCCGTACTCGGACAGCAGGCGATTCAGCAGACCTTTGATGCGTTGAAGAAGCAGGAGAAGGAGCAGGAGAGAAACAAGCTTAAAAACGATGCTGCGTTCAATAAGCTTTCAGAAGCGGATCAGAAAAAAGCACTCGATAAAATCGATCAGAATGTTGAAGAGAAGTACGGCATCGGGTCAGACCTGCAGATTGCGGCACAGGCTATCAGCGGGCTGTTTGCCGGGCTGGCGGGCGGTAACGTCAGCGGCGCGGTGGCGGCAGGTGCAGCTCCATTGCTGGCGCAGATGGTCAAGCAGGTATCGCAGGGTAACGAACCTATGCGCGTGCTGTTGCACACGCTGGCGTCAGGGCTGATTGCTAAAGCGCAGGGTGGCAGCGCCATTGGCGGTGCGGCGGGAGGACTGACTGCAGGAATGCTCAGCTACAACGACGCGCTCAGCCATCTGCTATACGGCAAGGATGCTTCTGAACTGTCAGCCGATGACAAGATGCTGATTGCCAACATTGTAACGCTGGCAGGCGCAACAGCGGGCGGTGCGGTTGATGGCAGCGCTGGGGTAGGTAGTGGGGCATCTGCCGGTAGAACTGAGGTTGAGAATAATGCGCTGAGCGTTGCACAAAACAAATCCCGTGCTGAGGAAATGTCACAATGCCAGGGCAATAAAGCTTGTGAAGGAACAGTCATTGAGAAATACAGGCAATTCTCAGCGGAACAACAAAAGAGCGTTGTGGAGTGTACGGGTGCTAAGGCCTGTGTTGATAAAGCGAATGAAGTCAGCAGATTACAGGCTGATTATGCCAGCCGTACCAGTGAATTGCTGGAAAAAGCCCGTACTACAGGTGGTCTAAGTCCGGCAGATCAGAACGAACTGTCTGTTCTCCAAGTGACAACTGTCCAACTAGAGGCAGACAGAAATGCGGCGATCCATAATGCACTGGTGTCTGGGGATTCACCGGAGGCGAAGCAGCTTGCGATCAACTCGCTGGCTCAGGCGGCTGGAACCAGTGCGGCGGGAATAGTTACAGGAGCAGGAAAAGGAAGTAAACTCCCTGTAAGTGCTGAAAAAAATGTCGTTATCGTGGACTCCGGTAAAAAAGGAGCCTGGAATAAAGCGATTAACAAACCGGAACCTAACACGGTTTATAAGATTGATGGAGATAAGACTTATCATACTGACAGCTTGGCTAGGCCGATTCAGGTTGAAGCAAGTCTTAGCGCTAATACGAAAGACCGGAATGGGTATCAGCAGTGTAAGGCGGGTCGATGTGGTAATCCTGGTGATGAAGGCGGGCATTTAATAGCCAGCATCTTTAATGGTCCTGGTGAAAAACTAAACCTGTTACCAATGGATGGAAACCTTAATAAAGGAACTTGGAGAAGTTTGGAAAATTCTTGGGCCAAGGCCTTAAGTGAAGGTAAAGATGTTAAAGTAAATATTCAACCGTCTTATACTGGGAATAGTGCAAGGCCGGATAAATTCTATGTTGAGTACTCTATAAATGGCGGAAGAATGATATCTGAAACGTTTAAAAATGCACCAGGAGGTAAGTAATGCGATCTGATCAGGAAATTTATAATGATATCGGTTCAGTCTTACTATCTGTTGCGCCTGAAAATGCATCAAAAATCATTATGAGAGCTGATTTATCACCTGAAAATGATCATTGTAGGTGTGAGTTTGATTATATAAGCGTGGATACAGGGGATACTGGTTGGTTCTCGGCTGGAGCACAAGCAAATAGTGATTTATTTGATTTGCTTGTAGAGTTAAGAAATTATTTTGTGGACACTTTTAAGTCACAGGAAAAACCTTTTTGGCATAGCTGTGAAGTAACAGTAAATGTTGAAACCCTCAAGATAAATATTGATTTTAAATACGACCAGTAAAAAGAATATCCCGGCCCTCAAAAGACGGGATTTTTTACCTGTCACTCAGCCAATGGCCGAATCACAAGTTGCCCGTGCTCTATCGCCACGGTCACCTGGGTATCAGTGCCAAACCCTGCCTCTTCCAGCCAAAGACCCTTCAGGTTAAGGCTGGGGCAGCGGCTATGATACGTGGTTATGTCGTTCCGGTCGGTGTGACGGATGCTGATATATCCCACCTTCAGCTGTCGTAATGCTTTTGAAATACTCACTTCTGGCTTAATATCCTGCGTAGCAATGCTCAACTCCTTCTCAGTTAGTTGTGGTCAGCGGCTGAAACGGGGGCCAACCCGCTTCAGCCGCGCTAAAAATGTCTCGTTAAGTGCTTCCTGTTCCGATTTAACCTGTTTAAATATACACCTTCTGCCGCATAAACTCGCTGAAAGCCAAGTAATAAACTGCGAGGCACCTCTGTAAAACGGATTATTTTTTCCGAGCAGTATTTCACTTATCCCTTCTTCCTGAAGTGCTTCACCGCGAGGAAAAATCAGGCCTGCTCGGCAGCTATTCTATCGCAGCGGTGACGGGCGCGCTGGGTGGCCTTGGCGCAAGTAACCTGGGTGCAGCCGCAGCAGGTGGAATGGCGCCTTACATCGCCAATAAAATTAAGCAAGCTACCAGCAAAGTTGTCGACGGACAGGAGCAGACTAACATCCTGGCTAACACCATGGCGCATGCGGTTGCGGGTGCCGTACTGACGCAGCTGGCGGGCAACAGCGCAACAGCGGGTGCTGCAGGTGGTGAGCTGAAGGCAAGAGCTATCCTCAACTCAATGTATCCTGGCAAGCAGGCCAACGACCTGACGCAGGAAGAGAAGCAGATTGTCAGCGCGCTCGGCCAGTTGGCCGCGCAGTTGTCGGCGGGAGTGGCTTCTGGTTCTGTTGAAGGTGGGATTCAGGGCGCTGTTGCGGGTAAAAATGCGGTGGAGAATAATGCGCTGAGCTTTGGTACGGGGATGAACAGCTACGGTGCGGCAGTAAAATCCTGGAACCAGTATGCGGAAGTTAATGGTCTGACTCCGGAGCAGAAACAGGCAGGGCTGAATCGTATTGCTGTTGGCGAAGGGCCTTCCTGGGGTACTGAGTATAAGGTTAAACCTAATGGAAAAGTTGAGGTTTCAGGTGGTGTGGGACTTGCTTTGAAAGGAGGATCTGAGATTAATAATGATTACTTATCTATTTCTTCAGGATACACTAAATAATTTGGTATTAAGGCTGGAGCTTCGATCGGTATTGACTTTGGCCCATATTTCCCAGGATTGTTTGGAGACTTAAATCGTGATTATTCAACTAGCATAGGTTTTGGTCCCGGTTCTGTAGGAATGTCTGGTGGAAAAGATGGAATTGGTATTTCCTTTTCTATTGGACCAAGTATTGGTTTTAGAGGTTCTGCCACTGGTTCTCATGACGAAAAAATAGATCTGAACGGTGACTCTACTAAGGAAATATATCACTATGATTTCAAATGATATTGTTTTAAATGCGTCATCATTTATATTATTGTTTTTTTTATTTTTATGGGGTGGGTGTTTTTTTATTTTTGTTTATAGGGATCTTGGTGGCGCTAAGGTAGGTAAGGATTCCTTGCTCTATTTCAATTATATGTTTTTTAAACGAGATGTTTTATCAAATTGCGCATTGGTTTTTCTTGTTCTTGGATATATAGCGGCAGCGATAGCTGAATATAGAAGGGAGGCCGATAACTTATTGTTAATATCTAATTTGTCCGGAGGTTTTTCATTTCTTCTCTTTGCACTCTATGGAAAGTATTTTCACCAAGGATTAACTGATGATGAAAAACCATTTTATTTCATTAAGGTTTTTTTGACAAAGTCAGACCTATCCTTTGGCTCGATTTTTCTTTGGCTATCAAGACTGACGTATATAACTTGGCTAATTGTATTTATTAGCAATTAAATAATGTAATAGGAAATAATATTCTGGGAAGTGATTATGTTGAGTTGCAGCCATTAACATGGCAATCGCCCGGCATAAGTCATTGCATTAAATGCAATAAAGCCTGGTGTTATGGATGATGAAAGGAATGTGATGGGAGCAAGCGGCATTGTTGCTGGCAGTAGTAAAGGATAGACAAAACCAGTCAATACAACTCAAGAGTCTGCTATTTTCAATAAATATTAATAATAAAGTAGATATATTATGAGGAATATTTACTTAGGGTTTTTATTTAAAACTACACCTAATAGAATTACTAGTGGCGGAAAGTATCCACATAAAAATAATTTTTCAGTATTCAGAAACTATCCTGATCGCACGACAGGAATATCTGGCTTGCCCACGCAACCTAATGGATACTATAAAGAATATGTTCATCCAACTCCGAACATATCAGGACCAGGGCCTCAAAGAATTATTGTTGGACAAAATGGTGAGGCTTATTATACAAATGATCATTATAAAACGTTCATAAAAATCAGGTGATTATGTAATGAGTGTGTTTAAATATGAAGATAAATCAGTGTGTTATGTAAAGGGTGCTGTATTTTTAGCCAGGATCGATCCAAACATCGCTGACACTGACGAGTTGCTAAGATCCCTCTATTATTTACTTTGGTTTCCCGGGTATTTTGGCTTCAACTGGAACGCCCTCTATGATTGTTTACGCGATCTGGATTGGATTAGTGAAAATAAAGTAATGATTGTGCATGAGTCTTTGCCCGGCATTCCGGACTCTGATTTACGTATATATTTAGAAGTTTTAAAAGATTGCATCCTAGATTGGGTTAATGATGAAAAACATCAACTTGAAGTTTATTTCAATGAAAAAGATCAGGGTGAAATCGAAAGATTATTACCATCTTGTAACATTATTAATTCAATGTAAGATCCCGACTTATGACGGGTTCTCTACTTGTAAGTTTTTAAAGCCCATCTTCCCGCCTCGGTGATCGGGCTATTCTTATTGCCTCTGTTATCCCAGAGCAAGGCAAGCAGGTACACGCTTGTTATATTCTAAAGATGGGTTACTGTATATCACTTCAGACCATTATGAAACGGCGACATCAATTGGGAAATGGATGTAATAAGGGTGCTATATGTATCGTAATGTCATAATTGAAGGTGATGAAGTGGATTCAGAACGCGATTTCCATCGTGTAATAGCTAATGCTTTAGACTTTGGTGAGTATTATGGTAATAACACTGATGCTCTTTGGGATATGTTAAGCTCCGGTATGGCTTGCGGTGTGTGTATAAATTGGAAGAAATCTTCCATTTCCCGAAAAAAATTGGGATCCACTTTTGATGTTATTGTTTGTCTATTTGAGAAAACTAAAGATAGGTACCAGGGCAAAGGGAGCGAAAAAGAATTTGAATTTACTCTCGAGTGAATTTCAAATTTTTTGATGAGGCTTTGATATCCTGGTTAAATGCTGCGCCTAAATATATGGGTGGCTGAATTGGCTAAGTTAATAATAGATTTAGCGTTTCTGGCTGATAAACCCACAATAAATGACCAAAATGGTCATCAAGTCATTACACCCCGGATATCTCTGGCGCATATTGCTAATATGAAGCTTCAGCCATCATGGTGATGCTTCATTTGTAAATTATTTAGTTACACATCCTTAACCAACTTAATATTAACAGCTCAAACCATTTGGCTAATTATTTCCTTACAATGCTGGTCAAAAATCTAAAAGATAAAAGCCCAATACTTTCGCAGCAGGCTTTTATCTTTCACTAGCATCATGCTTAGTGCATTAACTGACTCACCAGTCCGGTAAGATCAGCCTTTTTATCCACGACGCCCGCCGTTGACGCTTTATCCACCAGCTGCGGCAGATATTTCGCCAGCAGGTTCAGTGCATCGCCGGTGTTGATGCCCATCCGCGCAGCCAGCTGCTCAATCGCCTCAGAGTTAATCATCTTCTGCACCAGGTCGCTGCTCAGCGCAACGTTCTGCTCATCGCCCAGCCAGGAGTTGACCACCTCACTGTACTCGCCGCTCTGCAGGTGACTCACGATAGTATGTAAACCGCCTTGCTGCTCAACCCACTCCAGCACTCCTTTCACTTCCTGGCTGGTCTGATTATTCAGGCCGCACATGGCCAGTACTGTTTCCAGTAAACTCATTCTGTTATCCCCTATAACGTAATCTATTAAGACTGTTTACACGCTCTGATTTTATGAATGACAAACAGCACAATAATTGAACCCACGGTGGAAATAGCAATGCTGTAAATATTGAAGCCATCGACCTTGCCAAAACCCAGAGCGGTACTGACGACACCGCCAATCAGCGCGCCGATAATACCCAGAATAATGGTCATGAAAATGCCCATATGTTCTTTGCCTGGCATAATACATCTGGCGATAATGCCGGCAAGTAATCCAAATACAACCCATGAAAATATACCCATCATTAACATCCTCTATTTTATATTATTTACAGCAACGTTTAGCAGTGGTTTAACCCATGAATTAAAAGCAGGTGTATCGTACGCCGCGTAGTGTTTGCCTGGCAATCCTGTTTTCTTTATTAAACTAAACGTATCAGAAATGATAGGGGAGTAAATATGAGCATTCTGGATAATATTAAAAATATAGGCGATGAGTTGTTACATGCTGTGGATAAAAATGTTGAAGATAAGTCTGTCACCGCCACAGGGAGTAATCGAACATATACGGTTAAATCAGGCGACACGCTCAGCGCCATCGCAAAGCAGTTTTACAATGATGCATCCCAATATATGAAAATCTTTGAGGCGAACAAAAACCTTCTCAGCAGCCCGGATAAAATTGCACCGGGTCAGGTACTGACCATTCCTGAGTAATAATTCGTCAATAGTATGAGCCAGCTGGCGCAAATATTGCCCGGCTGGTTTTTCATTTAAAGCCATCTCGTCACAACACCATGGCAGGGTTGCGCCAGACAGCATGCGTTGATCCAGACTTAACGGTGGTCTCGGTAATAACAACCGCAGACGAGTTGAGATGAACAGTCAGACAGGAAGAGAATACTGGGATCGCTGAAAAGCAAAAAACCCGCTCAGGTTTCCCTGAGCGGGTTTTTCTAATCTGGCTCCTCTGACTGGACTCGAACCAGTGACATACGGATTAACAGTCCGCCGTTCTACCGACTGAACTACAGAGGAATCGTGTGAACGAGGCGAATATTAACGGCGTCGCTCTAAGGTGTCAACAGCAAAAAATACATTATCATTCAACTGGCTAGCTTTAACGCAAAGCGATCGTGATTTAAGCAGTTTGCGCAGTGTCAGCGGCGATTCTGGCCAGGGGATCCTGCTGGTAAAACTGGCGCAGATGCTGATACATGGCGGGAAAGCGTTCGGCCAGCAGAACCGGAGCCGTAAAGAAATATTCAGAGAGCACGGCGAAGCACTCAGCGGGATCGCTGGCGGCGTAGGGATCGATCGTGGCGGCCTGTTCACCCACCAGTTCAACTTCACTTTCTATCTCCGCCATCGCGGCACGCAAATCCTTCTCCCAAAGGGCGACGTCACGCAGCGACATGACCGGAATACCGCTGGTGTAACCGCTGCCGCGGGCATCCAGCTTGTGCGCAACCTCGTGGATCACCAGATTAAAGCCAGAGAGATCGAACGAGTCCTGAATATCGAGCCAGTTGAGTACGACCGGCCCCTGCGTCCAGCTCTGTCCGGCGTGAACCGCAGGCGCGCTGTGAACCAGCCCATCGTCATCCTGCCACTGATCGTCGACCTCGAACGGCTCGGGATAGATCAGCACATCGTGGAACCCGTCCAGCCACTCCAGACCCAGTTTCAGCACCGGCAGGCAGAACAGCAGAGCGATCCGCACACTGCGCAATTCATCCAGCTGAACACCGTCGAGCGGCACCAGTTTTTTCTGTTGCAGAAAGCGCTGCGCCAGCTCAACCAGTGCCTGCTGTTCAGCCTCATCCAGCTGGCTGAATATCGGCTGCGCCAGCCCATGCTGCCATGGCAGCGCGGCCAGGGTGGCGTCGTTATGCGTTTTCCAGGGCCATTTAAACATCGCAACTCCCGCACAGAACCGGACTATTTCGCTATCCTGACGCGCCAGACATAAAAATGCCAGCATCGAAACACCATGCTGGCAATGTTCATCTGGCGACAGGGCTAAGGGCCGTCTATTCAACCCGTTAGCACGGTCGTTGTCTGTGATTCAGCCCGCAAAGCGTGGGGCCGGGGCGTCAGTTGCGCTCAATACGATGAAATTCAATCACCCACACCCAGGGATTCACTTCCCAGCTGGTCGCACCATACTGTTTTTCCCAGGCTTTACGGTACGCCTCTTTGGGCGATTCAGAATTGACGTTCATGGTGAAAAAGTTGTTGAGGAAGTGCGAATCGGTCTGCACACCTTCCGCCATAATGTCATCTTCACTGATGTCCTGAATTTTCTCGGCGCGCACGCCGGTAATCTCCAGATTGATGCGGCTGGCCCAGCGCGGCATATGAATGGCGGTTTGCCAGCCAAACTGTTCTGCTTCCGGCGTGCTCAGTGCATGCTGGCCCAGCTCGTTGCTGTCTGCACGATACTGGCAATATTCTGGCTGGCGGAAGGGCGTCGGGTCGCGTTCATAATCGGCCAGATACTGCTCGGGTACCATCGGGCCACGCCAGGTTTCACGCACCCAGAGCACGTCACCCGGTTTACCGTAAGGACACTGATAGCTGATGTCCGTCATCGACATCATTTTATAACCATGCAGATGATTAGCACTCACATCGAAAGCGTGTACGCCCTCGTGATGATCCTGTCCCGGACCGAAAGCCTGAGTTTTCATAATGCGCCGGGTTTGCGTTTGCTGGCCAACCAACAGGGCACGAACACGCTGTTCGGAAAAAAGAATCGGCCGTTCTTTCATGGATTACCTCTTTTTATTAGTAGAACCCGGTTACTGCTGTAAAAGTCCATTTGCTTCACATCTGAGAGTTATCATAAAAGCTTTAAATCATTTTGCTTAATAATTTGTAGGCTGACTGTCACTGTATAATTGTCACTTTAGTAGTTAAAAACCAGCAAAATGCAAAAAGCGCACCAAAGCTTATCACGCAACTGGCAAAAAGCGACGAATAGCCCGGATACAGTACGTTATAACCGTAAAAATAGGAACCTTTTCAGACTTTTTCACCTGTCATAACGTGCAGTTTTACACTTAATCGCGTGACAAAAAAACGCTGAGCATGAGGCAGGAAGTTGGTTAAGATCGAACCAAACATTACGCCTGTTAAACTAATTTTCTTAGCAGCAATTCACTGAGGAAAGACTGAAAACAGCCGAAATTGCGGTTATTGTGTAACAGAGATGCTATACAGATGATCCAGATCTCATTTTTCTGCCCGGAATTGCTGGCAGCGCTGCTCTTTTCAACTGCACTGTAAAAAAAGTGTCATTAGCCAGTCGCTATGATGGCTTGCCGTTTGCGCACTGATCGCGACAGAAAAACTGCTGTCGATCACTACAGGGAGATAGATTATGTCACTTACACTCTGGCAATCTCGCTATGAAAGCTGGTTTCAGGCGAACTGGATCCACGACGACGGCGCGCACGATATCGCCCATCTGCGGCGTGTATGGATGAGCGCACAGCGAATCATGAACGGCACGTCCGCTGATCCGCTGGTGGTGCTGACCGCCTGCTATTTTCACGATGTGGTGAATCTGCCGAAGAACCATCCGGAACGTCATCTCGCCTCTACCTATGCCGCGACGGAAACCCAGCGCATTCTGCAGCAGGACTTTCTCGATTTCCCGGCTGAAAAGATTGATGCCGTGATGCATGCCGTTAAAACCCACAGTTTCAGCGCCGGCATACCGCCTCAGACGCTGGAAGCTAAAATTGTACAGGATGCTGATCGGCTGGAGTCGCTGGGCGCGATCGGGCTGGCGCGGGTCTTCTACACCGCCGGTGCGCTGAATCGGCCGTTGTTCGACAGCCAGGATCCGCTGGGTAAAGATCGCGAGCTGAATGATGTTAAGTGGACGCTGGATCATTTCCAGAAGAAGTTGTTGCGTCTGCCGGAAACCATGCACACCGAAACCGGCCGCATGCTGGCTGAACATAACGCCGATTTCCTGGTGCGCTATATGGCGAAGCTTTATGCCGAACTACAGGGCAATCTGGTGGGTATGGATGAGGGTGTGCTGCGGGACTTCACACCTTTACAAACCGAATATTAAATTTTTGTGACAGTATGTTAATCGAAACGGTCATCCGGTAGCTTGTAGCAATAACAAAAAGGAGCTGCCCGATGACTGAAACTGTTAATTTAACAATTAAAATTGATCCTGAGCTGAAAGAAACGATTAAACAGCTGGCGCTGGAAAATCAGATTTCGATGAGCCAGGAGATTGTGCAACGTTTGCAGGCCAGTCTGGAAACGCATCCACATCCGGCGATTGATAATCAGGACATCACTGAAGAGGGGACTGAGGGATCCAGTGCCGCTGACGTGAAGACCGATGCACTAAGTGCAACAGAGCTGAAGCAGATTCGGCTGCTGCTGAAGAAGCAGAGCAAGAAGAAGAAATAAAACAGAAACCCGTCGCCAGACGGGTTTTTACTTTGGAGAAAGGCTGGACCTTTTCGCTGTGAGACTGTGCCTGCGAAGGGAACACGGTCAGATCGGAAAGACGCTAAGGCCAGTCCATTGTATCTTGTTTTCTGTAGTGGTTAGCTCCCACTACAGGAAGCAGGATGAATCTGTGTCATCCATCAGGATTCGATCCTGTGTGTCAGCCTAGATCTCCTGCTTCCCCTTTCACGCCAGCATTAACTTTGAACGGTTGCCTGGAGCAGCGACTTCGCATGCACAAGGGAAACGGGCGTGATGGTATCAGGTGAAAGGAGACGCAAAATGATTCAGCTCGGTGTTGATGTCGGGAAAAGTAAAATTGATGTCTGCCTGCTTCCGGAAGGCCCCGGGGGCAGGAAAAAAACCAAAGTGCTTTCTAACGGACCGGACGTGGCCCGGCAGTTACTGGACTGGCTGGCAGTCAGAGAGGTCATTCTCTCTGAGCTGCAGGTCATCCTGGAGCCGACGGGAACCTATCATGAGCATCTTGCTTATGGTCTGCATGAAAAAGGACTTCGCGTGGTGGTTGCCAGTCCGGTCCGTGTGCGGTCTTTTGCTACAGGCATGGGCATTCTGACGAAAAACGACCACGTAGATGCCCATGTTCTGGCGCTCTATGGCGCACTGCGCCAGCCGGAAGCATGGGTGCCCCCGCCACCGGCCATCCGGGAACTGAAAGCGCTGCTGAAAAGGCGCGATGCGCTGCGGGAAGATTTGCAGCGTGAGCAGAACCGGCTGGAAAAACTGCACGTCACCCGCTTTTCCACACGCGTTGAAGCTTCAGTAACAAAAATGATAGCGGCGCTGGATGCAGAGCTGCTTTCGGTCCAGCAACAGATCGACGACCATATTGATAACCATCCGGACCTGAAGCAGGACATGAAGTACCTGACGTCGGTGAAAGGCATTGGTAAGCAGGTGGGCTCGAATATGCTGGCAGTGCTGCGTGGAAACGCCTTCAGCAGCCCGGAACAGGCGGCGGCATGGCTGGGTCTGGTTCCGCGGGAGAAACGGTCAGGCAGTTCAGTGAACGGCCGGTCACGCCTGACCAAAACGGGTCCGGCCGATTTACGGGCTAAACTGTATCTCAGCGCCATGACGGCGATAAAACATAATCCCATGCTCAGGATTTTCTACGAGCGCCTGTTAAAAGCTGGTAAGGCTAAAATGTCAGCCCTGTGCGCAGTGATGAGGAAGCTGGTTCATATCTGTTATGCAGTGCTGATGAAGCAGCAGGAGTTTGACCCGAATTACAGCGCATAAGTTTGACTATCAAGACGGTAGCTGACATGCTCGGCCCGCGCCGTCCCTGGCGCGGGACGCTTTCCTATTCTGACCGTGTTCCCTGCGAGTTAAGCTTATTTGTTGCTGTGAGACTCGCCTGATGTGAGTTCTTCATCAGCCTGAAACCCGTCGCCAGACGGGTTTTTTTATTTCAGGATGCTTACGACTTCAGCTGACGAATATGTGGCAGTAACAGCTGAGCCACCGCTGCAAACACAGGCACCACCACCGAGTTACCAAACTGCTTATAAGCCTGAGTGTCCGAAACCGGAATGCGGAACGGCTCGCGGCCTGGCACATCAAAGCCCATCAGACGGGCGCACTCGCGCGGGGAAAGGCGGCGTGGCCGACGCGCCATGTTATCGGCATCCTGAAACTCCGCTTCGCCCAGCGCACTGTCCCAGCCGCGATCGATCATGATTTTTTAGCGATCTTCATTATTAGTCAATCTCACTATAGACACAACTATTATTAAATAGTCAAAAATCCATTACTTAAGTTGAGTTCCTATAATGACACAAAATTAAAGGGAGGGAAATTAAGTTAGACTTTTAACTATCGTATGAAAATATTATAAAATTTCTATATAAAAAGTTAATTTGTTATCAAAACTAGAGTTTTTTGAAGGCTGTAATTATTAAAGTATGAGTTTTATACTATTTCAAAATGATTATCTCATTATCTAATTCTCAGCCCGAACGGAAGTGTCGTACTTAATGAAGAGTTTTATCTAAAGATATAATGTAACCAATTGAATTAACAAAGGGTTACTTTATCAATCTTTTTATATTTAAATATAAGCTCTCGGAAAGCTCCTGAGCATTATCACCATAATGCAAATTTTTGTGGCAGTTTGGGCATAATGCAACGCAATTGTAAATGGTATCAGGACCTAAAATTGAGAGAGGTATTACATGATGAACTTCCAGATATGGAATTCCGCTAATTTTGAAGGGCGAATTATTACCACAAAGTTCACAAATTCCATTACTTTGCTGTAATATCCAAGCCTTAACAGAGGGATCGCGGAAGTAGACTGTCTGATGTATATTCTTACTTTTTGGCATTATTGAGCCTTTAGGAACAGCTAAAGGCATTTTAACTAGCTTACTAACTCTTTTAATTAACACCATTTCATCTTCAGTCGATTCAAAAAGAGTTTTATTATCGCCTAATATAATTGATTCCCAAAAGTCAATGCTGTTGATACCCGACACAGTAATCATTATTCGTTTAGTTCTGTTTCCAGAAGGGTTTTCTTTTTTACCAACTTTACTGAAATAGGCTTGGCATCTACCTAACTCTTGTCTTATTTCAGAAGGACTACTATCGATCAAAGAAAATAAATCACTTGAATGTATTTTTCGCAAAGAAACGGATTTTATGTTTTTTCTTGCTGGGGTTGAAGCTAAATATACTTTAATATGGCTTATGTCAGCCTGGATTAGTCGTTCGATTATGTACTCGAGTGAAATGTTATAATCTTTATTCCTTGTGATAGGTCCTTGTGATTCTAAAATTAAACCGAAAATTCCATCTTCCTCACCAATCATGCATTCTGAATTAAGTACGATGCCATTGTTATCTAAAACGTACATTTTTTGCCTCGGAAGGTTAATTTGATTATATTATCTATGTTTTTACAAACGATAACAATGAGATTTTAATCCTCTTAATAAAAAACAAAAGCATAAACATTCTTTATGTATGCGAAGCTATAAATTTAATTTATTTTATGTGTGGTTATACTAATTGTAAGTTACAAGTTTAAAGCATATAGGTTTAACTTATTGGGGAGCTATCTAATTAAATATTAATTGCCATAACTTAAGACTATATTTTTAAGGACCTAGAGAGGCTTGAATTACCTAAAGTCTTTGTTCTTTAATATAATAAATTTTTTTCGTTAATAAAATATAATATTTTCAATATTTATACGTCGTGTATTTTACATTTCTAAAATATTATGATTAACTTAGCATCAGGGTGTCACTCATTTTACCCAGCAAGGCGTAAAGATGTTAAATATCAATAGTTTATATGCTGGTTCAGCCAGCGCTAATGAAGATACATACTATGAAAATATGCGAGAACAGCTTGATTTTGTTAAATCTTTGCTTGAAGTCTATAGTCAGAATGATGTAGCTCAAACCTTACGAGCTGCTTCTAAAAAAGAATGGTCTAGGGAAACACTTAATCGATGGTTAAATGGTAAATGCACACAAAAATTACTGTCATTTTGTGAGCTGAATGCTCTTAAATCAATGCTACCACAACCACCCCCAAGCCATCATAGATATGAATTTAAGTTTATAGACTTGTTCGCAGGTATTGGTGGATTGCGCAGTGGCTTTGATAGCATTGGAGGTGAATGTGTTTTTACTAGCGAGTGGAATAAGTATGCTGTAAAAACTTACAAAGCAAACTGGTATTGCAACCCCGAAAAGCATATTTTTAATCGTGATATAAGAGAAGTGACTTTAAGTAATAGAACTAACCTCCCGGAAGAGCAGGCATATAGTAATATTGAAAAATTAATCCCTGATCACCATGTTCTTCTGGCTGGATTTCCATGTCAACCATTTAGCTTAGCAGGCGTAAGTAAAAAAAACTCATTAGGAAAAAAACATGGATTCGAGTGTGATACTCAAGGCACATTGTTTTTTGATATTGCCAGAATTTTATATGTGAAGAAACCAGCTATATTTGTACTTGAAAATGTTAAAAACTTAAAGAGTCACGACAGTGGAAAAACATTTCAAGTTATTTTAAAAACATTAAATGACTTAGGGTATGAAATTAGTGACGAGAAATATTTGAATGAGAAAGATCCAAAAGTTATTGATGGTAAAAACTTCCTCCCTCATCATCGCGAGCGAATCGTAATTGTTGGATTTAGAAAGGATTTAAATATTGCACATGATTTTACTTTAAGCAATATTTTTAACTACTTCCCCGTTAACAAACCAACAATAAAAGAATTGTTGGATGAAAAAGAAAATGATAAATATATTTTATCTAAAACACTCTGGAGCTATTTATACCGCTATGCAGAAAAGCATCGTGCTAAAGGGAATGGTTTTGGGTTTGGTCTTGTTGATCCTGAGAATCCCAGCAGTATTACTAGAGCTCTTTCCGCACGTTACTATAAAGATGGTTCGGAAATATTAATTGATCGTGGTTGGAACAAGGAAATAGGTGAGTTAGATTTTAATGACATTCATAATATGCATAAAAGGCCAAGGCGTCTAACTCCAAGAGAATGCGCAAGGATAATGGGATTCGAAAAACCGTTAGAGGAAAAATTCAAAATACCTGTCTCTGATACTCAAGCATATAAACAATTCGGGAATTCAGTTATCGTGCCTATGTTTTCGGCAATAGCAGAAATGCTCTATCCGTTAATAATTAAAGTTGTAAATAAATAAATTAACAAAGCCCAGGCCGTAAGGAGTGGGCTTACTATTAATGTTAATCTCTAAGTTCAACTACTCCTGGCCTAGTTGCTTGCTTAATAAACCAGCTTCTAATGTCTGCAAGCATATTTTCTCTAATTCTCAAAGTCTGCATGCCATTCAGGCATGTTTGAGTTTTGTTTGTAGGTATTGAAAAAACGAGTTTAGCATTTAGCACAATCCTAAATACAGGTGTAATAGAAGAGCCATATGAAAATTTGGGCAATAAAATTAGGTTGTCATTTATAAGTCTACTTCCGAATTCATCTCTCTTCCGGATATTTCCTGTTTCATCCCGAGTAGTTTGTATAAATTTACAGAATTTAGAATCTTGTTCATTTAATAGAAGCCCAACAATATATTTATTCCACTCGGCTTTATTGTTAGCATGATCGCATGGGGGCGTAATGTCTAGGAAAATTAAATGTGATCGAGTACTCACCTCACGTTTAACTGAAGACTCTTCAGTAAGGAATTCAAAAAAGTTCTTTCTTTTAAATTTTGATAGTTGTTCCGTTGAATTAAACGTTTCCGGGAACGAGCTAATTTGTGAGTTTAAAACTCTAGAATCAACATCATAAAGCATACCTGGTTTATGAGTTCTGTTAATTTTTTCAGAAGTATCAAAGTGAATAGCCTTATTAATTGCCTCTTTCCATTTACTAAGCCCACTCATATCTAAATCGCGATTTTCTTGAGCGTTTTGTATCACTTTAGTAAAATCATCAACGTTATTTGGTATCTGATTCTCAATTTTATCCTTAATAATATCGCTTAAAGTTTCACTAGCCCCAGAATTTAAAGCAATAGGGCAGGTACTTTTACCCGTTGCTGATGAAGCAATATTATCGAGTATTTTGTGCAGTACTTTATTGCTTTCAATATGACCATTTGCAATAGTTGTAAGTTCTGTTAAAGCTGAATATACGGCTTTTTTAGCCGCTTGTTCCCACCCAATTAGATACTTTAAACCATGCCTTTCAGAAAGCTTTACTTCAATTAAATGATGAAGTTCAGTCAAAGATTCATTAGTTGGTTCTGAAACAGGATTATGATCGTTACCAGGAGTAAAAATAGATTTATTTATTGTAATGTAATCAAATGGGCGTAATGCAACCGGTAATTCATTTTGTAAATGATTGAATAAATCTTTAGGAAAGTCAGAATCACTCTCACTTTCAGCCCAGGTTGACCATGTTATTAGTAGCCACGGTCCATTATTAACATCTAATAAATTTTGTATGGTGTCAGTTGCAGCATCAAAATCGGTTGCGTTGGGGCTTGAAGTGGATATTAAAGATAGATCTTGAAAAATTGTTCTCACTCCAGAAATTTTTTCGTGGGAATCATCCCATTCTTTACTAGAGTCATAACAGTAAAATATGCTCGGAATAAAATTTTTATTAAGATAAGCACTAATGAAGTTCCCATCGCTTTCTTTATCATCAATTATTAATGAAATTGATTTGAAAAACATTATTTGCTGTCCTTATTAAAAACGAGAGCCAAACAGGCACCATTTGTTACTTTAGGTAATTCAATAGTGTGAGTTTCCGGAAACAACAATCTTCCGGAGTGTGCCTTCATCACCATATCAGCATAATATAGGCCAATACCCATTCCTGCCGGTTTTCGGGTAAAGAATGGCTGAATTAATTCATCACCACTATCTATAAATCCTGGGCCGTTATCTGCAATTATTATCGCAGGCCCTTCAAACTCTGAACTTAACCCAATCCAAAGATAACGCTCATCTTCAGAATCACTATCCATCCAATAAATAGCATTATCGATTATATTAACAATCGCGCTCGTAAACATCCTTCTAACGCCAGTAATATCGAAGTCAAGATTTGCGCTGTTATTAAATCCCGGTAGAAACTTAATATTATGTCTTTTAAAACGTCGTAATTGAGTGTTAACACACTGGGTTAAAAGTTTGGAGGCGGAAATTTTTTCTTTTTCTTTTTTGCTTACCATGTACATTGCGCCTTGCAGCAATGATACTAATTCTTCTGAGATGCTCTCTAATCGCTTGTTATCAACACCTTCCATTATCGCCATATGGAGATTGCGAATCCCACGTTCTAACTCATGAAATACTGTTGTTAAGCCTAAGCCAGCACCAGCTGAGGAAAGCATAGCATCTCGAGTTTCTTTGAAGGATACAATAACTTGGCTTACCAAAGTTTCGACTTTTGGAGAAGTGTTTTTATCAGAAATAACTTCCTGCTTTAGTTCATCTAAGAGTTCTTCAGTACTCTTCCTTTTATCAGAACCTCGAAAATCACCACCGGGCTTTGTTTCAATAGCTTTTTTTAAAATTCTTTTATCTTTATTTCTTTCTGCTTCAAACTGCGCCATTACAGATAATAATGCATGTATGAATTCATTATAAGCATTATTCTCTACGAACCCTTCACGGTTTGTTTTTTCTTTTAATGCCAAACTTTTATCAAGTTCAAGATGTATCTCACCTAATAATTGCTGGTTTCCCATTCTTTTTGTGGGATTTTGAATTCTTCGATGGTCTAGCCCTAACCAATCATCGCCGGGCTCTCCATAGTTATAAACGCGAAGATTATCTCGATAGACTTTTAACCCTCCCTGGGCTTTGAGATACTCGCTGAGTCCACCTGTTTCGTCTTTTAAATATCTATTATATAAAACTCTGTCTAGGTCAAAACCTAGTATTTTTCCTTCTATAGGACCTATACCACATTCAATAAGAGAAAATCTTTCATCCCTGTTTTTTTTCTTTCTGGATTTTTCATTTATTGTAGGTGAGAATCTAAAAAACTCTGGGTTATCAAGATGTACCTCTACAGTTCTAGGCTCAATCAAACCACTATAGTCGGCAATTAATGCTGGGTAAGGATTGAAATTATAGGAATAAGTTAACCCATTATCATCAACTTTGAAATTAAACTCAAAGAGTGCTTGTGAGATTACCAATTCAGGATCAAAAAGATCATCAAGCCACTTCGATTCGGGATTGAGGTTAAATTCAACAATAAAGCTATCGTTATTATTTTCCTTTTTAAATAAGTTGGCTGAGGTCATTGAAGAAACTGCACGATATAGACGCCGTACATCACCTCTCTTCCATTCTTGTTTAAGATCACTTATGACTATTTTCGTTCCTGTTTTTTTTGATTTTTTTATTTCTGGAGGGCTTGTTTCAATTGAAATATAAGCTTCATCTAAATACTCTGACTTGGAAAACTTATCCCAATCAATTTCTACCGTGACAACTTCCTCATCAATAGCACGAGTAGACATTAATATTTTTTTGCCTAAACGATGCACTGCAAATCGACCAACACCTTTTTCACCAACAGGCAAACGACCTTTTGCAGTTCGCTGCCCCCGCTCTCTAAAAATAGATTTATGACCATGTGCAGGTTCCATCCAAATGTCAAGAACTGTCTTTAAATCCATACCAATGCCATCGTCAACTACTTCAATACTAGCATTTTCAGTATTGATGTTATTTAGCGATAACTTAACGTATGAAGCATCTGCATCATATGAGTTTTTTATTAACTCAAATAAAGCTAGAGTATGGTTTTTTATTAGTTGTTCGCCTAAAAGCTCCATGATTCTAGCTTTAGGCCTAAATGCCTTCTGTACATTAGCCATAAATTACCTTTCATAGCATCAATATTTGATATTCAGCCATATATCTTAATTAAACATGGCGCTGTGGGTGAAAATTATACATGCTAATATTAGTATGTGTAAATGTTCATTTCAACGTAATTGAATTCGTTTTGATATTTTGCGCATATAAAAATTTGAAATGAAATTATCAAAAAACTATATTTTTCAGAAAGATATTGAGAGCATGTTAGTTTCATTAAATTGTGTTTAAAAAACCGCGCTGACAGCGTACGCACGCAGCAGTCAGGATTACGCGGATCGTTGAGGCCAAAGCCATTGCCTTTGGCTTTATGTTTTTTCGCATACTGGTAGAGGTAGCGCCACAGCACTGGTGACAGGATATATTTGTCGTCCGGCGAACTCTCCAGCAGGCTCTGCAGGCTGGGTACCTGCGCCGGGTAGAAACGGCGGATATCACGCAGCGTAAAATCCTGCTTTTTCAGGTCACGGCGAATACCCACCAGCACAATGCGTTCGCGATGCTGCGGCAGGAAGTGACGCGCATCGATCACTTTGGCATCCGGGCTGCTGGCACCCGCATCCGCAACGTCATACCCCAGCTCATCCAGCGTCTCCATGATAATGGCGAAGGTGCGGCCCTTGTCGTGACTCTTGAGGTTTTTCACATTCTCCAGCACAAAGAATGGCGGCTTCTTGGCGGCCAGGATACGGGCCACATCGAAAAACAGCGTGCCCTGTACCTGACACTCAAAGCCATGTGCACGGCCCAGCGCATTTTTCTTGCTGACGCCCGCCAGCGAAAAGGGCTGGCAGGGAAAACCGGCCAGCAGCACCTGATGATCGGGGATCGCCGCGTCAATCGCGCGGTATATCGCTTCATCGTCGGTCAGACCTTCCGGCTGGGTGACCTGGCGGATATCGGTATTGAAGTGATGCTCCAGCGGATCGCTGTAGTGGTTGGCTTTGTAAGTGCGGACCGCCTCTTTATTCCATTCACTGGTGAACACGCACTTGCCGCCGATCGCCTCGAACCCCTTACGAATGCCGCCAATACCGGCAAAGAGATCGATAAAACGAAATTCAGGATTATCATAATGGGCGGGACGGGACGGGACGGGACGGCAGCAGCCCCTGTAACAGCGACAGTTCCGCCTCACACAGCGGTGGCAGGGCGGTTTTACCCTGACGAATCCGGTTCAGGAGTGCCGGCGTCCAGCAGGAAAATCCTGCCTGCTGCAGGCGGGCCGTGAGATCACGAACCGAATAGATTGCCAGCACCTGCTGAAAGAGTTCAGACGCATCAGCAGATGAAAGTGCAGCAGAGAGTGGTTCAGCGAGGGCGGCGGGATGCATGCGTTTTTCCTTAACAGTAAGGCGCCTATGCTATCACTCCAGACGCTGTGAGGAAATTGCCTGGATGTGCCCTGTGCCAGCCCCCCGGAATGTTCTGTTTTTGCGGCGCACTGTGTGAAGTCGTCGGGCGGCGGCTTTCACTTTTCGTGGCGCAGGCTAAAGTTGAAGTACCAGCAAAAAAGGAGAGGTTATGGCTGATGTTCACTCCAGCGAAATACGCAGCAAAAATATGCGTGCCATTCGCGCTCAGGATACGGCCATTGAGCAACGTATTGCGCTGCTGCTGAAAGATCGGGGGTTCAGCTTTCGCGTGCAGGATAAAAACCTGCCGGGACGGCCCGATTTCGTTCTGACAGAACATCAGGCAATTATTTTTGTTCATGGCTGCTTCTGGCATCGTCATCACTGCTATCTGTTTAAACTGCCGGCGACGCGCACAGAATTCTGGACCGGAAAAATCAACAGCAACGTTGAACGTGACCGGCGTTATGTGCGCCAGCTGCAGGAGAGCGGCTGGAAAGTGCTGATCATCTGGGAGTGTGCGCTACGTGGCAAACTGCGCCTGACGGATCAGGACCTGCTGGAGCGGCTGGAGGAGTGGCTGCTGGCGATGCCGGAGAGTGCCGAAGTCGACCATCAGGGCATTCATCATTACAACGCCGATTGCTAATCACAGACATAATTGGTTAGATCTGCGCTTTCTCCGTGGCCAGGAGCCTGAAATGAGCAGCATAAAACTGACGGTAAAACGCCTTTACCAGATTCGTGACGAGCGGATGGTGAATACCAAAGCGACCGCGCGGGTTTACTGCGGTGACAGGCTTGTCGCCACGGAGGAGATCACCGGCATGACCGAAAGCCCGGTCAGCAAATATCTGCATGCTGAAGGAGCAGCAGGCGAGACGGTGCGGGTAGAGTGGGATTGTGAGGGCATCGCCGAGATGACCGTTACGGAAATTGAGCGCTGCCCATGTTGTCAACATAACGAACCAGACTAAGGATAAGATTTTGGCGGGAACCAGTTTACTGACTTTACTTGATGATATTGCAACACTTCTGGACGATATTTCCGTCATGGGGAAAGTGGCGGCGAAAAAGACCGCTGGCGTACTGGGCGACGATCTGTCGCTGAATGCTCAGCAGGTCAGCGGCGTGAAAGCCAACCGTGAGCTGCCGGTAGTATGGGGCGTTGCCAAAGGATCGTTTCTTAATAAACTGATCCTGGTGCCACTGGCGCTGATTATCTCCGCGTTTGCGCCCTGGCTGATTACGCCGCTGCTGATGATTGGCGGTGCCTATCTCTGCTACGAAGGCGTGGAGAAGGTGATGCACAGTTTGCAGCATGACAAGCAGAGCAAATCACCGGAAGCGCGTCAGCAGCGACTCGATTCGCTGGCGAATCAGAATGCGGCAGAGTTTGAGAAGAAGAAGATCAAAGGCGCGGTGCGCACCGATTTCATTCTGTCAGCTGAAATCGTCGCGATTACCTTAGGCATCGTGTCGGAATCGCCGCTGCTCAACCAGGTAATTATCCTGGCGGGCATCGCTATTCTGGTTACGGTGGGCGTTTACGGCATCGTGGCGGCCATCGTCAAAATTGATGACTTTGGATTCTGGCTGCGTGAAAAACCGTCACGCCTTGCGCAGGGCTTGGGTAGCGTGCTGCTGACTGCCGCGCCCTGGCTGATGAAGATCCTCTCGGTGGTCGGTACCATCGCCATGTTCCTGGTCGGCGGCGGTATTGTGGTGCACGGCATCGCACCACTGCATCATCTGATCGAGGAAGTCAGCAGTGGCTTCAGCGGCTGGATCGCTATGCTGCTCAGCAACGGCGCAAACCTGGTGCTCGGCTTTATCATTGGGTCGATCGTGCTGTTAGTGGTCAACCTTATTGCCAGAGTGCGCGGAAAATCGGTATAAAGCGCACTGTGATTTACGGTCAGGAGAATGACGATGAACGACGACATGTTTGAATTTGATATCGACGCACAACTGGAGCAGGCTGAAGCGAAAGCAGAGAAAAAAGCCAGCGAAGTGCCGGATGATCTCGGCGACGAAGCCGATTGCGAAGGCTGTAAAATCTGACGTCAGCGTCAATACTTCATCAAAGCGGATAAGTTTTTTTATCCGCTTTTTTTATTTTCCGCATATCCAGCTGATTAATTCCGAATTTGCCCTTTTTTTGCGTGCCTTAACAGGCAGGAACGTTATTCGCCTGCTATAAAGAAAATAATCACTCAGGTTAATAACACTCAGGTTAATAAAAGGAGCGCATCATGGTTTTCGCAATCAGTGAAGAAGTACAGCATAAGGAAGAGGGGCAGACGATGGTGGTGACCGGCTACGCGAGTGGCATGGTGGAGTGCCGCTGGTATGACGGCTATGCCGTGCGCAGCGAAGCCTTTCGCAGCGATGAACTCTGCGCTCTGAATCCTGCGCAGCAACTGGCGGGCTGACAGTGTCAGGCCTGTGGGTTCTGCGACCCGCCAGGCCCGGTTTCTGCTTTTTCTGGCCCGGCACGCTCCCTGTGCCGCCCTGTTTTCAGACGTTACCGTCGTTATCTTCTTCAACCGCCTGATAGATCCGCTGCAGCACATCCGGGAAGGCTGACTGGACGCGACTCCAGCTCGGTATAAATGGCTTATCGTTAGGACGCTCAATAAACGCCTGACCCGCTTCCAGAATCGACTGGGTAAACATCTCTACCGCTGCTTCTTCCACATGCTGATCAAATTTCAGCCCGTTCATCGCCGCCTCATGGTTATAGGTCTCCATCATATCCAGCGCATTACGATAATAGGTTGCTTTCAGCACCCGGAACGAGTCGCTGGTCAGCGGCACACCCATGGTGGCGAGCTTGCGCAGCAGTGACTGGACGATATCGCTGCTCATGCGCTTCAGGCCGCCGGTGCCGTCATCTTCAGCCAGCGGCTGATGCTTGTGATCGTAGTTATCGGCGATCTCAACCTGGCACGACTGGCGGGTGGTGTAGTTACGATAAATCTCTGACAGCACGCCAATCTCCAGCCCCCAGTCACCGGGGATTTTAATCCCGTTCAGCACATGCGTCCGCATGGCGAACTCCCCGGAGAGCGGATAGCGGAAGCTCGACAGATACTCCAGATATTCTGAATGGCCATAAACTTTCTGCAGCGATCGCAGCAGCGGCCCGACCAGCAGACGTCCCACGCGGCCATTAAGCTTGCCATCCGCGACGCGCGCGTAGAACCCCTTACAGAACTCATACTGAAATGCCGGGTTCGCCACCGGGTAGAGCAGGCGTGCCAGCATTCCGCGCTCATAGGTGACGATATCGCAGTCATGCAGCGCGACACAGCTGGTACGGTCTGACGCCAGCGTATAGCCGGTGCAGAACCAGACGTTGCGTCCTTTGCCGGGATTAGTGGGTGACAGACCCTCTTTATCCAGCTCGGCATCAATCGCCTTCAGACGCGGGCCATCGTTCCACAGAATGCGATGCCGTTGCGGCAGACGGGAGAAAAACTCGCGGGCAAACAGGAACTGGTCACGATCAGCGCGATCCAGCCCAATCACAATTTCATCCAGATAGGGCACTTTAGCCAGCTCATCGACGATTTTCGTCAGCGCCGGGCCTTCAAGTTCGGAAAACAGCGATGGCAGGATCAGCCCCATTTTGCGTTTGCGGGCAAAGCGTACCATCTCTTTTTCCAGCGACTCCACGCTACGGTGGGTGAGGTTGTGAAAGTTGGTGATTACGCCATTCTGATAAAAGTCACTCATCGCATCATCCTTTTAATGCCCGTGGGCAGCTCATTGAGGTTGAGTCAAAAAATAGTCCAGCCCTTCACGCCAGCCCTCTGGGCCATGGTGAGCCGTGTGATAGATCTGCTGCTGATCGGATCGGCTGAGTGTCACCGGTGTTTTACTGTAGCCCTTAATTACGACCGCATAATCAACCGCATCCAGCATCGGCGCATCGTTAGGGCCGTCACCCAGTCCGATGGTCACGCGTGCCTCACCGGGTGAATGCGCCAGCAGCCAGCGCAGGGCTTCGCCTTTGCCGCTGCCCGCAGGCATCACATGCCAGAAACGCCCGCCCTGGGTCAGGGCCAGGCCCTCTGCACGTAACGCATCATGGAACTGGTCAAACGCCTCGTCACTGTCGCGCCAGACAATCACTTCTGACGCATCGCGCTGACGCGACAGTTCTGCATCCGCCTCGCTCAGGCCGGTCATCGAGGCCACTTCCGGATCAGAGAAGTCATAGAAGCCGGTAAAACGGTACGCTGTTTTCAAGGCAGCCAGCCGCTGGCAGATAGCGTCATAGGTCAGTGTGTTATCGGGCAGGCGGATACGCTGCTGATCGTGCGTTTGCACCACGGCACCGTTTTCAGCAATAAACGGTGAACCGCTGATGCCAAGCCTTTTTTGCAGCGGAATAATCTCGGCTGCCGTTTTACTGGAACAGATCACCAGCGGAACAGCGTACTGCCTGAGCGTGGTGAGCCATTCGGTGGCCGCATCCCAGCGATAGGTATGATGGTCGAGTAACGAACCATCCAGATCGGTAATTATCATTAACGGCTGGTGGAGATCGGGCATTTACGGGCTCCTTTCATCACATTCGCGACTAAAGCGGCGATTTTTCAATATTATAGTTGAATATGGCTCACACTTTTTTTCCTGCCACGCCGGCTGGAAATCCAGGATAATTCTTAAAACGAAACCGCAGTAAAAGTGGGTATGCAAGAAGTGTGCAGGGCTAAGTGACTGGCGGGCGCGATGTTTTTGGTAACAGACGCTCCATAATTACCCGATCGGTTGCAGAAACGTGCATATCTGATGCTTGTTTCGGAGTCGGGAAAGGGTAATCTGCAGGGGTGTTAAGAATTCCCTGGTGTAACGAATTGAATTTTTACCCGGCCTTCCCGCCGGGTTTTTTTTTGAAATCGATTTCAGCGGTTCGCTTCATAGGCGCGATAATCACAAATATCAATTTCAAACGCCTCCGCCAGTTCGCTATAGGAGTGGAAAACCCGGCCTTCTACTTCCAGCCGTGGCGTCTGATCCTGCTCCATATACTCCCGTACCTCTCCCGACGTTCTGGCCTGAATCGCCGCCAGTAAACCTTCGACATCAATCTGCAGATCGGATGGCTGAGCATCGCCGTGCTGTTTTTCGTCTGTCATTTTCTGACTCCTGAGAGCAAACAGAGTAATCAGTATAGAACGCAGGGCAGAAAGGCGGGAGCGAAGAGATCGCAGGCAAAAAAAAGCCCGCGCTGCGCGGGCAAAATCCTTGTTACTTTCAGGTTGGCTGCACCTATGGGGTGGTGCAGTGAGAAGAGTTTAAAGGTCTGACGCGTAAGAAGTCTTGCGGTGAAATGTTAAGGAATTGCAAAAATTTCTCCTTACTCAGATTTACCTGACTTTTCGACTAAACAGAGCAGATTCAGCTATAGTTAACGATAAAGCTGATTTTTATCAATACCTAAAGGAATGGTTATGGACATCTTACGAATTATTATCGCTATTCTGCTGCCACCACTGGGCGTGTTTATGCAGGTTGGTTTTGGCGGCGCCTTCTGGCTGAACATCCTGCTGACACTCTGTGGTTATATCCCCGGTATCATCCACGCCGTCTGGGTCATTGCCCGTCGCTAACGCGCTGCATCACCACGGTTCTTCGTTTAGACTGTACTCAGTCAATAATCTGGAGAACCGAAATGAAGATAAATGACCGCGTCAGCGTCAAAACCGATGGCGGCCCGCGTCGTGTTGGCACCATTCTGGCTATGGAGCCGTTTAATGAAGGCACCATGTTCCTGGTGGCGCTGGAAGATTATCCGCTGGGCATCTGGTTTTTTAACGAGACCCACCAGCCGGATGGCATTTTCGTCGAGCCTTACCAGGAAGCCTGAGCCTGACGCGCAATAAAAAAGCCGCCTTTCCGTTTGCCGGAAAGGCGGCTTTTTGCTGTCGGAGATTACGCGGCTGACATCAGCCGCTGACGTTTAACCGCTATGACCTCAGAAGGTTTCCCAGTTATCGCTGCCGCCTGCCAGCGCCGGACGGGGAGCCAGAGCCGGTGTCTTTAATGGTGAAGAGACGCGTGCAGCCACACCTGCGGTTGCAGGGGTGTCCTGCAGGCGGAATGCCGCGACCGCCTGCGTCAGTTTACCCGCCTGATCTTCCAGCGAGGCCGCTGCAGCGGAGGCTTCTTCCACCAGTGAGGCGTTCTGCTGGGTGACGTTATCCATTTCGGTGACCGCCTGGCTCACCTGCTGAATACCACGGCTCTGCTCGTCTGACGCCGCCGCGATCTCCGACATAATATCGGTAACGCGACGTACGGCTTCGACAATCTCACCCATAGTGCTACCGGCTGCGCCAACCTGATGCGAACCGTCACTGATCAGCGTGACGGACTCAGCAATCAGCGATTCAATCTCTTTCGCCGCCTGCGCACTGCGCTGGGCCAGATTACGCACTTCGCTGGCCACCACCGCAAAGCCACGACCCTGCTCACCGGCACGCGCCGCTTCTACCGCCGCATTCAGCGCCAGGATGTTGGTCTGAAACGCAATACTGTTAATGACGTTGGTGATCTCAGCGATTTTTTTCGAGCTGCCGGAAATATTGGTCATGGTTTTCACGACGCTGCTCACCAGCTCGCCACCGCTGCGCGCTTTGCCCGAGGCATCCGCGGCCAGCTGGCTGGCGTGATGCGCATTCTCGGCGTTCTGCTTCACCGTAGCGGTAAGCTGTTCCATGCTGGCTGCGGTCTGCTCCAGTGCCGCAGCCTGCTGCTCGGTGCGTGAAGAGAGATCGGTGTTGCCGGCTGAAATTTCGCTGGAGCCCTGATAAATCGCGACGGCGCCTTCACGCACCGTACCAACGGTGGTTACCAGCGCCTGCTGCATCAGTTGCAGGTTATGGATGAGCGTACCAATCTCGCTGCGGCCATGGGGCAGGGGAGCGGAGGTCAGATCACCCTGCGCAATGCGTTCGATACGCAGCACCGACTGACGCAGCGGACTAATCACCACGCGGCGCAGGAAGACAAAGGTCAACAGCACCAGCACCAGGGCGGCACTGAATGCCACGGCCATAGAGATAAAGCCGATGCGCGACTGTTGATCGGCCTGGGCGGTAATGGCATTGGCGCGATCAGTTCGGATCTTGATCGCCTTCAGCAACACCGCGTTATAGTCGTCATCCAGCTTGCGGGTTACATCGGTCTCCTGAGCGATGATGCCCTCAAAGCTGCCCTGTTTACCGGATTCAATCATCGGTATCAGGCCTTTGGTAATGTAATCGTTGAAGCGAGCCTGCAGCGTGGCATCCAGTTCCATATCCGCGGGCGTCTTAACTTCACGTGCCTGATAAATCGCGAAGCCATCTTTTGCCTGCTGGATCCGTTTTTCGGCGGCGGCAATATTGGCGCGAAACTCGTCCATTTCACCAATACGCGCGGCGGCACCGGCCTGAATAATGGTCAGGCGCGCAGTACGCAGGTGGTTTGAACTGTTAGAGAGGCCCATACGAACCTGAATTTCGTCCGTGGCATCATCGAGGGAGTGATTGCCGGAAATCAGAAAGTAACTGGCGACACCAATACAGAGTGCGAACAGCAGCAAAATGCCGCCGAAGATCAGGCTAAACAGCGGCACCAGGCGGAGATTCTGCCAGATGCCTGCGCTTTTTTGTCCATTATTATCTCGTGCAGTGTTCATATCCTTGCTCTCTTGAGGCTGTTGTTATAAGGCATAACATCGGCAAAAGAGCGTAAAGGCTTAGCGGTAAGAGTGAGATCTGGATCGCAATTCCGGGCAAAAAAAAACCGGCCAGAGAGGCCGGTTCTTCAGATGTTATGATCAGCGGATATTAACGTAAATACCTGAAGTCACATTATCCGTTAAACGCACCACATGATAAATAACCTGCTTATTATGGGTTTTGATTTTGCGTTTAATATTACCTTTGTGTGACGATACCGTTTTGGCCTTAATTTGCATTTTATCTGAGATCTGGATGGTATCATGACCTGACATCCACATCTTCAGCATGTTTGACTCAGTCTGGCTCAGCGTTAATGGATGTACATCCATGCCCGAAGAGATACGCGCAGACTGGTTAAGCTTCTTCTGCAAATAGGTGCTGAGTAAGGAGTCCAGGGTCGATGTCTTCATCGATTTTGATGTAATAATCAGGTTCTTACGAACGTAGAGATATTCCTCAAAATGGATATTGCTAATCGCCATGAATATAAAGAACAGCGTATCAGGATGCTGCGTAATAATGCTGCGGATACGTTCACTGGAATCGGATTCATGAATGAAGCAATCTTCATTAATAAAGACGACACCAGGGTTTAATTGCTCACATTTTTGCTGTAGTTGCTCAATATCGGAGACAGAAGAGATATTCTTCTTCTTAACTCCTTTTAAAGACATGTAGTCTGATAATCCCAGGCGTGTGTAGTTGCAGGAATCCATAATAATAGTTGGCATAATAGCGACCCTCACCAATTTGTTATCCGTTTAAATCAACGATGAATACGCGTTGCGGTACGAGAGAGATTTCTTAGGTACTTTTTTATTCTGCTCGTGCAGTTTGGCAACAGGCAAACGCCCGTAAAAGTCTTCATCCCTGACCCGTTCTGCAAAAAATTTGTGCTGCCATGACGTCACACATTCTCCGGCCATGGCGGGGAATGCCAGTGAAATGTCGGAGGTTAAGTAAGACTCATTTTTTTGGGAGCCAGGTCACTATCCTTGAAAACGAGGAGTTTTCTGATAGGACAATTCTCAAAAACATTTGTTTTACGAAAGTGTGATGTCTCAGCGTGCGTTGACAATGCCGGAAAAAACATTTTTTAACAAGAAAAATCACTTAAAGATTTTTTTCTTGTAAATTCAGTGTCTTGTCGATTTTGCCTGCACATTCACAGTCTGACCGCTCCTGTGAACCACCCCACTAAAATACGCGAAGCCCGGTTTAATAAGAATTATTTTCAGACTCTCCGCACGTTTATCAGAATTTCCTTAGTTGCATTCTGGAAAACATGGTTCGGAAAATGCACGGATGGTTTTGCGATACTTAAGTATCGTTATGCAAAGATAGTTAGAAACTTAATGTTCAGGGACGGGATAGTTCTGTCAGGAACACGGCGAGTAAATCAAATACTTCACCGAACAAATGCTCACAGAACGGGGCTAGCAGAGGCATCAGCAAGCTGATGGTTAAAATTCCGACTGATAAGGTAATCGGGAAGCCAATTGCGAAGATTGATAACTGTGGTGAAACACGGTTTAACAAACCCAGTACCAGATTTACCATGAGTAACAAAACGATTAAGGGCAGCGCTAACATCATGCCATTAAGGAAAATTAATCCGCCAGATTTCACCAGCGCCATAAACGCATTGGCATTTAGCGGCTGCCCGCCAATCGGCAGCGTATGAAAACTGTCCGCCAGCAGCGAGATCAGCCACAGGTGTCCGTTAAAGGTCAGGAACAGCAACATTGCCAGCATGTCGAGAAAACGGGCCAGCACCGGCATGTTAAGACGGCTGCCAGGATCGAAAAAGGTGGCGAATGAGATGCCCATCTGTAAACCAATCACTTCCCCGGCAAGGCGCACGGCAGCAAAAGCGAACTGCATGGTGAAGCCGAGTGCAATACCAATCAGCATCTGCTGAATCAGTAGCAGGAAGCCTTCAGGGGAAAACAGGGTGACATTGACCGCAGGTAACAGCGGCATCAGCAGCCAGGTGATCATTACCGCCAGACCGATTTTGACACGTTTGCTGACGGATCGTTCATTGAGGATCGGTGCGGTGGCGAATAGCGCCATGATGCGCACCAGAGGCCAGAAGAACTGGCTGACCCATTGAACCAGCTGGCTGCTGTCGAGAGTAATCATCAGCCGATGATGTAAGGCAGGTTGGTAAAGACGGTGCGGATATAGTCCAGCAGCAGATTCAGCATCCACGGGCCGGCAATGATACCGGTAGTGGCAACCGCCAGAATCTTAGGAATAAAGGATAAGGTCTGTTCGTTGACCTGGGTCGCGGCCTGGATCAGGCTGATCAGCAAACCGCTGACCAGTGCGGCCAGCAGCAGCGGGGCGGCCAGCATCAGGGCGACGCGCATCGCTTCCTGTCCCATTACCATTACTGATTCGGGTGTCATATGTTGCTCCGGTAAGAAAAGGGGGATCAGGAGTAGAAGCTTTGCGCCAGTGAACCGACCAGCAGTTGCCAGCCATCGACCAGAACAAACAGCATCAGTTTAAACGGCAGCGCGATGGACGCTGGCGGGACCATCATCATCCCCAGCGCCATCAGCACGCTGGCAACCACCAGGTCGATGATCAGGAACGGAATAAAGACGGTAAAACCTATCTGGAAAGCCGTCTTCAGCTCGCTGGTAACATAGGCAGGCAGCAGAATACGCATTGGCACCGCTTCAGGACCGGCAATCGGGGCGGTATTCGCCAGACGGGCAAACAGGGCTAAATCCGCTTCACGGGTCTGACGCAGCATAAACTCGCGCAGCGGCTGGGCACCTTTATCAATCGCCACTTCCATGCTGATCTTGTCCTGGCTGAACGGCAGGTAAGCATCCTGATAAATCTTGTCGAAAGTCGGCGCCATAATAAAGAAGGTCAGAAACAGCGACAGTCCGAGCAGCACCTGGTTAGGCGGCGCAGAGGGCGTGCCCAGGGCGTTACGCAGTAAACCAAACACAATGATGATACGGGTGAAGCTGGTCATCATCAGCAGCACGGCCGGAATAAAGGTCAGCGCAGTGATAAAGACCAGCGTCTGTACCGGCAGTGACCAGCTCTGACCGCCATTCGGCAGCGAGTGACTCACCAGACCCGGCAGCTGGGCATGGGCAACCGGTGCCAGTAACAACAGTGGCAATAAAGGAAGCAGTCGACGCATCATTGTGGTTTTCCGGGACGTTTAACCAGGTTCTGTAACAGCTGACGAAAATCCTGTGGCGCACTGTTAGCCGGCGTCACAGAGACCGGTTCACCCGGCGGCAGAGTATGCAGATGGGTAATCTGCTGTGCGGTGACCCCCAGCACCAGACGCGCATTAGCGGTATCGACAATCACCACCCGCTCGCGCTGGCCCACTGAGACGCTGGCTGTGAGTTTAAGCTCCTGGCCGCTGACCTTTTTCGGCGCGAACCCGACACGGCGTGCCAGCCAGGCGCAGGCCAGAATCAATAAGATAATCACGGCTAACACGCTGCTGACCTGGGCCAGCATGGAGCCGGTCGAGATCGCCTGAGCGTGCGGTGCAGCCGGTTGCAGCGTTTGATTCTGGCTATTCATAATGTAACTCTTTAGCGACTCAGGCGACGCATACGTTCAGATGGGGTGATGATGTCAGTGATGCGCACGCCATATTTGTCGTTCACCACCACCACTTCACCCTGAGCAATCAGATAACCGTTGATCAGGATATCCAGCGGCTCACCCGCCAGGCCATCCAGTGCCACCACTGACCCCTGCGCCAGACGCAGCAGCTCTTTGATGGTCATTTTGGTGCGACCCAGTTCCACGGTGAGTTTCACCGGGATATCCATAATCAGATCGATATCCTGCAGCGATCCAGCGACGTTGCCGCTGTCGAATGATTTAAAGACTTCGTCGGTCTGCGGCGCACTGCCGCTGCCGACCTGCTCATTCATCGCTTCAGCCCACAGATCGTCCGCAGAGATATCGTCAGACGGTTTATTACTGTCAGTCATGGGGCTGTTCCTCGTTCAGCGAATTCAAAATCGGGTTAATCAGGTGTTCGACACGGAGCGCGTACTGACCATTCATCGTGCCATATTGGCTGGTTAAGACCGGGACGCTATCGACATGGGCGATAATGCGTTCCGGCTTCTCAATCGGCAGCACATCACCGGGTTTCAACTGCAAAATCCGTGACAGACGCAGTGAGGTTTCGGCAAAGTGAGCGATCAGTTCCAGCTCAGAGTGCTGCACCTGTTTGACCAGGTTGTCGCGCCAGTGGTTATCTTCCTGACGTGAGTTTTCGAGCGGTGGATTCACCAGCAGCTCGCGCAGCGGTTCAATCATTGAAAACGGGATACAGATATTAAACTCACCCACCAGGTTACCAATCTCCACCTGGAACGGCGTGTTAACCACGATGTCGTTCGGTGAAGTGGTGATGTTGGTGAACTTTACCTGCATCTCTGAACGTACATACTCGACGTCCAGTGGATAAATGGCCTTCCATGCGTCGCTGTAACCATCCAGCGCCAGCTTCAGCATGCGGCGAATAACGCGCTGCTCGGTATGGGTAAACTCACGGCCTTCGACTTTGGTCGGAAAACGTCCGTCGCCACCAAACAGGTTGTCGACAGCGATAAACACAAGGCTCGGTGAAAACACCACCAGCGCGGTGCCGCGCAGCGGCTTCAGGTGGATCAGGTTCAGGTTGGTTGGCACCGGCAGATTGCGGGCAAACTCGTGATACGGCTGAATCTTGATCGCCCCGACGCTGATATCCGGGCTACGGCGCAGCAGGTTAAACAGCGCCATACGGAAACTACGGGCAAAACGCTCATTAATAATCTCCAGCGCCTGCAAACGCTCGCGAACCACACGGCGCTGGGTGTTCGGATCGTAAGGACGAATATCGCCTTCCGGTCCGTTTTGTTTCTTTTCTTCTTCCGCACTGCCGCTGTCGCCGTTTAAAAGGGCGTCAATTTCAGCCTGGGAGAGAATGCTATCGCCCATTGATTCACCTCAAAATGAAGGCAGTAAACAGCACATCGTTTACAGCCTGCGGAGGTTGACCTTTTACCAGCGGGGGTGTCAGCGCCTGTTTGACTTGTTCAACAAGCGCCTGCTTTCCTTGCTCTGTCGCCAGCGCCGCAGCGCTCTGACGCGAGAGCAGCAGCAGCAAACGGCTGCGCACCTCAGGCAGATAGTCGTTCATCCGACGCCGGGTATCCTCATCGGCCAGACGCAGGGTAAAGCCTACGTAAAGCACGCGGTCGGGATCGTTGTCGGGATTGACCAGGTTAACCGTAAATGTATCAAGTGCAAAAAAGACCGGAGCGGGAGGCGGTTCAACTTTCGCCACCTCAGGCTTATCGCCCTCATGTTTATTCATCATTCGCCAGACTGCATAGCCTGCCACGCTGCAAGCGGCCAGCGTCAAAATGAGCAGCACTGGTATTAAGAGTTTACGTTTGCTGCCTTTTTTTGCTTTCGCGTTATCAGACATGGTGCAGTTACTTCCTGTGAATTATGGGCAAGCCTCTCGGCTCACGAGACAGATTATCCGCGTCTTAAGTCAAACCAATGGGTAGAAAAGACGCGGGTTTTACGCTTACCTTCAGCGTTTGCCGCTGTCAGGCGAAAGTGTCGACGGCGCTGTTGCCGTTAACGCGAGCCTGAAGGGCGGCGGGAACGGCGATCGGCGTAATGTCGGTGTCACTGTCCTGGGTGAGGGAGAAGCGGCCATGTTGTCCATCGCGGCGCGCCTCCTGCTGCTGCTGGAATTGCTGGCCCTGCGCGGAACTGTCACTGCTCACCTGACTCTCGCCCAGGTTGATACCGCTCTCTGCCAGCGCGCTGCGCAACTGCGGTATCGCGGCTTCCAGTGCTGCTCTGACGTGGCTATGGCTGGAAACCAGATTAATTTGTGCCTGGTCGTTATCCAGTTTCAGGCTGATCTGGATAGCGCCAAGGTCTTCCGGATGTAAACGCAATTCCGCGTTCTGCTGGCCGTTGCGACTGAACATCACAATCTGCTGACTCAGCGCCTGCTGCCACTCGTCGCTGCCCAGCTGTGAGTTCAGCATCGGCGTTGACGGTGTGCTGGTGGTCGCGGAGGCGGTCACCGGCGCAGGCAGGCTGCTGGCGGTGGCGATTGGCGTAGCATTGATCGCGTTATCGCTGATGCTGGCTTTAATCGCAGCCTGATCATCCTGCTTAACCATATTGCTCAGCGCCTGCTGGAAACTGCTGTCGAGCGTCAGGCCGCTGCTGGTCGCACTCTGCGCCGTGTTGTTGCTCTGGCTGGCGGCAGTGGTGACGGCAGGTTTGCTCTGTGCGTCGCTTCTGGCATCAGACTTTTCATCTTCGCCCGGTGCGTGGCTCTGCTGCGCGCTGTTCAGCAGTTGCGTCAGCGAGCTCTGGCTTTTCCGGCCGGTATCGGTCTGGGCGATCATCTCGCCCGCTTCACTGCTGACCGGGGTCGACGTGGTGGCTGTAACAGCCGCTACACCCGGTAACATGGCGAACAGTGCCTGCATATTCTGCATATCGCTGGCGCTTAAGGGTGCAACGTCCGGCTTGTCTTTATCATCGGCTGATTTTGACCCACCTTTAATATTTTCCGGCTTAAACAGAGCGGTCAGCGCAGCAGGATTTTCCAGTGCTGCCATCAGGGCATTCAGCGGGGCCTTCGGGCGGGCGTCATCGGCAGTTTCTGCTTTAACGTCAGTGGATTGCGCCGCTTTTACCTGCTGTTTAGCCAGGCCGAGCAACTGGTTTCCCAGTGCGGTCAGAAAGTCCTGCGGCAGGGCATCGGCACCCGCAGCAGGGTCAGTTGAGACTGAGGGTTCTGCGTCGGTTTTTACCGTCGCTTTCATAGCAATGTTTGGCAGCGTAATCATTCACCTCTCCTCGATGCGGCCCGTTGGGCAAATTCGTCCATCCGTTTCTGATCGAGACGGTTTTCCTGTCGTAATGCATTTTCCGCTGCGCGCGTAATCAGCGTCTGATAGGCGTTCAGCCGTTGCTGTTTGTCACGCCAGTTGATCAGCGCCTGTTCCAGCCGCTGATTCCAGTTATTAAGCTGGTTGCGGTGCTGCTCAATCGCTTTTTCCAGCGTCTGAATAAACTGGTGATAGTTGGTCCAGCGGGTGCTGGCAATGCCCGACGACATGTCATCGTTGAGCTTGTTGCGATATTCGTCCTGATAGTCGAGCAGCATCGTCAGCTGCTCGTTCGCGGCGTGCTGGCCGCGACGCATATCGCCTAAATAGATGGCAGCGCGTTCGAGATCCTGCTCCGCTAAGTCGCGCAGCGTATCGATGGCATTTGCAGTTTTCATTGCCGTTACCTCGCGTTAATTCGTGTGACTAGCCAAACAGCGCATGCAGATGCAGGCTGGCGTCGTCGTAATCACTGCGCTCAAAGATGCCCTGTTGCAGGAAGGCTTCCATCTGCGGATAGAGCGTAATCGCTTTATCAAGCATTGGATCACTGCCCGCGGCATAAGCACCGACGCTGACCAGATCGCGGTTACGCTGGAAGCTGGAGAGCAACTGCTTAAACTGGCGCACCCGCGCATAGTGGTTCTCATCGATCAGCGAGGTCATCGCACGGCTGATCGAGGCTTCTATATCAATGGCCGGATAGTGACCCGCTTCGCCCAGCCGACGCGACAGCACAATGTGGCCGTCGAGAATGGCGCGCGCGGAGTCGGCGATCGGGTCCTGCTGATCGTCGCCTTCGGTCAGGACGGTATAGAAGGCGGTGATTGAGCCGCCGCCGTCGATGCCGTTACCGGCACGCTCAACCAGCGCAGGCAGTTTGGCGAAGACGGAAGGCGGATAGCCTTTGGTGGCCGGCGGCTCACCAATCGCCAGCGCGATCTCACGCTGCGCCATGGCGTAGCGGGTCAGGGAATCCATAATCAGCAACACATGCTGGCCGCGGTCGCGAAAATCTTCTGCGATACGAGTGGCGTAAGCGGCACCCTGCATACGCAGCAGCGGCGAAACATCGGCCGGGGCGGCGATCACGACTGAACGGGCGCGGCCTTCAGCACCGAGAATGTTCTCGATAAAATCTTTTACTTCGCGGCCACGTTCGCCAATCAGACCGACGACGATGACGTCCGCTTTGGTGTAACGCGCCATCATGCCAAGCAGCACGCTTTTACCCACACCCGAACCGGCGAACAGGCCCATACGCTGCCCGCGACCGACCGTCAGCAGGGCGTTGATCGCCCGCACGCCGGTATCCAGCACGTCGGTGATCGGCGTACGCTGCAGCGGGTTAAACGGCGGGGTGTTCAGCGGCGCGCGATAACCGGTATCCGGAGACGGCAGGCCGTCCAGCGGTCGCCCGCTGCCATCGAGTACGCGGCCCAGCAGTTCCGGCCCCAGCATCATCTGTTTGCCTGCCTGCGGGTTCTCTCCGTTCTGGCGCGCATAGACCCGCGCACCCGGTAAAATGCCGTCCACTTCTTCCAGTGGCATCATCAGCAACTTCTGACCGTTGAATCCCACCACTTCGCTTTCGATTTCACTGATGGTTTTGCCATCGTTGCGTTCGATTACGCAGGTCGCACCCAGCGGCAACTGTAAGCCGGTTGCTTCCAGCACCAGGCCGGTGGCGCGGGTCAGGCGGCCATAACGGCGCACCGGCTGCACCTGGGCGATGCGTTTCTCAAAGGCATCGAGCGAGCCGAGCCAGCGATTCAGACGAGTGGTCATTACAATTCTCCCGGTGCGGCAAGACGGCAGAGTTCCTGCCAGCGCGTCGCGACGCTGGCATCCAGATCGCCATCTTCTGCGCTGAGTTTGCAGCCGCCAGGATGCAGGGTGCTGTCAGCGATCAGCCGCCAGCCGTGCAGATCCAGCGTCGGCCCCAGGGTCTGCTCAATGCGTTGTAAGTCATCCGGGTGAACGCGCAGTTGCGGTTTGCCGCTGAACATCGGTTCCTGCTGCAGTAACCCCTGAATCTGGCGCAGCAGGGCGGTGCCATCCACCGTGGTCGCCTGACCAATCACCGAACGTGCCGCTTCCAGCGCCAGTTGCATCAGACGGGCCGCAATCACGCTGTCCAGCGATTCAAGCGTGTTCTGGAACTCGGTTACCAGCTGCTGCATACGCGCCTGAAGGGGCGCCTGCTGCTGCTGGGCATCGGCCAGACCCTGCTGAAAACCGGCGTCGTAGCCGGCTTTCTGGCCTTCGGTCACACCCTGCTGATAGCCTTCGTTGTAACCCTGGCCCTGTGCCTCTTTGCGCATCTGCTGCTGCAGGCGTTCGAGCTGCTGTTGCTGCTCATCAACGCCATCTTCAGCTTCGTAAATTTCTGGCTGCAGCTCCGGTTCAGCAGGCTCATCGAAACGGCCTAAATCCGTGGGCTGCCACAGCTGCCAGGGGCGCGCAGAAAATGCATCAGACATAAGTTTCCTCGCCACCACCAATCACCATCTCGCCTGACTCGGCCAGGCGGCGTACCACCAGCAGGATCGCTTTCTGTTCGTTTTCCACTGCGGACATACGCACCGGGCCACGGTTGGCCAGATCGTCGCGCAGGATATCCGCCGCACGGGCTGACATGTTTTTGAGGAACTTCTCGCGCAGTGGCTGTTCGGCACCTTTCAGTGCAACCAGCAACTGCTCGGACTCCACTTCCTGCAACAGACGCTGGATGCTGCGGTCGTCCACTGCCACCAGGTTTTCGAACAGGAACATCTCGTCGATAATTTTCTGCGCCAGTTCGCCATCGAAGTCGCGTACGGCTTCGATAACCGCCTCTTCCTGCTGCGTTTTCATCAGGTTGATGATCTCGGCTGCGGTTCTCACGCCGCCCATCTTCGCACGCTTGAGGTTGGTGCCATCCAGCAGGCCGTTCAGTACTTCTGTCAGTTCGGCCAGCGCGGCTGGCTGGACACCACCGAAAGTGGCGATACGCAGCATCACGTCGTGACGCAGACGTTCGTCGAACAGCGCCACAATATCGGCGGCCTGGGCACGCTTGAGGTGGACCAGGATGGTGGCGATGATCTGTGGATGCTCGTCGCGAATAAGGTCGGCAGCAGCCTGCGGCTCCATAAAGTTGAGCGTTTCCATGCCGCTGGTGGTGTCGCGCGTTTCGAGAATGTCCTCCAGCAGGCTGGAGGCGCGCTCTTCGCCCAGTGCCCGGGTCAGCACCGAACGCAGGTATTCGTTGGAGTTCAGGCTCAGCGCCGCGAACTGCTCAGCATCCGCTTCGAACTCACGCAACACTTCAGTCAGCTGTTTATGCGACACCTGACGCATGTTGGCCATCGCGCCGCTCAGGTGCTGGACCTCACGCTGGTTCAGGTGTTTGAAAACTTCCGCGGCGCGCTCTTCGCCAATGGTCATCATCAGGATGGCGCTTTTTTCGGTTCCGGTCAGACTCATAGCTCTTTACTCATCCATTCGCGAATTACCAGCGCTACAACGCGCGGATCGTTTTCTGACATGTCGCGGATGCGTTGACTCATCACTTCTGCGCTCATGCGGTTGTTAGACTTACGTTCCTGATCCAGCTCATCTTTGCTGAGCTGCACATTAAAGGCTTCTTCTTCCGGTTGCTCAGTCGCACGAGCGGCAACGGCTTCCGCGGCGGCTTTCTCTGCGGCCTGCTTGCGAACCAGGTGCGGACGAACCAGTTTGCGGTAGAGGATGAAAGCGACCAGGGCAATCAACAGCCACTTACCGGCGTTCATCAGCTGATCAAAGAACGACTGCTGTTGCCAGAAGGGCAGATCGGTGGTCACTGGTTCAGTGGTGTTGAACTGCGAGTTCACCACGTTGATGCTGTCGCCACGGTTCTGGGAGTAGCCCATCGCTTCGCGGGTCAGATCTTCAATCTGCTTCAGCTGCTGTTCGTTCAGCGCAACCGCTTTGCCTTTATCATCTGCACGGAAGTTCACCACGACCGCAACCGACAGACGCTGTACGTCGCCAACGTTGACCTTGGTATGACGAATGGTGCGATCCAGCTCGTAGTTCACCGTGTCGTCACGACGCGAGTTGGTCGGTCCGGCACTGGCTGCTGCGGTGCTTGTGGTCTGGTTAGCGTTATTCGCCGCGTTGTTCTGACCGTTAGCATTCTGACCATTGGCGTTCTGGCCATTGGCGGCATTGTTGTTCGGCGTCGTCACCGGCGCAGTGTTAGCTGGCGCAGGCTGGTTAGAGAGCGCGCCCGGCACGCCGCCCGGATAAGGGCTGCCTGACTGGTCGCTGGTGCTGGTCTGACGCGAACGAATCGCTGAGTTCGACGGGTTAGCGTTAGGCTGATATTTCTCGTCGGTCTGCTCGGCGGTGTCGAAGTTAATCTGCGCGGTAACCTGCGCATGCACATTGCCCTGACCGAGAATCGGATTCAGGATCGCTTCGATACGTTGCTGGTAGCGTGCTTCAACTTCAGAGGCATACTTGAGCTGTGCATCATTCAGGTCGCGACCAGCGGAGTCAGAGCGGGTCAGCAGGCGACCGGTCTGATCGACCACGGTGACGTTGCCCGGCGGTAAACCGGCGACGCTGCTTGAGACCATGTGGGCGATGGCCTGAATCTGGCCTTCATCCAGCGCACGGCCAGGCTGCAGGGTTAAGGTGACAGAAGCGGATGGCGCTTTCTGCTCACGCACAAATAAGGTTGGTTTTGGCATCGCCAGATGAACACGGGCGCTTTTAACCGGGCCGAGTGATTCGATGGTACGAGCCAGTTCGCCTTCCAGCGCGCGCTGGTAGTTAACCTGCTCGCTGAACTGGCTGATACCGAACTTCTCTTTATCGAGCAGCTCAAAACCCACCGAGCCGCCTTTCGGCAGACCCTGCTGAGCCAGACGCAGACGCAGCTCATGCACGTTCGCTTCCGGCACCATCAGCGCGCCGCCATTTTCGGCGAAGCGATAAGGGATGTTCATCTGCGTCAGCTGCGTGACGATGGCACCGCCATCTTCATCTGTAAGGTTGTTATAAAGGACGCTATAGCTGGGCTGCTTCGCCCAGAGCACCATCGCGATCACTATCGCCACAACGGCGGCGGCAGCGACGATTAAAGGAATACGCGGATTTGCGCGCAGGCGAGCGAGCAGGTCACCGAAGCCTTTCTTTTCTTGTTCTGTTGTGGCGGCTGTACTCGCATTCATGACCGATTCCTGCCTGACGTAATTGACCGGGTAAGTTGAGATGGCAAAACAGACTCCCTGACCTGCGTAGATAAAATTTCCACTTCAATGCCAGGCATTATTAGGTGATAAGGAAAATTCGATGGCTGGATAAGGTAGGTTTTTTGCTGTCATTTAGCAGCTTTGTCTCATTGACAACGTGCTAAATTTTCCCCACAGAAAAAATATCATCCTCCTTTATAAGGTATCGTTCATGTCCATTCAGGCAATTGACGGCGTACTGCAGCAGCTTCAGGCGACCTCACTGCAGGCCAGCAACCGCAGCAGTGAAGCCCCTAATCAGATCGATTTCGGTGCAACTATGAAAGCGGCGCTGGATAAGATCAGCGAGACGCAGACCACCGCCCGCACCCAGGCGCAGGATTTTGAGATGGGTAAACCCGGTATCGCGCTTAATGATGTGATGGTCGATCTGCAGAAATCATCAATCTCAATGCAGATGGGTATTCAGGTCAGGAACAAGCTGGTGTCGGCGTATAGCGAAATTATGAATATGCAGGTTTAGGCGGGTAACTGTCTGAAGCGGTTGTGGTTTATCGTACTGCCACTTTAGTGGAGCACGTATGTAGAACAGGATCGCTCATTTTCGTGTTGATGAGTGATAGCTGGTCGGTATTGTTCTCTGACATCCAGGCGCCATAAACCCGGTACACCATCTGCGCATCGGAGTGGCCCATTTGCGATGCAACGTAGTTCGGGTTTGCGCCTGCTGAAAGAGCCCAGCATGCGAACGTATGACGTGACTGATAGGCTTTCCTGTGACGCAGGCCTGCACGCCTCAGTGCGCCGGTCCATATCTGTCCTAATGACTCTGTTGAGTAATATGCTCCGGATCGGCCATTGACAGCGTTCACGCTGGGATTGAACACGAACGTCTTCTGCTCCTCAATTCGCTCGCCATACTCCCTGGTATGAAAGGTGAATGAGGTCTGAGGATACATTCGAGTCAGCTCCCTTTGATCACGCAGAATATCGACAGCTGCATCCATCAGGCATATGACACGGTTTCCGGCTTCTGTCTTCGGTGGAGTGAATAAGCCCTGTGGTGTGAGGTTACGGCTGACTGTCAGCTTCTTCGCTTCAAGGTCCACATCCTCCCAGGCCAGCGCGCATATCTCGCCATGCCGTAATCCTGTCAGGATGGCAAGAGACCACATGTTTGCCGTCTGGCGTGTTGAGCATGCCGCGATGAGGCGAGGGTACTCTTCCCGCGTTATCGGGTCCGGCCGCTTATTTGACTTCTTCAGCGGCTTGATGCCGGTCATCGGGTTTGCCTCTATATACCCGTTGCCATGAGCAAAGGCGAAGATAGCTTTCAGGTCTGCCATGCTGGAGTTAACCGTGGCCGCTGTCCTCCCTTTCTTTTCTATATTCATCTTCCTGCCAGTAAAGTAACTGCCATTCAGAAGCTCAATGCGCAGGTTGAGAATATCTTTCTGCATGACTGACCGGATGTCCTTTCCGTTGCCGATGATATCCAGCGTCACCCTGACGCGGCGCTCTGTCGTGATGTAAGAGCTATTGGCCCAGTCAGGCTTTTTGAGCTTCAGCCATAAATCCGCTACCTCCCTGATCGGCACTGACATCAATGAACCCACTTCATTCTTAAACATTGGTGAGTCGGGAAACTCACTCCGGTAATCAAACGTCCCTGTCTTAATGCGGTAGACGATGTTGCTACGCAGCTCCCCAGCAATCTTCCTGTTTTTGGGTGTGTCGGGTACTCCTATCGCCTCCCACCGTCTTTGCCCCTCATACATGAACCAGATTCTCAGGTGGTTCTTGTTGGGAGCCACTCCTGTCGGATAACCGGGCGTGATAATCCCACTGACACGTATATCCTGATTCAGGCCATTGACGGTCATCAGGCATTTGTTGCCGCGAAGGTCAGCACCACGCTGGCAGCCGGTTAGACGGTGGCAGATTTGCACGCTGCCACAATGCAGAGCTTCCAGCCCTTCAGCGTCACCCAGGGAATTACCTCTCAGATGCCGGATACCGTTTTCCCTCGCGGGCGTGTGATGTATGGCATGGCGCGTGACGTGATGAATAACGTGGCTGACCAGTGCAATGCCAACTGGCAGATTGTTGATGGTCAGGCGCAGATGGTCAGCACTGATAAGTACATCCATGAAGCGATCGTACTGAACAGCCGCACCGGACTTATCGGCATGCCACAGCAGACCATGGGCGCTGGCGTTAACGTGCGATGCCTGATTAACCCTAATATCCGGGTGAGTGGTTTAATAGAGCTGGACCAGGCTTCTGTGTACCGATCAGCACTCTCCAGCGACGAAGTACAGCGGTCGGGTGGGCGGATTTTTGAGACCGAAAATAACGGGAATCTGAGCGTCAACGGAACACTGCAACAGCCCGCAAGTATTGCGACCGATGGCGTTTATATCGTGCGTGGCATTATGTACACTGGTGATACACGCGGACAGGCGTGGTATATGGACATGATGTGCGAAGCGCGTGGCGCAGTTGACCTCCTGGCTGCAACTGCGATGAATAGATATTTAGGATGAATGAAAAGTGAAAACAATAAGACTTTTTTCAGTACTGCTACCACTATTACTAACCGCATGTGCTTGGGATCCTGGTGGATTCAAGGCTCAGGAAAAATGGCTGGCTCAAAAAAAAGAAGAGCAAATAAATAACAAGCGCAAGGCTGCAGAGACAAAGGCCATTCGAGAGGCAAATGAAGATAAAATTGAAGCGCAATTCAAAGCGTCTCATCCTGAGGTTCCCATCGGGGATATGGACATTTCAAAATTTAATAATGTACAAGGAAAATTTGGCACTGCATTAAATAATTTAGGATTCGTAACCCGTTATCCGAATAAGCAAACCTCTGATAATGTATACTTAAAAGTCGGATCCAATGATTTGACCCTTAGACGCTTTCAAATAGCTTTAGAAGAGTACGCAAAGGAATGCAGGCGAGTGTCCGCATATAACAACACTGACTATACGAATTTATGTATTTCAAACTTAACAAAAGCGCTCAATGATTTTTCAGCAGTGTTAAAAAATAGGCGCATACCCAATAAAACTAAAGCAGTTGCTCTAGACGAAGCGACGTTTGGAAACTTTATTGATTTCGAGCATGCGTCGAAACTGGCCATCATGCATACCAAACTTTGCCAGCAGCAAGGTAGTCAAGGCTATGTCGGAATGCTTAGTGTTGCCGCTCCTTGTAATGGGCGGGGCGATGTTTACAGTATCGTTGCAGCTGAAAAGATGGGTTTATTGTAAATCTAACTCTTGTTTATCAACCCGCTTCGGCAGGTTTTTTATTGGAGCAAATATGCCAGTTTCACAACAATCACAGGCTGGCGGTGAATCGCAGGCGTATAAAGCCTTGTCAGATTCCATCTTCTCCATCCGCGTTTCCATGCCTGGCATCATCCAGACCTTTGACCCAATCGCCTGCACCTGCACTGTTCAGCCAGCTATCAGCGGGCAGCGCATCTGTCGACGTTTTAGACAACGGCAACACAGCATCCCTTCTGGCTAACCTTAAGACTGCGTTTAATTTAATTTCACAGGGCAGGTTAACAGCAATCAGAGTTTTTACCGCTTCAGGTACTTATACGCCTTCGGCAGGAACAAAGAGAATTAAGGTGACAGTAATTGGCGGCGGCGGCGGCGGTGGTTCTGCTGCAACTGACGCGAACACACGTAGATGCGGCGGTGGTGGTGGTGCGGGTAATACTGCCATCTCAATGCTAGACATTTCTTCGTTAACTCTGCCGGTATCAATTAATGTCGGCACCGCTGGGGCGGCGGGCGCTGCCGGTGGGGGGGCGGGTGGAAATGGCGGTCAGGGCGGAACTACAACATTTGGGAGCTACATTAATGCGACAGGTGGATTTGGAGGCGGGGGCGGATCACTAGCATCAGACTCATTAACCGCTGTAACCGCGAACGGTGGTACAAGCGCCGCACCAACTACAGGGAATATCCTCAATCAAAGAGGATCTGCTGGCCTTCAGGGTATTGTCGGTAGCAACGCGATTGTTTCTGGGGCAGGTGGAGCTTCAAGTCTTGGTGGCGGTGGAAATCCTGTTGCGGCTGGGGCATCCACTGCTGGTGAAAACGGAATCTATGGCGGCGGTGGCTCTGGAGCTATATCAATCAAATCATCATCGATTTGTAAGTATCCCGCTTAACCGGACCATTCACTTTTAGAGATCTTCCGACATACTGATTATATCCTTCGAGGAGATCACCATGCGAAAAGCCCGATTCACTGAGCACCAAATCATCGCCGTTCTGAAATCCGTCGAAGCCTGACGCACCGTCAAAGATGTCTGCCGCGAAGCGGGAATATCTGAGGCCTCGTACTACAACTGGAAAGCAAAGTACGGCGGGATGGAAGCCTCTGATATCAAAAAGATGAAGGATCTTGAGGACGAAAATCGCCGTCTCAAACAAATGTTTGCCGATCTCAGTCTTGAATGCCGTGCACTGAAAGATGTCATCGAAAAAAAGCTTTAAAACCAGCGATAAAGCGTGAGTTCGTCAACTATCTGACCGCGCAGTTTACGATGAGCATACGCCAGGCATGCAGGACGTTATCGCTGAGCAGGACGGTGTATTGTTACCAGCCCGATACCCGGCGTGATGAAGCGGTGATCCAGGTGCTGACCGGGTTGGCAGAGCGCTATCCCCGCTACGGCTTTAAGAAGCTGTTTCAGTTGCTGCGCAGGCAGGGGCACGTCTGGAACCACAAGCGCGTACACCGGATTTACTGTCTGCTGAAACTGAATTTTCGACGCAAGGGTAAGCAACGTCTTCCGGTGCGCAATCCGGCTCCGCTGGCAACGCCGGAAGCGCTCAATCAGGGCTGGTCTATCGATTTTATGCACGACGCGCTGCTCTGTGGTCGGCGTTTTCGGACCTTCAACGTGGTGGATGATTTTAACCGCGAGGCCCTTGCGATAGAAATCGATCTGAATATTCCTGCGCAACGAATGGTGCGGGTTCTGGACAGGATAGTGGCGAATCGCGGATATCCGCTGAAGATGCGGATGGATAACGGCCCGAACTGATATCACTGGCTCTGGCACAATGGGCTGAAGACCATAGTGTGATGCTGGAATTTATCAAGCCGGGTAAGCCGACACAGAACGGGTTTATTGAGAGGTTTAACAAGACGTACCGGACAGAAATACTGGATTTTTACCTGTTCAGAACGCTGAACGAAGCACGGGAAATCACAGAGCGCTGGCTGAATGAATACAACAGTGAGCGGCCCCATGAATCCCTGAATAACCTGACACCGGAAGAATACCGGCTGATGGCTGAGAAACCGGAAATCTCAAAAAGTGTGTGGAACTAAAGCTGGGATACTTACAGATTGGCCGTGCTGGCGGAGCAGGCGGTGTCGGCGTCGTTGTTATTGAGGAGTACGCATAATGCTAACTATGCTTTAGTGCAAGATAAAAGAGTGGTCAATATGGTTGTGTGGGACGGCGAGGAAGAAGTCAGCTTCGGAAATGACGTTTTAGCCGTGCTGATTCCCGATGGTGAGGCTGTCAGTATCGGCTATTCGTATGATGCAAAGAAGTTTACAGCCCCTGCTCTTACAGATGAACAGAAGGCTGCCCAGGACGCTGCAATTGCATCTATGAACATTACTCTGAAATCCACTCTCATGAACGAGGCAAGTCAGCGTATAAGCGTCCTTCAGGATGCGGTGGACCTTGAGATGGCTACCGATGATGAAACAAAGGCGCTGCCATTATGGAAGAAGTATCGCGTCTTGCTGAGTCGAATCAATGCTGATATCTCCAGCGCTGTTACGTGGCCAGACAAACCAGCATTTTAATTTAATGCAGCGCATTCCCTTGTAACTTCCTTCCAACTTTAATAAACGGCAACTCGACCATCTTGTGCAATACGTATGCAAATGCAATAGCTAAAAGCGTAGACGTGATAAGTTTGGTCAGGTTGCCAGCTTCCGCCCAAAAAAACGGCGGATGCTCAAGAAGAAGATACATTATAAAAAAGTGTGTGATATATATTGAGAATGATATATCACCGAAGAAAGATATAACCCTTGAGTTAAATATTATAAAGTTAGATTCATAAAGTATGATGGCAATAAATAATGGAAGCGCTATGAGATAGAATTTAGTTAATCCAGATCCATAGACCACCTCTGAGAAGTAAAGCCATCCAGAAAGGGAGGCCAATAGCATAATCATAGGAATGGATATGGTTGACCTTAATTTCAGCCATCCTCTCATGAACGCTTCGCAAAGCCACATGCCAAGCAGGAACTCTAAATGAAGAGATGTGCTAAAGAACTTCAAGGCATGATCGGCATAGGAGCTATCCCCAAGGGAAGAAACATAGCTAGAGTTGAGCGACACTGAGCCAGTGAAGGTGAGCTGAAGCAGAAACACCTGAGCTAGCAAAATGGCTGAGGCTACTAGAACCCTATACTTATGATTGGCCATCATTGCCATGCCGAACACAAAATAAAACCAGATTTCGTATGAAAGCGTCCATGCTGGGCCGATAAAGTTAAAATCGAACTCTGGCGCTGGCCTGTTATAGTCCTGAAGAATAAACATGCCTGACTTAATCATTGTCCATATTGGGTGGACGTTGTATCGGATCAGGAATATTGAAGAGATTACCAGTATAAAGAGAAATAACGGATAGATTCGAAAAAATCTCTTCAGAAAGAATCCAGCCACGTTACCTTTCTTTGCAGTGACATAGGTTATAATAAATCCGCTGATCAGAAAAAAAAGGTCAACGCCGAAGCCTCCGTTCAGGAATGCCGTATTAAAAGGCTCAGCCTTGCCAATATACATAAAAGAAAAGTGAAACAGAACCACAAGTAAAGCTGCAAATCCGCGTGTGTAATGTATTGACTTTAGCATTTGAATTCTCACTAAAATAATCAGCTAAAAGGCTTAAGAGTGTTTTTATTTTCGTCTGTAAATTTTGAAGCTACTTTTCTTCCATAGTTACGAAGTGGCTTTTCAATAATTCTAAAATTTAACTCTACGACTAACACGGTAATTAATATTGCCATAGTGGTCATAATGAAGCACAATGATAATGTCTTCGAGGGCGGCTGACCAATTGCTATGTAATATCTTATCGTGCTTTCTTGGATAAAATAAATGACAGGCATGTGTATTACATATATTGCATATGATCTTGATCCAATCCAGAGAAGTGTCTTTCTTAGTGGCTCAGGGCAATAGATATATTTTTTATTGAATGAAGCGACAAAAACAAGAACAGCGCTTACTAAAGCCAGCATTCCAACCATAAATCGGCATTCGTGAAGTGCTGGTATGCTAAACATTAAATAGCACAGCGCGACCGCAGTTACACACAATGAAAAGGCTTTACTCTTTAATAGTTTAGGCTCAAACCTCAATGTCCTGCCATCCATGTAAAAAATTGAAAGAACAACCCCCCAGGAAATAGAGTCCATCCTGAAGTTCATCAGGTAAGTATCCTGCCTAAGAATAAAAAACTGTATTGATATCATAACAATCAATAATGGTGTTCTAAATTCTTTTTTGGTGAAGATGATAAAAAATGGCAATATAAAGTAAAATTGCTCTTCAAGATTAAGTGACCAAAATGGCCCCATGCTTGTTGGTAATGAATTAACAAGCATGTAATGGCTCAGCAAGTTGTAGGTGTAGGTAAGTATACTTAGGGCCTGATAAAAATTCCACTTTGTGGAGCCGAATGCACCAGATATATTATAGGTGAATGTCATGAATAGAATTATTGCTATCCATAAAAAAGAAGTAGGAAAAAGACGGAATGCCCGCTTAATAAAGAATGACTTTATTACTCCTGATGAGCTAATACCCTGATCTTTGCACTTATCAATTAAAGGGATTAGTGAGCAACTAACAACAAATCCTGAAATGCATAAAAACAAATCTACGCCAGACCAGAATTGCAAAAAGGTATTCACCTTTGCAAAAAATGAGTGACCACTCCAGAAATATAGCGAAGGGTAATGCTGCACCAGAACCATGATGATTGCGAAAGCGCGCAGAATTTCAATATCGCTGTTTGGTCTCAGCTTTTCCATTTGGCCTCAGATGTGAATGTTAAGCGGCAAGATAGTACCAACCAATCTCTCTGACTGGTAGTCATAAAAAAGCCACGGCGACGGGGCGGATGGTACCGCGCCAGTCTCAGCAGGCTGCGGGTCTGATTTGAGATTAGTCACTGCCAGCGCCCGATGCCCATCAAAAACTTCTTTCCCCTCAATCCCTTTACAAATCTGTGAACTGGTCCGCCTTGATCAAAAGTACCGATCGATATTACTGCTTATTCATACAGTATTTATCAGAGGAGGATTTATCATGGCGAGAGAGAGTGACATACAGGCGGCGTTCATGAGCGCGATAACGAAGGACCCCCGATGCAGGCAGATACTCACCACTGCTGCGTTCCAGAAGCGTCTTGATGACGTAAACTACGTGTGGACGCTGCAGGAGTGTAACCGGTAGATTCGGCGTTACCAGAACTTCTTCTTCGAGCTGGTTACCGAGGAGAGCGAAAATAAGACCTGGGCGCTCCGCAACATGGGATACGTGAGGTAGCTATGGGCTTTCCATCACCAGCATCAGACTACATCGAAAAGCGCATCGACCTGAACGACATCCTGATGCCGTACCGGAACAACATGATGCTGATCGAGACGCCGGACGGATTCGTGCTGGCCGACAAATCAGTGAAGCCAGAAAATGGCGATAAGGTTGCATTTCAGATAGGCGAGTTCCCGCAGCTGGGCAGGCTGTTCAGGACGGGAATCATAACCTCAGACGGCGAGACGATTGACGGAGAAGGGCTTGAGGGGGTTATCGTGCTTGGGAAGGTTACGGCGGAGGTCGTGTCCGTGCATGAGCCAAGCAGGCCGATAATTTAGCCGTAGCACACATGTAGCACAAAAAAATACCGCAAATCACCTCAATACCACCACCACGGCAGTTTGTGACTTGCGGTATGTCTCTGTAAAACCACGCCTCAACGCACATCAACCTGTTATGCTAAATATTCAAAGTGAAATTATGAATATGCAGGTTTAGTGAGCTGATTCCGCTGAACAAGGCACGCCTGCGTGGAGGCGATGAGGGAGTGGGATGCCAGCATCAAGGCCGATCCCTTTGCTGAGTCTATGACCTTGTACTGGCGATAATGCAGGTGTCATTGACTATACTGCTCTTTATTACGAGCCGTGCAGCAGGGAACTCACTCTTCGGTGCAGACGACCCGACCCCTCATCACCCATCAGCAGGACGCCAGCCCAATGCTAAAAAAACTTATCCTTATCGCATCGTTAATCAGCTTATCGGCTCCAGCCTTTGCTGCCACGCAGTGCGGGCCGTTCTATCTTAAACCTGACAAGAGCGGCTGGTTCTCGGTGAATGGAGAACGCGCAAAAACGCAGAAAGTCACCTTTGCGAAAGAGAAGGGCGATTACGATAACGCGACCGTCAAACTGCTGGTGAAAAACAGCAAAGCGCCGGGGATGGTGGATATGGAACTGACGAACCGTCAGGGCAAAGGGCTGTTAAGAGCTGAAATCGTCCGCACCAGCCAGAGTCAGATCCGCATACGAGGTGCTTATGATTGCGAACCGGCTAAATAGGCTGAGCTTCGGCTGCCCACTCCTGAACATGGCATAGCCCGGAAGCGAGCGTGATAAAAACCTTTGAATAGAAGAGTGCAAAAGGTTGTCAGGCAAGCGCTTGTGCTCGGGCTGGCCTGACAACTTATTCTGTCTCCTGGTCATCCATCCTGCATCACGCACATGCCGACGCGGCATTTAATGTGATGTTTTGCACCGTGCGATCATCCCTGAAACTGCTGTGCTGATATCTGATGCTTTTGGATCATAGTAAAATGTCGCACTGGTCTGATGATGGCTGAACTTTGCAATTTCAACCCAGGCTGCGGTTTCATCATCCTGCTCAAGATTATATCGCTTCGTGCCATCCGGCAGAGGTTCATCCTGCTCCAGATAGAGTCTTTGATCCTGTGCTGCTACGCTAAGGCAGGATTCAACCTGAAAAGGATGACCGTCGAAATAAGCGGTTTTTGTTGTCGGGTGTAATCCAACCCTTCCCATATCTACGCATCCGCCCAACAGACTTATGCTCAGGGCAATAATGATCTTCTTCATGAACGAAACCATCATAGTTATTTTGTTGACCAATAATATCCGGATATTGATCGTATCGCTCATTTTAATTAAAAATCTGCGCTTGATATTGCTAGCGTTACGGACTAAATGTAACATTCTTCGCAACGCATTATGATGTAAGCAACGAGCATAAAAAAAAGGTAGCCGCATAAGATGACTCATGCTGCCTGCTGGTGTTAACCGTTGTCAGGTGAATGTCAGGTAAATATCACTCTGAATGGTTGCTCATCATATCGTTAGTCTGCTTTGTGGCGGATGCCCGAAAATCATTGCCTGCAGCCTTTGTTAGCCAGTTTATTATAAACATAGATAGTTTTACGCAGTACATTACACACACATCAGGTTCACTAAAAAACGACCCAACAAAAGGCGTTATACCTCTGTTGTGTTACGCATGTTGAGGTGTCCTGATGAAAATCCTTACTACTTAAGTGCCTCTGAATATTATGATTTATGACTGTTTTTTGTACTACGATGAAGATATCTTGCTTGAGATGCGTCTGAACACGCTTGAGCATGTTGTTGATCGGTTTGTCATTGTGGAATCGCGCTATACCTTTACCGGAAAACGCCGGGAAAAGCTTCATTTTGATATTGAGAAGTTCGATCGTTTCCGCGATAAAATTATTTATATTGTTAACGATATTGCGCCCAGATTTTATCAGGAAGCCTTTAAATCGAATAGTTCTCTGGTTAATGCGGGTGAGACTGATCCCTGGGAAAATGAAGCCACTGCACGTAATCAGATTATGCAGGGGCTGGCCGGCGCGCAGGATGATGATATTGTTATTGTGTCAGACGTCGATGAAATTCCCCGACCCGAGGCGATAAAAGCATTCAGTCATCAGCATCTTTGCACGACGCTACATCAGCAATATTTCAATTTTAAATTTAATGTCCGGGTTTTAAATGACGACGGCACACCGCGCTGTGCCACACTGGCGAAAATGGTGACCTGTAAAACGCTGCGAGACTTTTTTATGGGGCAACCGGAATTGCTTCGCAATGTTAAGCGTCGTGGTACACCGATACGCGAGAACTGGTGGCGCTGGAAGTGGCTAAATTTCCGGACAAAAACCGTTAAGAATGCAGGGTGGCATTTTTCCTGGGTAATGAGCGATGAGCGCATCAGTGAAAAAATGTCTTCGATTTCTCATACCGAACGTAACTGCCCCGAATTTAACAATCCGGATCATATACGGCGCTGCGTTGAGAACAATATTGATATCTGGAATCGTCCGCGAAGGATGGAGATAGTGCCGGTGACATCCGAACATTTTCCAGCCTGGCTGGTTGAAAATCAGTACCAGCTTGCCGATCTCATTAAATCTTAACGCTGACCAGCGCGCCCAGCGGGCGCGCCTCTCGCAGATCAGCTTGCCTTGTAAGGATCTTTTTTGTCATCCTGGCTGTCATCATTTTTGCGCGGCACTTCGCCATGATCTTTCGGCGCATCAGTGGCAGGATGATCATCTTCCTCGTAAGCATTACCAGCGTTTGGAGCGGCTTCCGGCAGGCTTTTGCTGACATCACCTTCTTTCTTACGTTCTTCATTCGTATTGTGCTTAAACATAACTCTCTCCTTTTATTCCAGTCTCTTAAGTTTAGACCAGCACTGACATCCCGCATGCGCAGCGGATTAAAGAAGAAAAAAAAGCCCGCCAGCGGCGGGCTAATCGGAGTTTCTCTCATACTGAACACGTCATTTTTCGATGTTTGGGTGTGTACAGCAGGTTCATGCTAACCGGGAATCCCTGATGCAGTAATGGACAAACCTGCCATGTCGCTTGCGGCAGGTCACATTCCCGTCGATAAACAGATCGATAAATAAATTCGATTGAACGGATTAGCAAAAGGCATATAGTGGCCTGCGTTACCAGGAGATAGAAATTATGTTAAGAGACTATTTAAAGATTGAAGCTGAAGATCAGTTAATCGAACAACGCTCGCTGAGCCTGAAAAATCGTGGTCAGGAAGAGGTCACCGAATGGATTATTGTAAATAGCCAGGGAGTTAAAAAAGGCGGCGTAACCCTGTTCGATAAACTCAGTACCCGCCGCTCATGGCCCGTGAATTACCGCATTATGCAGACCGATTTGCAGGGCAAAGTGGTGGTAGATCAACTGACCGATGCCCTGTAACTGTCCGGTTATAAACTCAGCCACTGTTGTACGATGAAAAGTGAACCCGCGCACGGCGGGTTTTTTTATGGCTGGCGGTAGCGTCGCAGTTCCACCAGCGTACCAATCAGCTTCAGGCTGTCCCGGCTGGATTGCAGCTCAGGGAAGTTGATATTGACCGGTGCCAGTTCAAACTGCATGACGCCATTTTCACTGCCGCGCTGACGCCAGGTGCGTAGCAGCACGACCTGCTGCTGCAATGCCAGCACGCAGTCGCCGGGCTGAGGTGACTGCGTGGGATCGATGATCACCACATCATTCCGCAGAATCGCGGGCGTCATCGCCTGTTCTTCCACCCGGAAGGCAAAGCTCTGCTGTGAAAGCGCCATGTCGTTGTGCATCAGCAGTTCATGCCGGACGGAACCGGCCTCGCTCAGCCATCGCGGCACGTCGCGCTGTGCAAGCAGTGGGATCTGGTGCAAACCACTCCAGGCGCTTTCGCTGAAAACAGGACCATCCCCATCTATCAGAAAAGCCGGTGCGCAGCCCAGCGCTTCGGCGAGCCGCAGCAGGTTCTCACCGCGCGGCAGCGTCTCCTCTTTTTCCCATTGCGAAATCGCCACATGGGACACTTTTACCTGTTGCGCCAATTGCTTCTGCGTTAACTGCAGCGATTTACGTCGGAGTCGGATGCGGTCACCCAGCGTTTCGTTTTTCATAAGCTTGACTTTTTGGTTGAGAGTGACTTAAGTATACTTAAGCCTGGTATTTAAGCAATCTTAAATTTCATGCGGGGGACGTGGCTAAACAGCACGCAGTAAGTTCCAGAGACCTTACCGTACAAAGGGGTGTGGCATGGAAAGTAGTCTGATTACCAGTATGGGTGCGTTAGTTCTGGGTGGGGGGGCAGCAGCACTGTTCTGGAAACCGTTATTGGCGGGAATTGCGTCAATCGTAACCAGTAATCGAGCCGGCGGCGAAATTATTACCAGCTACAAAGAGCAGGTGGTGTTGCTGAAAGAGAGCAACCTGCTGATACGGGAGGAGAACGATGAATTACGCGAACGGCACGACAGGAATCTGCGGCGTATCTCGACACTCGAAACGGATCTTCGGTTAATCAAGAATGCGGTAGGGATTTTACTGGCAATGACCGAAACCGATCAGAACGATAAATTTCGTAATGAGATTGATCGGCTTATCTCAACTCTGGAGGATCGCAGTGATGGCCACGATTAATAGCACTAAGGCACCGATGTCTTACCGGCGCAAAGTTATCCTCGGCTGCGTATTGCTGAGCTGTTCGATGATTTGCATCCTGATGACGATCATTTTTCTCTACGTCAGTAACACCGCAAACAAGCGGGTCGAGGAGATTCGGGCGGATTACCGCTTAATTGCGGCGCGGCGTGATGACAGAGTGGAGCTGCTGACCGATCAGGTTGCAGCAATACAGCACAAGCTGGATGCAATACCGGATCGCATAGCCGACAAAACGGTCATAAAAGTCAAAGAGGTCGTCACTGAGAGTGAGGTGCCAGCCGTGAAATCCGGTCATAAACCATAACTTCCGATTATTCTTAATGCGGCTTCGCTATTATCGACTAGTTTTAAATATACGGGCAACATTTTGTACCTGAATGCAGGCCCGCTGATTGGCCGGTTGATGAACCGCTAAGCCTACTCACTTTGGATAGATGACCAGAAGGAAATTTAGCATGAGCGATTCAACAGAAACCAAGACCAAAACTGAATATCTGCGTGACGTGACTTCTCAGCTAAAAGAGATGCGTCACTATGCTCAGACCAACACCGAAACCCTTTCCAGCCAATGGTTAGCGTTTGATGCGGGTGAGTATAAAGACAAGACCAACGCCGACCGAATCGATGCGTTGCTTAATAAGCAGGGTAAACTGCTGGAAGATCTGGATGCCGCGATTCAGGACATCGAGATTGAAGTTAATCACAGCGAGCAGGAGAGCTAAGTCATCTCCCGCTAACTGATGTGGTGGCCGTTAAGGGATTAATCGGCCACCAGCCACATTTCCGCTTCGTCGAACATCTCTTCAACAATCCGCGCAACCGTCGCTTTATCGTTCTTACTCAAATCAGTATCAATCGCGTTACGTTCCATCGGCTTGACCTTAACTTCAATGTCAGGAAACACCCGATGCACCCGCTTTTCCAGCTCCTCACGAATCATCTCGCGAGCACCCGGTAAACCGGCAACGTTGCGCTTGTCATAAATCAACTCAACAAACATGATGGCAATCCATTCAGGGCAAAATCGCTGACATATAATACTGTAAATAAAAACAGTAGCAAGGCAGCGCGCCTGATTTCGTGTAAATTTTTATCTCGCATAAACCTCAATCTTCGACTAGCAAAATGCGCACGCATCGCGACATAATGGCGGCTTACTTTTCAGGAGGTCCGCGATGCGACAACTGGTAATTGATATTCTGCTAAAACTGGCAAAGATGGACGTCGATGCAAAAGAGTTGACGGCGCAGCTTGAAGCGCAGTCCCTGCTGGTTGCGGCGCTGCTGGTGCAGGCGAAACAGGACAACTCGCTGACTATTTCAGAAACGGTGCAGGATGCCATTGTTACCGCTTCGCAATCTTCGACCGAGTTTCTGCAGTCTGATGTGGATCTGCTACTGACGCATATTAATCGTCTGCTGGCGGTAGCGAGTTATGTTGAAGTAAAGGGTAAAGCGACGGAAGGTGAAGGGTAGGGGCGGATAAAAAAATTCGCCTCTGGAGGTGGAATTGAGACAACACCTGCAGAGGCAGTGCATCAGCACTATTCGTTAAAGGACAATCACGACCTGAGTCGCACGCCGAAGTTATACACTTTCCCCTGTTTAGTACAATTTTATCTGCAGTGCCGAAACTGGTTGGAGGTGTGTGCAAGATACAACTTCAGCGCGGCCCTGATTAGAGCTCGTTTTTGATGCAAAACTCTTCCCAGCTCATCCCCAGCGACTCAGCATGAGATTTGAGATAAGTCTCGATAGCTTCAGCCGCCACCGCTTTATCCGACTCAGCGAGCTGAATAGAAAAGATCATTCCATCCAGATTCTTCTGCCGCAAAAAGGCCGCATAGATACGTTCGGCATGCCATTCGCGCAGCTGTCGCAGTGACAGGTTAGCCGCACGGGCGTCGCTCTCCGTTAATTCATCAAGCGCAGACTGAAAGTCGGGATGCGCGGTAAAAAACATCTCGCGCGCCTGGGCATAGTAGGCTTCTGGCGTTTTCATATTCATATTCCTGAAAGTCTGTTGCAGCGCGTCAGTGTAGCGGGTTGTCTTCCGCTTGTCAGGCGTGACAAAGGCCGGAGTTTGCATCAGTTCAGCCTCTGAACTTCCGGTCAAAAACCTGACCGTGGAGCTCACTGCGGGATAAATTCTGGCGCAATCAGGGTCTGCGTGGTGTTTGAACACCCAGATACCTTGCGCAACGCGGTGGAAAAATTATAACGTAGCCGCCATTGATGAGATCTTAGGGATTAAACATGAAAAAGTGGATGCTGATTGCCGCGCTGGCACTGAGTGGCTGTGCACAAATCAACGATTATGAAAATGCGGTGCAAACGCCGGCGCCCGCTGATCTGCAGGGAACCTGGCAAACCGTCGGCCCACAGAGCAGCCTGATCAGCGACAAGGCGATAGCCAGTGTGATCATCAATGCGGATGGCAGCACGCTGGACTGCCGTCAGTGGATGCGGGTGATTGCGAAGCCAGGCAAACTGACCCGGTTAAGCGGCGATTATGTCAACGTAACGCGTCAGGTGCGGGTGATGCCGCTGGTCGTGGAGAATGGCGAGCTTAGCTATGACAGGATGACTCTGCGTAAAGTGGCGCGTCCGACCGTTGAGTGTCAGCAGGCGCTGGAAGAGGTGGCGAAACAGCCGAAAGCCGCCGTGATTCAGAACATCGAACCGCAACTGCTGCGCACACCGATTACAGAAAACAACGCGAAGTCATAACAGCCGGACCATAACAAAACCGCCCCGACGGGCAGAGCGCACTTCACGCTTCTGCCTGCCGGGGCGGTTTTAGTTTTGAGTCATTTCTTCGGCAACGACCTTATTCTGCCACCACCCAGACGCTGACACTGCCACCGTTACAGACAAAGACCGCCGTGCCGTGCTCGTCGGCAGTAATGGTCTCTTCCCGATTCCCCAGATGATCGCGCCAGACCTTACCGGCAAAACCTTCACCCATCGGCACGCTTTTCTCACCGGCATCGCCGTTCGACATGATCACCACACAGCCTGGCTGTGTTTCGGTGCCGCTGCGGCTGAAGGCCACGCAGTTTGGGTGATCAAAATAGTCGGTCTGCACGCCCCAGCCATACTGCTGGCGCGCCCGGATCAATCCTTCCAGTTCAGGGATTACCGGCATCTCAATTTTGTGCTTCTCGCCGTCGCCGCCTTCATCTTCATAGGTCGCGCCGAACAGGTCGGGATAGAAGATGGTGGGCACACCCTGCTCACGCAACAGGATCAGCGCATAGGCCAGCGGTTTAAACCAGGCTTCTACCGGTGCTTCCAGCGACTGCAGCGGCTGGGTGTCGTGGTTAGCCACGATCGTCACGGCATGCCACGGATCAGCGACCACCAGCGAGTTAGCAAAGATCTGGCTCATGTCGTAGGCGCTGCCCGCGGTTGAGGCCTGGTGGAAGTTCATGTGCAGTGGCGCATCAAACAGCATGGTTTTGCCTTCTACCTGATGCACATACTCCTGCAGCTTCTCCGTTTCAAACGACCAGTATTCCGCGACGATAAACATCGGCTCCTCAGCAACCTCCTGAATATGGTCGATCCACTCTTTGTAGAACCAGGCCGGGATATGTTTTACCGCATCGAGACGAAAGCCGGTGCAGGGCACCTGTTCCATCACCCAGCGCGCCCAGTATTTGAGCTCTTCCCTGACCGCGTTGTTGCGGAAATCGATGTTGGCGCCCATCAGATAGTCGAAATTACCCAGCTCGTTATCAACCTGGTCGTTCCAGCCTTCGGCGGTGTAGTCATTGATGATTTTGAATACGCCGTTTTCGTCCGGATTTTCGATGTGGTCTACGCCGCTAAAGCATTTGTGGTCCCAGACAAATTTCGAAAACTCTCCGGCGCGTGCCGGAAAAGTGAATTTCGTCCAGGCCTCGCACTCGACCACTTCGTCGTAGATTTCATCGCGGTTATCGGGATTGACGCGGTTAACGCTAATCGTCTCTTTTTCGTCGGCACCCATTTTGTGGTTGAGCACCACATCCAGCAGCACCCCAACGTTGTGACTGCGCAGGGCTTCTGTTGCCGCCAGTAACTGCTGTTTGTCGCCATATTTGGTGGCAACACCCCCTTTCTGATCAAATTCACCCAGGTCAAACAGATCGTAGCTGTCGTAACCGACAGAATAGCCCCCCGAATCCCCTTTGTAGCACGGTGGCAACCACGCCATGGTGATACCTATTTCGCTGAGCCAGGCCGCACGATCGGCGACTTCCGGCCACAGTTTGCTGCCATCCGGGTAATACCAATGGAAAAACTGTAATAACGTTGGGTTTTGCATGTACCACACTCCAGGGGATGATGAAAATCAAGTATGGAGTAAGCGGCAAAAAAGAGACGCCGCGCAGAAAAATAAATCTGGCGGCGTGACAGAGCAGGGGATCAGGAGAGGGTTTCGTGCGGCACCATAACAACGCCGCCTTGATTGCTATAAGCGGACATCACCGATTTCTGGCGACTGTTCTGACCCACCAGTGAGGCCAGCTCATCCATCCGCGCCTGCAGCAGACGTTTCACTTCACATTCGTTATCGAGAATACGGCGCAGCACCGGACGTAACTGCTCCTGAGTCTGTGCCGACGGCGACACGGCTTCTGTCGATTGGGCTAAGTTCTGCACCGCACTGACATACTCCATCTCCCTGCTGATCAATTCATCCCATTCGCCTTGTGCTGCATGACGCAGCATTCCCTGGCTGAGATCGAGTAACTGTTGGTAAACGGTAATCAGATGCGGTGCAGTAGTCATTAAACGGCGTCCTGAATCAGGTTAGGTTGAACCACTTCTTTCCACGCGTCAGCAATGTTGCGCAGCAGGCCTTCGACCTCCTCGACTGCTGCAACATCATTGTTCAGGTTGGCATGCAACAGGCGACGCGTCATGTAGTTGTAAAGATCCAGCAGATTATCGGCCAGCTCATCACCACGGTTTTCAGTCAGGCCCTCTTTCAGGCCGGCTTCGATAATATTGATCGCTTTGGAGATAGAGTTGCCTTTGCCTGCAATATTGCCATCCTGCATAAACAGGCGGGCGCGGATTAACGCGCTCAGGGCACCGTCGAACAGCATCACAACCAGCTGCTGCTGGCTGGCGCTCATCACGGCGCTTTCTACGCCAATTTTTGCATAGGCTTTGGTGCCTGTAGCGCTGTACATGGTCACTCCTGTTATTTTTTAGACGAATCGGACGTGTCGAACTGCTGCGTCAGATAGGTGCTGGTCGAGTTGAGTTTACTGATGGCCATATCCAGCTGAGTAAATTGCGTTTTATAGCGTGCGATATCGGCATCAATACGATCGCTGGTGGTGTTATAGAGGGTGGTTAACCTATTCAGTGTTTTACTCACGCCATCGGTGGCGGACTGAATAATCCCTTTAGTAGCCAGCCAGTCAGTCAGCTTGCTGTCGATTTTAGCGGCGATACCGGTTTTACCGTCACCTACGATCATCGCTTTCACACCTGCAGCATCTTTATCCAGTGCGCTGTTCAGCTTGGTCGAATCCAGTTTTAATGAACCGGTGGTGGGGTCGGTGGTGACACCAATCTGACTCAGTGATTTAAAGGTAGATGTGCTCTGCGAATTAGTGAGCATGCTTTTCAGCTGCGTCTCAATCGTCCGTAACGTACTGTCACCCAGCAGGGCACCATTACTGGAGTCCTGTGCATCGCTGTTGGTATCGACTTTGGTGAATTTGGTCAGGGTATTAAACTGATCCAGCAACGTATTGTAGGCATCCACCCAGGCACTGATGGCGCTGGAGGATTTTGAGGTGTCTTTGGTAATCGTCAGCGTCTCATCGCCAACTGTCTTCGCGGTCAGATTTAAAGTAATCCCTTCCAGCGCATCGCTAATCTGATTGCTGCTGTTTTCAATCGCAACATTGTTGACCGTCAGTTTGGCATTCTGCGCAGCGACGCTCTGGGTCATCACGTTGCTGCTGGCGGATGCGTCAAAGCCCACAATCCCCTGTAGCGTGCTGTCACCAGTGACGGCGATGGTTGCCACCGCATTGTCGCTGCCGGTTTTATTGGCGCTCATTGAGAGGCGGAAGCTGCCGTCTGATACCTTAATGATGCTGGCGGTGACGCCGGCATTGGCGCCGTTGATGGCGTCACGCATGCCGGTCAGCGAAGTCTGATCGCTGGAGAGCGTTACGCTTTTGCTTGTGCCATCTTTTAAGGTAATCGCGATGCTGCGGCTGGCCACGGAGCTGTCGCCCAGCGCGGCGGTGTTGCTACTCTGTACTCCTGAGGTCAGAACCTGCGCCTGTGCCAGCTGCGTGACGTTAATGGCATATTTACCGGCCACGGTGCTGCCAGAAGTGGTAGCGCTGAACGCTGTGGAGCTACTGGCCGCAGTCGTAGCGGTAAACAGGTCAGCACTGTTCAGCTTGGTATTAGCAGCCTGGAAAGTTGTCAGTGAACTTTTCAGGGTGGCGTAAGCACTGAGCTTGGCCGTATAAGCTGTCTGCTGAGTAGAAATAGGTTTGAGTGAAGCTTTTTCAGCGGTGGTCAAACTGTCAAGCATGGTACTGAGTGGCAGGCCGGAACCCACACCGAGGTTGCTTATACTAGCCATATTAATTCCTTTATAAGGTCGACAGAAAATTGATACCTGGGTTATCGGCCTTGAATAAGGAAAGTTTAAGGTTATTTGCCTTAGGGTAATGAGGTAAATAAGCACTATAGAGAAGGGTAATTCAGCGGCTAGAAAATTAATGAATTAAGCCTAAAGAAGTTCGGGCGGGTGGCGATAACTTAAAACGTGACAGGTTGAAGCAGAAAAATTCGCCTGGTACTAAAAAAATTCTAAAGGTTGTTAAACGGCAGACGATAACAACTTTGACGGCGCTGAAGCCGGCGGGTTGAAGCCCACACCTTAACCGAAAGACTTGATTAACAGGAAAATTCATCATGGCCCAAGTCATTAATACCAACAGCCTCTCGCTGATCACTCAGAACAACATCAACAAGAACCAGTCAGCTCTGTCTACTTCAATGGAGCGTCTGTCTTCTGGTTTACGTATCAACAGCGCGAAAGATGACGCTGCTGGTCAGGCAATTGCCAACCGTTTCACCTCTAACATCAAGGGCCTGACTCAGGCTGCTCGTAACGCTAACGACGGTATCTCTGCTGCGCAGACTACTGAAGGCGCACTGTCAGAAATCAACAACAACTTACAGCGTGTTCGTGAACTGACTGTACAGGCTTCAAGCGGTACCAACTCAGCTTCTGACAAATCTTCAATCCAGGACGAAATCAAATCCCGTCTGAGCGAAATCGACCGCGTATCTGGTCAGACTCAGTTCAACGGCGTGAACGTGCTGGCTAAAGATGGCTCAATGAAAATTCAGGTTGGCGCTAATGATGGCGAAACTATCACCATCGACCTGAAGAAAATCGACTCTTCTACGCTGAAACTGAACACTTTCAACGTGAATGGTCCACAGGGTACACCTACTGCTGCTGCAGCTGCTGACTTCCAGAGCGTTTACGGTTCTACCAGTAACGTATCTAAAGCCACTGTTGCAGAAGGTACTGCTAACAGCCTGGCGACTCGTCTGGGTGTTGCTAACGCAAACGTCACTGTTACTGCAGACAAAGTGTATAAAGATGACAACGGCAACCTGTTCGCTAAAGTTAACGTGAAATCAGCCAGCGATGCAGAGACCAACAGCCTGAAAGCGAACGGTTTTGACATTGCTAACGGTGCAAACCAGGACTTCTACGTTGCAGTTGATGCGAAGGCTGCAGTAACGACTGCTGGTGGCGATACCGCTGCGTTCACACTGGATACGGCTAACATGAGCCTGTCTAACGTGACCTCGGGTTCAACTTCTGATCCACTGAAAAAGCTGGACGAAGCGATTGCCAGCGTTGATAAGTTCCGTTCTTCACTGGGTGCGATTCAGAACCGTCTGAACTCAGCCGTGACTAACCTGAACAACACCACCACTAACCTGTCTGCAGCACAGTCTCGTATTCAGGATGCTGACTACGCAACTGAAGTTTCAAACATGTCTAAAGCGCAGATCGTACAGCAGGCTGGTAACTCAGTGTTGGCTAAAGCTAACCAGGTTCCACAGCAGGTTCTGTCTCTGCTGCAGGGCTAATCACCCAACTTATAAAAGACAAACCCCGCTTCGGCGGGGTTTTTTTTATGCCTGCGATTAGCCTGTTTTTGCCCTGTTTCTCTGCCAATCAATCTCCCCGCGTTCCTTTATCCTCACACTAAGACTCTTTTTTAAATGCCTTTGTTGAGCAGGTAAATAATGAAAAATATTACTGTCGTGGAACCGCTCTTTGTCAGCGCCTTCAAATGTATTGGCAGTGAGTGTCGCGATCACTGCTGTAAGGGCTGGGATATCCATCTGGATAAGCCCACGGTCAATCGCTATTTAAAATCCTCGCTGATTGAAATCAAAACGCTGGCAGTTGAAAACATCACCACCACCCGCAAAAGCTTTGCCAGTTGGGGAACTATGAAGCTTAATGCTTCTGGCAACTGTGCATTTATGGATGAAAATCGCCTGTGCAAAGTGCATTCCCGGCTGGGTGCTGCCGCACTGAGCAACACCTGTGCGACCTATCCCCGAGCGGCGAACACCTTTAAATATGAACAGCAAAAAACGTTGGCGCTCTCCTGTCCGGAGGCGACCCGGCAATTATTAGCCTCACCTGACGCGATGCTGTTCGGGGAGAGCATCAGGCAACAACCTTACGGCAATAAAGCTAAAGATCTCGATCAACAAAAGAAATTGCTGAATCTGATGTGTCTTAACATCATTAAATTCAGCGGCATTCATCTTGATGAAGGGTTTTACGCGCTGGCCAGCTTTCTGCTGGGCGCAGAAAGAGTAAGCCCTGAAGAAGACTGGCTGGTCCAGATGGAGCATCATTTTTCTGATGTCCTCAACAACCTGACACAGGGTGAAATCAGGCTGCAGCTTGACCAGGTTAAACCTGACTATAACCTGCAATGGTCTTTACTGTTGAGATTGCAAAGCTGGTTCAGCACCATGGCCGATAAGCGCGCCTTTCCTACCCTGAATCACTACGTTAATAAGCTGATTTACATTCAGGCCGAAGGGGCCAAAACCGATGACGTCAGTCAGCCAATGATCCGGCTGGACAACGTCTGGCAGAAGCAGGTTATGCCCTGGCTTGCTGAACGGCCATGGATAATGAATAACTATATTCAGTACCGCATTTATGATGATTTCTTCCCTAATAACGAAAATCGCAGCCCGTTACTGAGCTTATATCTTCTGACGGCAGAATGGTTCCTGCTTAAATCACTGATTGCGGCCAATGTTGAGCTGGTCGGAACCGTCAGTGAAGAGGATATTATTAATATCATCTACAGCTACCACTCAATAACAAAACATACGCCACAATCGGTGATGGCGTTTCTGGCCGAGATCGACAAGGTCAAGGTCAATGACGATTTGTCGCTGATTTATCTGCTTAAATGAGCTGAGGCGATCCAGCTTCGCATCATCGGCATCGCCTGTTTTTCCCTGATAGCCAGGTGCGGGCATTAGCTAATCGCTGAAAGAATTGCGGCTGGAGTGCTGGCTTATTTTTATGCCAGCAGCTCCAGGCAAATCAACGCAATTTAACACCCGCTTCCCTCAAACCGGTTTCCTGACTACAACCTTGCAGGCTGCCTGTCTCTCAATCCCAGGCTATCCCCCCAGCCCGTTACAGTTCCCCTCCAGACTGCCGATAACTCCTCACAGAACAACATCATTTTTGATTTTAACTTTGTGGAGTGTCTATGCGCTTCAATTATGACCTGTTACCGGGTGAGCGGCTGACCTTTGAAGAGATCGCCCGGCGTTATGCTCTGCAATACCCTGATGATAAAGAGCTGACGGCGCGCGCCTTGCTGAGTCCGTCAACCGGGCTGCGCACGCTGAAAATCCGCGCGGTGTTCGCGCAGGAAGAGAGCAACAGCCCGCTGGAGGATCTGCTGTTCATCTCCCATGACAACGAACGTAAAAATTACCTGCGTCGCTTTGAGCACTACCTTAAGCAGAATCTCTCCTTCCTCTATTTCCGTCGCAGCGATAGCGAGAAGCGCGACAACCTGTGGAAAGTGATGGGCAGCAGCCAGGTCTTCGCGATGATCGATCCGCAATCCGCCACGGCACAGAATCTGCTGAACAGTCGCGGCTACAAACTGGTGCTGATGCATCAGGATGATGAAGACGCTTACTGGCAGCTCTTCAATCCACAGGCGGATCCCTGTTTTCCGCAGTCGCAGCGCATTCAGTTCATCGTGGTGCTGAGTACGCCGCAGCACAAAGTCCCGGCGGCGGTGATGCCGGGAACTGAGGTCGGGCGTCGTGTCAAAGCCCGGGTGCTGCAGCGCGCCAGCCAGGCGGAATTCAGCGCCGGTGTCAAAGCCCGCTACGGCGCCTGTGTGATGACCGGCACCGAGCTGACCGAACGGCATAACTGGCCATGGGTGGAAGCCTGCCATATCGACACGCAGGAAGGGGATGACGGTGTACTGGCAGATAACAGCATCGATAACGGCCTGTTTTTACGCAGTGATTTGCAGCGGCTGTTTATTAATCGACTGATTAGCATTGATGGTGAATCGGGCGAGATTCTGGTGCATCCCGGCGAAGAGGCGCAACAGCATCTTGCGCCCTGGTATCAGGAACTCGAGGGTCGCGTCTGCAGCCTGTGGGCTGCAGTGCCGCCCGCCACCCGGCAACGGCTGCGCGCCCGTCGTTAATCTTCTCTGAAGAGTGCAGAAGGATCTGCACTCTGACGTAACAAAAATGAAATAGCCTCGTTTTACCCCGCCTATTCAGCCAATCGAAAACGCTACAGAATTGGATAATCATGCCGATAACTTCATTAACGCAGGGTAGTCAACGTGAACGATTTCTATACCGCCGAAGGCGTGATGGACAAGCATTCGCTCTGGCAGCGCTACGTGCCGCTGGTGCGCCATGAAGCGTTGCGTCTGCAGGTTCGCCTGCCGGCCAGTGTTGAGCTTGACGACTTGCTGCAGGCGGGTGGGATAGGGCTGTTAAATGCCGTAGAGCGTTATGACGCGCTCCAGGGTACAGCCTTTACCACCTATGCCGTGCAGCGTATTCGTGGCGCCATGCTCGACGAGCTTCGTAGTCGGGACTGGGCACCGCGCAGTGTGCGTCGTAATGCACGCGAGGTGGCCGGAGCAATGCACAGAGTGGAACAGTCGCTGGGGCGTTCTGCCTCTGAGCAGGAAGTGGCGCAGCAGCTGAATGTTTCCATGGAGGAGTACCGGCAGATCCTGCTGGACACCAACAACAGTCAACTTTTCTCCTACGACGAGTATCGGGAAGAGCACGGCGACAGCGCGGAGCTGGTGACGGAAGGCCATGAAGAGGCTAATCCGCTTCATCAGTTGCTTGAAGGGAGTCTGCGTGAGCGCGTCATTGAAGCGATCGAAGCGTTACCCGATCGTGAAAAGATGGTGCTGACACTGTACTACCAGGAAGAACTGAACCTGAAAGAGATTGGGGCGGTGCTTGATGTGGGTGAATCCCGTGTCAGCCAGCTGCACAGTCAGGCGATTAAACGCCTGCGTGCCCGACTTGCGGGAGCGCGCTAGCAGTATCAGTTCCTGGCGATTCAAAATTATAAAAAACCGGGGACTCAGTAATGGGAGCCAAGACCAAGGCCAGACCGTTAAGTCGTTATCTTAAAGACTATAAACACAGCCAGAGCAACTGTTCACACTGTGGCAAGGTATTAGATCGAATGGCGCTCGTTTTTCGTGGCCAGATCATCAATAAAGAGGCCATCGCTCGGATGGACCAGATGATTGATGAGCAGCTGTGGCTGAAACTTCAGCCCGAACTGACCGCGCTTTGTCGTTTTTGCAGTGATATTTTTTGTAATACCCATCCTAATTACTTCGACATAATGGCGTTTAAACAGTATCTGTTTGAACAGACAGAGATGAGCCCCAGCACGATTCGTGAATATGTGGTGCGGCTGCGTCGTCTGGATGAGATGCTGAAAGCCAGAAATTTCCCGGCCGACAGGCTTCAGGGAAATAGCTGGCATCAGTGTCTGGAAAGCGATCTGCCCGATGCCGGTAATAACAATTACCGCATCGCGCTGCGCAAGTACGATCAGTTCTTAGGCTGGCAGCAGGGTTAACCCTGATCTGCACCGATTGCTCCTCCGCGTGCCTGCGGCACGTTGCCCTTTTGCCCGCCAGCCGGGTAGAAGGGAAGGGGGAGCACGGCGCTTCTTTCTCCTGCAACTTTTACTGCGCATCTGCCTCACCGCATCTGCTGACACCTGAATCAGGGTGATCCTTTTCGCATCTTCTGCAACACTGTAAGGATAAATTGAATGCCCGAACGGAGGCAGCATTGTCTTTACATCTGTTACACCAATTCCCACGTCTTGAACTGCTGGGCGCACCCACGCCGTTAGAACATCTGCCACGGCTCTCTGACTATCTGGGCCGCGATATTTTCATCAAACGCGATGATTTCACGCCGGTGGCAATGGGCGGCAATAAGCTGCGCAAGCTGGAATTTCTGGCGGCGGACGCGCTGCGTGAAGGCGCCGATGTGCTGCTGACCGCGGGCGCTATCCAGTCCAATCATGTGCGTCAGACGGCGGCAGTCGCGGCCCGGCTTGGCCTGAAGTGCGTGGCATTGCTGGAAAACCCGATTGGCACCCACGCTGAAAACTACCTGAGCAACGGCAACCGTCTGTTGCTGGATCTGATGGACGCTGAAGTGATCATGGTGGATGCGCTGAATAACCCTGCGGAACAGCTGGCTGAACAGGCCACGCGTCTGGAAGCCCAGGGTTATCGTCCTTACATCGTGCCGGTCGGCGGCTCAAATGCGCTGGGTGCACTAGGCTATGTAGAGTGCGCGCAGGAGATTGCTCATCAGAGCGAAGGCGTGGTCGATTTCGCCGCCGTGGTCGTGGCCTCGGGCAGTGCCGGCACCCATGCCGGACTGGCGGTAGGTCTGGAGCATCTGCTGCCGGAAACCGAGCTGGTGGGCGTTACCGTTTCACGCCAGGTTGAGGCGCAGTTGCCGCTGGTGGAGCGGCTGCGTCAGTCGCTGGCGGAGACGCTGGAAGTGCAGGCTAAGGCACCGATTACCCTGTGGGATGACTACTTTGCGCCGCGCTACGGCGAACCCAATGATGAAGGCATGGCTGCGGTGAAACTGCTGGCGCGGCTGGAAGGGATCCTGCTGGACCCGGTCTACACCGGCAAGGCAATGGCCGGACTGCTGGATGGCGTGAGCCAGAATCGTTTCCGCCGTGAAGGTCCGCTGCTGTTTATTCATACGGGCGGCGCACCGGCGTTATTTGCTTATCATCCTTCGGTCTGAGACAAGCGAATAAAACAGTTTATACTCCGTGGGTTATCCTACTGGACTGGCAGCGACAAGCCGTGCTGCCCTTATAAGAACACACACACAATACTGTCAATAATGGGGTGAATATGTCCTTTTCTCGTGCAGGTCGTCAGATGGTGATGGGCGTCATGGCCGTGGCGCTGATTGCTGGCGTCAACGTTAAAACCTTTGCAGCGGAAAATCTGCTGAACAAAATTAAAGAGCGCGGCACGCTGCTGGTGGGTCTGGAAGGCACCTATCCGCCATTCAGCTTCCAGGATGAAAAGGGCAAGCTGACCGGCTTTGAAGTGGAATTCGCGGAACAGCTGGCACAGCACATGGGCGTCAAGGCGAGCCTGAAACCGACTAAATGGGACGGCATGCTGGCCTCACTCGACGCGAAGCGCATCGATGTGGTCATCAACCAGGTCACCATCTCTGATGAGCGTAAGAAGAAGTATGACTTCTCCACGCCATACACGGTCTCCGGCATTCAGGCGCTGACCATGAAAGCCAATGCGAACACCATCACCAAACCTTCTGATCTGGCCGGTAAAAAAGTGGGCGTCGGTCTGGGCACCAACTACGAGCAGTGGCTGCGTGAGAATGTGAAGGGCGTGGACATCCGTACCTATGATGATGACCCGACGAAATATCAGGATCTGCGCTCTGGCCGTCTGAATGCCATTCTGGTTGACCGTCTGGCCGCGCTGGATCTGGTGAAGAAAACGGGCGATACCATGGCGGTCGCGGGCGATGCGTTCTCCCGTCAGGAATCGGGCGTGGCGGTACGTAAAGATAACGACGACCTGCTGAAAGCGATCGACCAGGCCATTGCTGATATGCAGAAAGATGGCTCGCTGAGCAAGCTGTCTCAGAAATGGTTTGGCGCGGACGTGACGAAATAATGCAGGAAAGTCTTCAACTGGTGCTGGATTCAGCACCTTTTTTATTAAAAGGCGCGCTGTTTACGCTGCAGCTCAGCATCGGCGGCATGTTCTTTGGCCTGCTGCTGGGCTTTATTCTGGCGCTGATGCGTCTGTCGCGCTTCTGGCCGGTTCGCTGGCTGGCGCGGATCTATGTCTCGATCTTTCGTGGCACGCCGCTGATCGCCCAGCTGTTTATGATCTATTACGGCCTGCCGCAGTTTGGCATTGAACTGGATCCGATCCCCTCCGCGATGATTGGTCTTTCCCTGAATACCGCAGCCTATGCCTCAGAGTCACTGCGCGGCGCGATTTCATCGATTGAGCGCGGGCAGTGGGAAGCGGCGGCAAGTATCGGCATGACGCGCTGGCAAACCCTGCGCCGGGTGATTCTGCCACAGGCAGCCCGCACCGCGCTGCCCCCGCTGGGCAACAGCTTTATCAGCCTGGTGAAAGATACCTCGCTGGCGGCGACCATTCAGGTGCCGGAGCTGTTCCGTCAGGCGCAGTTGATCACCTCACGCACGCTGGAAGTCTTTACCATGTATCTGGCAGCCTCGCTGATCTACTGGGTCATGGCAACGGTGTTATCTGCGTTGCAGAACCGGCTGGAACAGCATGTTAATCGTCAGGATTCGGAGTCGAAATGAGCGCCATCGAAGTCAGAAAGCTGGTGAAGTCTTTTAACGGCCAGACGGTGCTGCACGACATCGACCTTGATGTGGCCGCCGGTGAAGTGGTGGCCATTATCGGGCCCAGCGGATCAGGTAAAACCACGCTGCTGCGCAGTATCAATCTGCTGGAAGTGCCGGATAGCGGCACCATCCGGGTTGGAGAGATTACCGTTGATGCGGCGCTGGCACAGAGCAAACAGAAAGAGCAGGTGCGTCGTCTGCGGCAGCAGGTCGGATTTGTCTTCCAGAACTTCAATCTGTTTCCGCATCGTTCAGTGATGGAGAACATTATTGAAGGGCCGGTTATCGTCAAAGGCGAAGCGAAAGCGGATGCGGTAGCCCGCGCCCGCACGCTGCTGGAGAAGGTCGGGCTGCACGGCAAAGAAGAGAGCTATCCGCGCCGTCTGTCCGGCGGGCAGCAACAGCGCGTTGCGATTGCGCGTGCGCTGGCGATGCGGCCGGAAGTGATCCTGTTCGATGAACCGACCTCGGCGCTGGATCCGGAGCTGGTGGGCGAGGTGCTCAGCACCATTCGCGCGCTGGCCGAAGAGAAACGCACCATGGTCATCGTCACGCATGAGATGAGCTTTGCCCGCGATGTGGCTGACCGCGCCATTTTTATGGATCAGGGGCGGATTGTGGAGGAGGGCGAAGCGAAAGCGTTGTTCAGTAACCCTCAGCAGCCGCGCACCCGTCAGTTCCTTGATAAATTTCTGAATCAGTAATCCACACTGCCTTCCCAGGAAGGCAGTTTTAACCTGTTTAAAACCCTCATTTTTTAAGCTGCCACTGGCTATGGTCACGCTATTAGCAGGCGCAATATCATAAATAACTCTGCTGCTGTTAAACCTTTTGGCACATCTGACAAATCTTTTCTTTTCATCGGGGATATATTGGCTTTTCCCGTTGCCACTTTCTCTTAATTATATTTTCTGAATTATGAAGCAATATTATCCTTTAAACAGGCTGCGGCACTGCTAATTAGTGTGTTGCGTCGATATTAATAAGTGTAAGGAAACGTTCTGCTGAGTAAATAACTGTGGTAACAGGGCCACTCAGCGGCTTTTAAGAGTTTCGCTACATTCATCACCGGTTCAATGGCGAATAATTGCCGGATAATCATAAAAGCAATACTGATTTCCTCGCTTTTACTTTCCAGCATTCTGACCTACACAGCAGGAGTCATTGAATGAACCAGACTAAGTCAGATCAGATATTGTGGGTAGATACCCTGAAGGGCGCCTGCATATTACTGGTGGTCCTGTACCACACAGTTTTACCCGGCTTTGAAGGGACGATGAAATATCTCTCTGCCGGATGGATCCCCGCCGAAATATGGATACAGTTTAATACGGTACTGTCGCCGCTGCGTATGCCCGCCTTCTTCTTTGTCTCGGGATTACTGGCGACCAATGGCATTCTGAACCGGCCATGGAAGCAGGTATTTACCAGTCGCATCACCAATCTTTTTTATCTCTATATTCTGTGGGGGTTTATTCAGTGGTGGTCAATTATCGGTATCTCCACTGAAATTACCGGCCAGCGGATTTCGCAGAATCTGAATGCCGCCTATGCGGGTTCGCTATTCGAGTTTCTCAAGCTGACCTTTATGGCCATGAGTACCTCGTGGTATCTGTATGGGCTGGGACTCTATTTCCTCTGTGCCAAAGTTTTCCGTCAATATAAGCTGGCCCTGGTGGCGGTGGCGATCCTGCTGAATTATCTGGCGGCAGAAAAAGTGATCCCGTTCTGGGGACCACAGAGCCTGGCCCAATATTTTGTGTTCTTCCTGTTAGGGGCATTCTGGAGCCAGACGATGCTGCGCCTGAGTGAATGGCGGCGTGAGAATCTGATGCCCTGGGCGCTACTGGCGGCAGCCGCCGGGATTCATGTGCTATTCGGGCTGGATAAGAGTCTGTTCCTGTGTGTACTGGCGGTGTTATTCAGTATCGCGGCCTGTCGCTGGCTGAATCAGCACTTCAGCATGCGCTATCTCAACTGGGTTGGCCGCAATACGCTGCAGATTTACGTCATCCATCGTATTTTTATCGAGTTTTTTGGTATGTCTGCGATTCTGTTCGCGCAGCGGCATCATCTGTTCGAGCAGGCGTGGTTTTCGTTTCTTTGGGCCTGTTTCTATCCGGTGGCCATCGTGGGGCTTTGCTCGCTCTGTTCAGTGGCAATCTGGTCGCTGACCAATCGCGGAGTCGGGCAGTCGCTGTTTGTGTTCCCGACGTTAATGAAAAGGGCGCCTGGCGGCGCGAGCGGTGGGTAAGTTACGCTTTGCAGCGAGCTTGCACTGAGCGGGTTTCGCCCGCCAGGCGATGGGGAGTTTCATGTCACTTAGCCGCGCGTTAGCACTGAGCGGGTTTCGCCCGCCAGGCGATGAGGAGTTTCAGGTTGCCCGAGCAGGCGGACGCGTCAAGGGGCGGACGCCCGCCCCTTAACAATCCCGGCGTCCGGCTGCCTGCGCGCCCCGCTGTGCGGGGTGCCTTCGTCACGCCCTGCGGCCGACGGACCGTCCGGACTCGCCATCCCTGGCTCGTGCCGTCCTTTCGCCGACGTCCTGTCGGCTCATCCTGGCCTCCGGTTGTTCCTCAGCGCTGCGGACGCCTCTGGGAAACCCCCTGCCGGTGGGTTTGTCACCCGGACTGGCTGGGCTCCGGCCGCTGAAAGCGGGAAAAGATTCATAAGGTTTCGCTTTGTAGCGGGCTTGCACTGAGCGGTTTCGCCTGCAAGGCGATGGGGCGTCTTAGTTCACTTAGCCGCGCGTTAGCGCTGAGAGGGTTACGCCCGCCAGGCGATGGGGAGTTTCAGGTTGCCTGTGCAGGCGGACGCGTCAAGGGGCGGACGCCCGCCCCTTAACAATCCCGGCGTCCGGCTGCCTGCGCGCCCCGCGTAGCGGGGTGCCCTCGTCACGCCCTGCGGCCGACGGACCGTCCGGACTCGCCATCCCTGGCTCGTACCGTCCTTTCGCCGACGTCCTGTCGGCTCATCCTGGCCTCCGGTTGTTCCTCAGCGCTTCGGACGCCTCTGGGAAACCCCTGCCGGTGATTTCTTTGTGTTTTCTTTAGTGCAGCGTTGTCTGGTGACCCGAAAGCCAGTCTCAATTCCGGAATCTCACCGCAACACTCTTAGTGACCTGAAAACGAGATAACAGCGGTTAGGGTTGAATGCCATTCTGTCTGACGACCCGATAGCAAAGACAATCCCAAAAACCCACAGCGATAAAGTACCCGACATAACAAGAAGAGATAACAGCGGGTAGGTTGAATAACATTCGGTCTGCTGAGCCGAAAGTCAGAGGCAATCCCAAACTCACAGCGACAGCGAACCCAACATAAAAAGAAAAGATAACAGCGAGGGGGTGGGGAGGCCGTCAGAACCGCTGAGCGGATGAGGGATTTCAGGACGAGCGACAGGGATGTCGCGAAGAGGCGGGCTCGCGCCAGGGATGGCGCGTCCCGCTGGTCCGTGAGAAATCCTGAAGTAGCGAAGGAACCGCGAAGCGGCGGTGAAGCAGGCCGGAGCCCGGGGTCAAGGGGGCGCGGCGACTGGCGCCCCCTTGTCGGTCGCCTGCAGAGGCGAATCTGAAACTGCCTGGCTTACCAGGCGAACGAAACCTTCTCATAGCCCGTTCGCGCAGCGAACCATCCCAGCTTCAGCACCGCACCTCAGCCCGTTCGCGCAGCGAACAATCCCGCGAACGCCCCTTACCCTATGGTCATCAGGCTCGCATTACCGCCTGCCGCAGCGGTATTCACACTCAGCGAACGCTCAATCAGCAGACGCTCCAGCAGCAGATTGGTCTCGCCGCGGGCAAAGCCCTGCACCGACACAATCGCACCTTCACGTGCGGCAATCTGTTCACACAGGGTACGCAACTGATCGGCATCGCCGTGATAGATCACTGCATCAAACTCTGCCGCTAACGGGTCACGCGCCAGCGTGATGCGCGCTTTCACTGCATCCGGCAGCGAGGCCAGCAGGGCGCGATGCAGCTCATCATCCTGCCACAGTGCTTTACTGCCGACGCTGGTCACCGCGGCCAGCTGGATTAACGCATCCTGCTCGTTATCAGCCAGACAGAGCACCTGATCACGCGGCAACAGTGAGAAGGTATTGCGCTCGCCTGTCGGGCCAGGCAGCAGCCGGACCACGCCCGCCTGCGCCAGATCGCCATAGTGCTGGCAGAGTTCAGCCAGTTCAGGCTTATCCTTAGCCCAGTTGCTGAGTGCCAGATGCGGGGCCAGCAGTGACTGACGCAGCGTGCTGTCCGCCGGGCGTTCTGCATCCTGACGATCAAAAGTCAGACGCAGCGCACTATCCGGACGATGCGCCAGCAAGCGGTAAAGATAGAGCGGACCGCCCGCTTTCGGACCGGTACCGGATAAGCCCTCGCCACCAAACGGCTGTACGCCGACCACCGCGCCCACCATATTGCGGTTGACGTAGAGATTGCCCACTCGGGCGTTCGCCGTGACCTGTGCAATCGTTTCGTCGATGCGGGTATGTACGCCCAGCGTCAGGCCATAGCCAAACGCATTGATCTGCTCAACCAGCTGCGGCAGGTTATTGCGAGTGAAACGCACCACGTGCAGCACCGGGCCAAAAATCTCTTTATCGAGATCGCTGACCTGATCCAGTTCAATCAGTGTCGGTTTAACAAAGGTACCGCTATTCCACTCTTTGCTGTCCTGCGGGTTTTCCTGCACCGCCTGATAGACCGTGAAGCCTTTATTACGCATCGCCTGAATATGGCGATCGATATTGGCTTTCGCTTCGGCATCAATGACCGGACCGATGTCGGTCGAGAAGCGTTCCGGATTGCCCATGCGGCACTCCGCCATCGCGCCGCGCAGCATCTTCAGGGTATGGTCGGCGACATCTTCCTGAATGCAGAGCAGGCGCAGGGCAGAACAGCGCTGTCCGGCACTGTCGAAGGCAGAGGCGACGATATCGATCACCACCTGCTCAGTCAGCGCGGAAGAGTCGACGATCATCGCATTCATCCCGCCTGTCTCAGCAATCAGCGGCACAGGACGACCGTGCTGGTCAAGGCGACCCGCCAGATTACGCTGCAGCAGTGTCGCCACCGCAGTTGAACCGGTAAACATCACGCCACGCACCCGAACGTCACCGGTCAGCTGTGCACCGACGGTTTCACCCTGACCTGGCAGCAGTTGCAGCACGCCTGGCGGCACACCCGCATCCAGCAGGATCTGAACCGCCTGTGCGGCAATCAGCGGTGTCTGCTCGGCCGGTTTGGCCAGCACGCTGTTGCCCGCTGCCAGTGCAGCCGCAATCTGACCGGTAAAGATCGCCAGCGGGAAGTTCCATGGACTGATGCAGACCACCGGCCCCAGCGGACGATGGGTTTCGTTGTCGAAATCGTCACGCACCATTCCGGCGTAGTAATAGAGGAAATCAACCGCTTCGCGCACTTCCGCGATGGCGTTGTTGTAGGTTTTGCCCGCTTCACGCACCAGGATGCCAAGCAGCTGCTGCATCTGGCCTTCCATGATCTGTGCGGCGCGTTCCAGAATGGCGGCACGCTCCTGCGGTGGTGTGGCAAACCAGATTGGCCCGCTGTTCACCGCGGCATCCAGCGCCACAGAAACTTCCTGCTCTGTGGCTTCACGGACCTGACCTACACGGTCGCCAGGCGCTGCCGGGTTCAGAATGTCGCGCAACTCGCCGGCACCCGCTTCACCGTCGATCATCGGCTCGGCCAGGCAGGGCTGTGCGGCGCTGCTCAGCAGGGCGCTGGAGAGTGAGGCAAGACGGTGTTCGTTGGCCATATCCAGACCCGCAGAGTTGACGCGGTTATCGCCATACAGATCGCGCGGCAGGGGGATTTTCGGATGCGGCAGACCAATGGCACCTTCGCTGGCACCCAGCTTCTCCACCGCGCTCACCGGATCGGCCACCAGTTCATCAATCGGCAGCGAGGTGTCAGCAATGCGGTTAACAAAGGAGGTGTTGGCCCCGTTTTCTAACAGGCGGCGCACCAGATAGGCCAGCAGGGTTTCATGGGTACCGACCGGCGCATAGATACGGCAGGGGCGGTTAAGTTTGCCGTCCGCCACTTTGCCGACCACCTGCTCATAGAGCGGTTCGCCCATGCCGTGCAGGCACTGGAACTCATACTGACCGGGATAGTAGTTGTTGCCCGCCAGCTGATAAATCGCCGCCAGGGTGTGGGCATTATGGGTAGCGAATTGCGGATAGATCAGGCTTGGCACGGCCAGCAGTTTGCGGGCGCAGGCCAGGTAAGAGATATCGGTGTAAACCTTGCGGGTGTAGACCGGATAGCCTTCCAGGCCTTCCATCTGGGCGCGCTTGATTTCGCTGTCCCAGTACGCGCCTTTCACCAGACGAATCATCAGGCGACGGCGGCTGCGCTGCGCCAGATCGATCAGCTCATCAATCACAAACGGACAGCGTTTCATGTAGGCCTGAATCACGAAACCGATGCCGTTCCAGCCTTCCAGCTCTGGCTCGAAACAGAGTTTCTCCAGTAAATCCAGCGACAGTTCCAGCCGGTCCGCCTCTTCTGCATCGATGTTGATGCCGATGTCATAGGAGCGGGCCAGCAGCGTCAGCGATTTCAGAATAGGGTAGAGCTCTTCCATCACGCGCTCATACTGCGCGCGGCTGTAGCGGGGATGCAGTGCTGAGAGCTTGATAGAGATGCCGGGACCTTCATAGATGCCACGACCATTCGACGCTTTACCAATGGCATGGATCGCCTGCTGATAAGAGAGCAGATAGGCTTTGGCATCGCCTGCCGTCAGGGCCGCTTCGCCCAGCATGTCATAGGAGTAGCGGAAGCCTTTCTCTTCCAGCTTGCGGGCGTTAGCCAGCGCTTCGGCAATGGTTTCACCGGTGACGAACTGCTCGCCCATCAGGCGCATCGCCATATCCACGCCTTTGCGGATCAGCGGCTCGCCACCCTTACCGATAATGCGGTTAAGCGAGCTTGAGAGATTCGACTCGTTGTGGGTCGAGACCAGACGGCCGGTGAACAGCAGGCCCCAGGTCGCCGCGTTGACAAACAGGGACGGGCTGCGTCCCAGATGTGACTGCCAGTTGCCGTTGCTGATCTTGTCGCGGATCAGCGCATCGCGCGTTGGCTTATCGGGAATACGCAGTAGCGCTTCCGCCAGACACATCAGCGCCACACCTTCATGGGAGGAGAGAGAGAACTCCTGCAGCAGGCTCTGCACCATGCCAGCGCGTCCGGTTGCCCCTTTCTGGTGCCGAAGCTTGTCGGCGAGCTGGTAAGCCAGCTGATGGGTTTTCTCTGCCAGCGCCGCCGGTAAACGTGCCTGTTCCAGCATCATTGGCACCGCATCAGTCTCCGGACGACGCCATGCGGCGGTCACCGCTGAACGGGTCACTGACTGAGGTAAAATCTGCTCTGCGAAATCAAGGAACGGCTGGTGCGTCTCCTCTGGCTGGGTGTCGTCGGACTCCGCGGCCGCCTGGGCAGAAAGCGGGATCTCCGGCACGGTATCGCCGGTTTCCAGCTGGCCCAGGTAGTTAAAGATCGCCTGTTTAATCAGCCAGTGTGGCGTGCGATCGATGCGCTGCGCAGCCAGTTTGATGCGCTCGCGTGTCGCGTCATCCAGTTTTACACCCATGGTGGTTGTAGCCATGACTCCAGAGCTCCTTGATAGTGGTTCGATACGGCGTTGGCTGCACTATCACTTAAGTTGCAACTTTGTGCAACCGTGTAACTGTGAGCCAGTTAACACCCTTTTAACGTCGACGATTGTTAAATCCCGCAATGCGGCACGGATATTGCTGCAAGATCCTCGCCAGTCTGGCAGACCCGATGAAAAGCGGGTTTCAGGCAGGTAATACGATGGTGCAACCGGATAACTGTGAGCGAGTGCAACCTATGAGCACGTTTTCACAAACGGTTAGTGAAATCACTGTAACGCCTGTGTTAAATCCATTGTGCGCACAACGCCTTTCCGGCAGGATACCGCGCCGCTGGGAAATGAGTGACGCCCTGACGAAGAAAATCGGCCCGCTTTGCCCCGTTCCGGCAGGCGGGTAGCTGGCGATTTCTCTGGGATATCAAATAATAAGTGGAGAGACAGATGAGTGTAAGTACACCTTTGCTGGTGACCTTTTTGGTTTATATTCTTGGGATGGTATTAATCGGGTTTGTGGCTTATCGCTCAACCAAAAACTTTGATGATTACATCCTCGGTGGCCGCAGTCTGGGTAGCGTGGTTACGGCACTCTCTGCCGGTGCATCCGATATGAGCGGCTGGCTGCTGATGGGCTTACCGGGTGCGATCTTCATCTCCGGTATCTCTGAAAGCTGGATTGCGATTGGCCTGATTATTGGTGCCTGGCTCAACTGGAAAATTGTGGCAGGACGTCTGCGGGTTCAGACCGAACATCACAACAACGCGCTGACGCTGCCGGACTTCTTCACCAGCCGTTTTGAAGATCACAGTAAAATCCTGCGCGTGATCTCCGCCATTGTCATCCTGGTGTTCTTTACCATCTATTGCGCCTCGGGCGTGGTGGCGGGTGCGCGTCTGTTTGAAAGCACCTTTGGTATGAGTTACCAGACCGCTCTGTGGGCGGGCGCAGCGGCGACCATTCTCTATACGCTGGTGGGGGGGTTCCTGGCGGTGAGCTGGACCGATACCGTTCAGGCGAGCCTGATGTTTTTTGCGCTGATTCTGACGCCGGTGTTTGTGATTATCGCGGTCGGCGGCTGGTCTGATTCGCTGGCGGTGATTGAAGCGAAGAGCCTGGAAAACCTCGACATGCTGAAGGGACTGAACTTTGTCGCGGTGATCTCCCTGCTCGGCTGGGGCCTGGGCTACTTCGGGCAGCCCCATATTCTGGCGCGCTTTATGGCGGCAGATTCGCATCGTTCAATCCGTACCGCACGTCGCATCGGCATGACCTGGATGATCCTCTGTCTGGCCGGTGCGGTAGCGGTGGGCTTCTTCGGTATCGCCTGGTTCCAGAACAACCCGACGCTGGCGGTTGGCGTTAACGCCAATGCGGAGCGGGTCTTTATTGAGCTGGCGCGTATCCTGTTCAACCCATGGATTGCCGGTATTCTGCTGTCAGCGATCCTGGCAGCCGTGATGTCAACGCTGAGCTGTCAGCTGCTGGTCTGCTCCAGCGCCCTGACCGAAGATCTCTACAAAGGCTTACTGCGCAAAAATGCCAGCCAGAAAGAGCTGGTATGGGTAGGGCGTCTGATGGTGCTGCTGGTGGCGCTGATTGCGATCGCGCTGGCGGCTAACCCGGAAAACCGCGTGCTGGGCCTGGTGAGCTACGCCTGGGCGGGCTTCGGTGCAGCGTTTGGTCCGGTGGTGCTGTTTGGTGTCTGCTGGAAGCGGATGAACCGCAACGGTGCGCTGGCGGGCATGATCGTCGGTGCGCTGACCGTGCTGGTGTGGAAACAGTACGGCTGGCTGGGGCTGTATGAAATCATCCCGGGCTTCATTTTCGCCAGCATCGCCATTGTGGTGTTCACGCTGATGGGCCGTGAGCCTTCAGCGGAAGCGCAGCAGCGCTTTGCCGCTGCAGAGGCGGAGTTCCAGACAAAATAAGCGAGGCGTTAATCGCCTGGCCCGTCCCGAAAGGGGCGGGCTTTTTTGTTACAAAGATAAACCACTCAAAGATGAAATTATCTCCACCGGCAACTTGTTTTTTTCTCAGCGATAATGATAATCGGTATCGTTTACACTTTACCTTATTTTACTGTTTATTGACGCTGCTTAACATTCAAGAGGTTGGCGATGTTTGTTCCTTTTCTCATCATGCTGCGCGAAGGGCTTGAAGCCGCGCTGATAGTCAGCCTGATAGCCAGCTATCTCAAACGCACCCAGCGCACCCAATGGTTTCCCGCGATGTGGGCCGGCGTGTTTATTGCCGCCGGGCTCTGTCTGGGCCTGGGTCTGTTCATCAATGCCACCACCGGTGAGTTTCCGCAGAAAGAGCAGGAGCTGTTTGAAGGCATCGTGGCGCTGATTGCGGTGGTGATCCTCACCTCAATGGTTTTCTGGATGCGCAAAGTCGCCCGCAACATCAGGGTCGAGCTTGAACAGGCGGTCGATCAGGCGCTGCAACGCTCAGGTCGTGGCGGTCTGGCGCTGGTGCTGATGGTGTTTCTTGCCGTGGCGCGCGAAGGGCTGGAGTCAGTGTTCTTCCTGCTGGCGGCGTTTACCCAGGATGTCGGTTATGCGCCGCCGATTGGCGCGGTGCTGGGTCTGGCAACCGCGGTCGTGCTGGGAATGCTGCTCTACTGGGGCGGTATCCGTCTTAACATGGCCCATTTCTTCCGCTGGACCAGCGTATTCATCCTGTTTGTCGCCGCGGGTCTGGCAGCGGGCGCCATCCGCGCCTTCCACGAAGCGGGTTTATGGAATCGCTTTCAGGATGTCGCCTTCGATCTCAGCAATACCTTATCGACCCATTCGCTGTTCGGCACCCTGCTGGAAGGGGTGCTGGGTTATCAGGAGACCCCAAGCGTCAGTGAAGTGACCGTTTACTTTGCCTACCTGATCCCGGCGCTGATTCTGTTCTTTATGCCTGCGCGTTCTGCTGCGTCGGCCACTGTGTAATTTGACATTTAACGGGCGCATCTTACGCCTGCAACATGATAGGGAAAGAGAGATGATAATGCGTTTCCGCCGCAAGGCACTGCTGCTTCCTCTGCTGGCGATCTCCGCAACGGCGGCCGCAGCGGTTCCTCAGGTTACCGTAAGCGTCACTGACAAGCAGTGCGAGCCGATGAACTTAACGGTCAAGGCCGGCAAGACCCAGTTCCTGATTAAAAACAACAGCCAGAAAGCGCTGGAGTGGGAGATACTCAAAGGGGTGCTGGTGGTTGAAGAGCGTGAGAATATCGCGCCGGGCTTCAGTCAGAAACTGACCGCCAACCTGGAGGCGGGCGAATATGAGATGACCTGTGGCCTGCTGAGCAATCCAAAAGGCAAGCTGATTGTGCAAGCCGGTGAGGGTGCGGCAAAAAGTGGCACCTCAGCACGTATGCAGCTGGAAGGCCCGATCACCGAATATAAAGCCTATGTGACCGACCAGGTGAACCAGCTGGTGAGCAACACCCAGGCCTTTACTGACGCCGTTGAAGCGGGTGACGTTGAAAAAGCCAAAGCGCTGTTTGCTCCGACCCGTCAGTATTATGAACGCATTGAGCCGATTGCTGAGCTCTTCTCCGATCTCGACGGCAGCATTGACGCCCGTGAAGATGACTATGAGAAGAAAGCGGCCGATCCTAAATTCACCGGTTTCCACCGTCTTGAGAAAGCGCTGTTTGCTGATAACAGCACGAAAGGCATGGCGGACTACGCTAAGCAGCTGAATAAAGATGTGAAAGATTTGCAGGTACGCATCAGCGAACTGGCCTTCCCGCCAGCCAAAGTGGTCGGTGGCGCAGCCGGCCTGATTGAAGAGGTCGCTTCCAGCAAAATTTCCGGTGAAGAAGATCGCTATAGCCGGACTGACCTGTGGGACTTCCAGGCGAACATTGATGGCGCGCAGAAAATTGTCGAGCTGCTGCGACCCATGGTAAGCAAAGCGAACCCGCAGTTGCTGGCCAAGGTTGACGCCAACTTCAAAAAAGTCGATGCGATCCTGAGTAAGTACCGCACCAAAACCGGTTTTGAATCCTATGAGAAACTGACCAGCGCCGACCGTAACGCGCTGAAAGGACCGATCACCGCACTGGCGGAAGATCTTTCATTACTTCGTGGCACCCTGGGTCTGGATTAATCATGAGTCGCAAGGAAGATGACGCGCAGCCTGCGCGTCGTCGGTTACTAAAAGGACTGGGCCTGCTGGGCGGCGCGGCGGCGCTGGGCGGCGGCTGTCCGTTCCATGCCGCTGCCGCCGACAGCTTTTCGCCGGGGACGGTTACGCCGCAGGCCCGACAGCAGATGCAGCCGTTTTATGGTCAGCATCAGGCAGGTATCACGACGCCACAGCAGGCATCGATGATGCTGGTGGCGTTTGATCTGCTCAGCAGCGATAAAGCGGAGCTGGTGCGTCTGTTCCGGTTGCTGACCCAGCGTATCGCTTTCCTGACCACGGGCGGTCCGGCACCGGTAGTCACCAATCCGCGGTTGCCGCCAATGGATTCCGGCATTCTTGGGGCGACTATCGCGCCTGATAATCTGACGATTACCGTGTCGGTCGGCAATTCACTGTTTGATGAACGCTTTGGTCTGGCGCCGCACAAACCGAAAAAATTGCAGCCGATGACTCGCTTTCCCAATGATTCGCTGGATGCCAGTCAGTGTCATGGCGATCTGCTGTTGCAGCTCTGTGCCAACACCCAGGATACGGTGATTCATGCCCTGCGGGATATCATCAAGCATACGCCTGACCTGCTTGGCGTACGCTGGCGGCGTGAAGGCTTTATCTCCGATCACGCCGCGCGCAGTCAGGGGCAGGAGACCCCGATCAACCTGCTGGGATTCAAAGATGGCACCGCCAATCCCGATACCCACAACCCTGCTCTGATGAATCAACTGCTGTGGGTGACAGACGATCAGGACGAACCGGTCTGGGCGCGCAATGGCAGCTATCAGGCTGTACGGTTAATCCGCTTTCACGTCGAAATGTGGGATCGCACGCCGCTGGGCGAGCAACAGACTATCTTTGGTCGCGAGAAATTAAGTGGCGCGCCGCTGGGGATGCAGCATGAGCGCGACGTTCCGGATTACGCCCGTGATCCGGACGGCGAAGTGATTGCGCTGGATGCGCACATCCGTCTTGCCAATCCCCGCACGCCAGAGACGGCAAGCAGCCTGATGCTGCGGCGCGGCTACAGTTACTCCGCGGGTATCTCTGCATCGGGACAGCTGGAGATGGGGTTGCTGTTCGTCTGCTATCAGCACGATCTGGAACGCGGCTTTCTCACGGTGCAGCGGCGCCTGAACGGCGAAGCGCTGGAAGAATATATCCGGCCTTTTGGCGGCGGTTACTTTTTTGTTTTGCCCGGTGTACCAGACGCCAGCCATTATTTAGCGCAGTCGTTGCTGGAAGCCTGATTAAAATTCAACCACTGTGGGCGTCCCTGTTCTGGTCGCCCACGTTTTACGGTTTTCGTGCTTTGCTGACTGAGGTTAAACTGAGTTTTAGCGGTTGTCTGGCATATATAAAATAAGCTAATTCACTGTAATAAAACGCTTTTACATTTTGCCTTAAAAGAAATACATACACGTGATTAGCAATTCTTTTGCCAGCAGGTAAAATTACTATTGCAAAGGCCCAACAAAATGGTGCACTTTATTAAACAGGCGTAATCGGATGTGTTGATGTATCACACTGGAGTTCGCGCATGGGTCGAGTCTTTAATGGAAAGTCACTGTCAGTAAATAGATTGCGCCTGACCGCGAGGGCAATTCTGCCTCGTTATTTCTTCCTTCCTTCAACCATCTCTTTTGTTTTATCGCATCCTGTTTTATCCGGTGTTCAGCTACGCTATTGCGCTGCTGCATACCCACTATCCTGTCCTGTCATGGCTCAAAAGGAAGCCAACTGAAACCTCTAAAGCGTTCACGTTATCGCAACGGGCCACCGGCCTGACGCAGGAAATGAAACCAACTGAAAGGTGCCACTATGGGAAGACAGAAAGCAGTGATCAAAGCGCGTCGTGAAGCAAGAAGAGTGCTTCGTAGTGACTCAAGAAGTCATCGTCAGCGTGAAGAAGAGTCGGTCACTTCGCTGGTGCATATGAGTGGACTGGATGCCATTGGCATGGCGCGCGATACGCGTGACCGGTTGCCGATTGAAGCCCGTAATGAAGCTCAGGCGCACTATCTTAACGCCATAGAGAGAAAACAGCTGATCTTCGCAACCGGTGAAGCCGGGTGCGGTAAAACCTGGATCAGTGCCGCAAAAGCGGCTGAGGCCCTGATTAATAAGGATATCGACAGGATTATCGTTACGCGCCCGGTACTGCAGGCAGATGAGGATCTGGGATTCCTTCCCGGCGATATTTCTGAGAAATTCGCGCCTTATTTCCGCCCGGTTTATGACATTCTGGTTAAACGTCTTGGCGCATCCTTTATGCAATATTGTCTGCGTCCGGAAATTGCCAAGGTAGAGATTGCACCGTTCGCCTATATGCGTGGTCGCACCTTCGAAAATGCTGTGGTAATTCTGGACGAGGCGCAGAACGTCACCGCCGCGCAGATGAAAATGTTCCTGACCCGACTGGGCGAAAACGTCACGGTCATTGTTAACGGCGATATTACCCAGTGCGACTTGCCCGCTGGGGTGCCTTCCGGTCTCGCAGACGCGCTGGCGCGTTTCGAAGAGGACGAGATGGTTGGCATTGTACGCTTCGGCAAAGAAGATTGTGTGCGTTCTGCGCTGTGTCAGCGCACCCTGCACGCGTATAGCTAGCGTTTGATTGAGTAGAAGTGTAGCGCCCAAACCCGGCTCCGGCCGGGTTTTCTTATTGTGGGGCAGCGGCTGCGCACGTGTTCGTTCCCCGGCGGGAGTTATTACGCTCTCTCAGAGTGAAATATGCAAAAAAAAGAGCCTGAACAAAAGTTCAGGCTCTTTTTTGAAGATGGCGGTGAGAGAGGGGTTCGAACCCTCGATACGTTGCCGTATACACACTTTCCAGGCGTGCTCCTTCAGCCACTCGGACACCTCACCAGATTTACTTCGCTGACCGCGATGGGTCAACGGGGCGGTACTATAGGGAGTCGACTGAAAACGGTCAAGCACTATTTTTCTCTTTTGATCTATTCGCTTAAGCTCTGAACGAATCGATTTACTGCGGCATAAAACCCGCCGTTTTACCGGCCACATCCCGCCATACTGATGAGCCCGGTCAGGTGAGTTTTATGGCAGCAAATAAACCGGGGCGGCGTTCTCAACCTCGTTACTGGTCAGACGCTGCCCCGACTGATGCCGGAATCAGCTCTTTACTCTGTTAGCGAAACTTTTCCGCAGCTTCTGCAGTTTCGGTGGAATGACCGCCATGCAGTAGCCGTTGCGCTGGCCCGCGCCTTCCCAGTAATCCTGATGATAAGCTTCAGCGGGATACCACTCTTTCAGCGGCTCAATAGTGGTCACCACCGGCACATCATGGTCAGCCTGAGCGCGGGCAATGGCGGCGCGTGCCTCCGCTTCCTGCTCTGCATTGGCCGGGAAAATGGCGGAACGATACTGGGTGCCAATATCATTACCCTGACGGTTAAGCTGGGTCGGATCATGCGTCACAAAGCTGATATCCAGCAGATCGCCAAAGCTGACTTTCTCCGGGTCGAAGCCAATGCGGATCGCTTCTGCATGACCGGTCGCACCGCTGCAGACCTGCTCATAAGTCGGATTAGGACGGGCACCACCGGTATAACCGCTTTCCACCGACTCTACGCCGATCACATCCTTAAATACCGCTTCGGTACACCAGAAACAGCCGCCAGCGATAACTGCGTATTCGATTGCCATAATAATTTACTCCTGTCAGGTCGAAAGAGGTGAATGGGGGCGCGGCAGAGCGCTTTCAACTAGATCAGCATCTCCGGTTTAAAATCGCCGCTCTTATCCAGTATTTTGTCGCTCATCACGCTGAACCGGCCTTCGCCAGTGTAGTGCAGGGTAGTGGGGTATTCCGGCTGCTCGGCAACGTGCGCTTTAACAATCTCAAAAATAAACAGGTTGTAGTTAGCGACCATCGAATCGTCATAAAGCTGACACTCAAAGCTGGCAAAACATTCGGCAATCATCGGCGCGCCAACCACCTGAGCGGGTTCCGGCGTCAGGCCAAAGGCCTCAAACTTATCAATGCTGTCGCCGTGGCTGTTGCCGATTGCCACAACTTCATCAATCAGCGAGGCAGAAGGAATGTTCAGCACGCACTGACCGCTGTTGCGGATCAGCTCATGGCTGTGGTTCATACCGGCAATCATGCAGCCGACCAGTGACGGAGAAAACTCCAGCACCGTGTGCCAGCCGAGCGTCATGATGTCATGTTGATCTCCGTACTGCGAACTGAGCAGCAGCACCGGTCCGGGCTCAAGGTATTTGCGGGCTTTGCTGACCGGAAAAGCATATTTGTGCATGCGTTGGCTCATGGCATAACTCCTGAAACGGAACGTAGCCATTAAGTGTAGAGCACCGGGCGGATGCAGCAGGCGTGTCAGCGGGCAGAAATGCGAGGTTGATGGCGGTGTCCGGCAGCGCAGACATTTTCAGCGGCAGTGTCGCGAGCTTAAGGTTTCCTTAATATGCAATCGCGATACTGCCTGCTTTAACTGAGGATGATGCTATGAAAACTGCTCCTGTTGCCCTGTCTGTGACTGCTCCGCGTCCGATGAGTGAATATGCTGCACTGCTGATTGCCGCAGCTACGGTCGTTCTGTTCCTCTCCGCCTGGTTCAGCGCTTAAAACTTCACCACGGCACGACAACCGCTTCGGTCGCGGCGGTTCTCTAAGAAAAACTGAAACCGGTGTAACTGGACGATGCGGCTGACGATGCTCAGCCCGAGTCCGATACCGCCGTAGCGACTGTCCATCCGGATAAACGCTTTACTCAGCTCGCCACTTTTACTCTCATCAATTCCCGGACCCTGATCTTCCACCACCAGCATCGGCTGAGGAGCTAACACCAGCTGCACACTGATGGTGCTGTTATCCGGACTGTAGCGATGGGCGTTCTCGACCAGGTTACGCAGCAACATCTTCAGCAGCGTGGCATCACCACGCACAAACTGCTCCTGCGGCAGATCGAGCACCAGCGTCTGCTGATGCGCCTCCAGCATGATACTCAGCTCTGCCTCCATTGGCAGGATCACATCTTCAATCAGCCCCACGTTCTGATAGGTGCCAGAGGTAAAGGACTGTCCGGCGCGCGCCAGATTCAGCAGCTGCGACACACTGTGCGTCATCTGATCCAGGCGCTGCACCAGCGGCTGAACTTTGACATCGCTGTTACGTTCGATTAACTCCAGATGCAGCCGCAATCCCGCCAGCGGCGTGCGCAGCTCATGTGCCACATCGGCAGTGAATAACCGTTCGCGCTCCAGACTGCTGTTCAGACGCGCGACCAGCTGGTTTATCGCCTGCGTCACCGCATCGATCTCCTGAACCTGACTGTGGCAGGCGACGGGATCAAGATTCTCTTCACTGCGACTCTCCAGTTCACGCTGCAGCTGATAAAGCGGCCGGGTAATCCACTTCACCGCCTGATAGCAGAGCAGCAGCGTCAGGGTAATCATCACCAGACTTGGCACCGCCAGGCTGGCTACCGCTTCATGCACTTCACGCTTAACGTGACTGTCCATGTTGCGCTTCTGCAGCTGCGCTTCCACCAGAAACTGAATCTGCTCTTTGCTCTCATGCCACAGCCAGACCACGCTGATCACCTGGAAAACCAGCAGGATCAGACCGATGGTCAGGATGAGACGAAAGCGCATACTGCGATGATCGAAACGTCTTATCATGTTGCCTCACGAACGCCATCCTGCGTCACCAGCGCATAGCCAAAACCGCGCACGGTGCGGATAGCGCTTTTGCCGATTTTGTCGCGCAGATTATGGATATGCACTTCCAGGGTATTAGTAGAAGGCTCGGTCTCCCAGTTATAGATATCCTGGTAGAGAATTTCACGGTGAACCGGATTCCCGGCCTTGAGCATCAGCCGTGACAGAATCGCAAACTCTTTGGGTGTCAGATCCAGCAGTACGTCGCTGAGCGTAATCTGGCGATGGGTCATATCCAGCGCCAGCGCACCCACTCTGACATGACTGTCGCCCTGATTGACGTGGCGGCGGATCAGGGCGCGGATCCGCGCCAGCAACTCATCAAGCGAGAACGGTTTAATCAGATAGTCGTCGGCGCCTGCGTCGAGTCCGGCAATGCGTTCGCTGATGGTGTCGCGTGCGGTCAGGATCAGCACCGGCGTCATCTTCTTCTGCCGCCGCAGTCGTATCAGAAAATGCAGTCCATCTTCATCCGGGAGGCCAAGATCCAGCACCACCAGGCTATACAGGCCGCTGGCGAAATGCGCTTCAGCATCCCGCACCCGCGTAACGCCATCACAGACATAGCCTTCGCCTTCCAGCGCCAGCATCAGACCCTGCAGCAGCAAGGCATCATCTTCAACAATCAGTATCTTCATTAAGGTTGGCTCCGACACGACGTCAAAATATCATCCGCAGGCACATATTCGTGGGTCGCGGTGCCGGTTAATCCCAGCATGGTTGAAAACAGATTATCCTGTGAAAAATCGTCTGTCGCCGCCAGTTTATTCAGACAGCCGCGATTAACCGCATAACGTTTCTGATAATCATCGGAAAGCCAGATCAGCAACGGCACATGTTTCTGGGTGTCCGGCGCGATAGCATAGGGCAGGCCATGCAGGTAAGCACCATTTTCACCCAGGGATTCGCCGTGGTCAGACAGATAGACCAGGCTGGTGGTGAAGCGGTCCTGATGTGCACGCAGTACGTTAATGGCTTTATCGACGATGTGATCCACATTGACCAGCGTATTGTCATAGGTGTTGATCAACTGTTGTTGCGAACAGTCCTGAATCTGGTTGGTGTCGCAGGTCGGTTCAAACTGACGAAACTGTGGCGGATAGCGATGGCTGTAAGTCGGGCCATGACTGCCAATGGTGTGCAGCACAATCACCGCGTTGCCTTTTAACTGACTGATGTACTCATCCAGACCGTGGAACAGCACGTCGTCGTAACACTCACCATCAATACACATGCCGGGCAGGTTCAGGCTGGTCATGTCCTGATGCGGAACGCGATCGCAGGCCCCTTTACAGCCCCCATCGTTCTCATTCCACAACACGCTGATCCCGGCGCGCTGAATAATATCCAGCAATCCCTCCTGATGGGCGGCCAGCACATCATCATAGTGGGCGCGCGGCATGTTGGAGAACATGCAGGGCACGGAAACCGCCGTCGCCGTTCCGCACGAGGTGGTGTGCGGGAAATAGATCACATCATCTTTCGCCAGCAAGGGATTGGTCAAACGACTGTAACCGCCCAGCGAGAAATTTTGCGCACGCGAGGTTTCGCCCAGCACCAGAATCGTCAGGTTAAGTTTGCCACTGCTGCGGCTGGGCTGCAGGTGCGCATCTTCACCGATGCGTATCAGCGGCGCGTTCTGTAACTGCTCATGCTTATACCATGAGAGCGTCGCCGCGATGCTGTTAGAGGGGCTCAGCGCTTTTACCAGCTCGCGGTTGTTACGGAACAGCGAAGCGTAATCTTTATAGAAGAGCAGGGCGATCAGCACAATCAGCGCCGCTGACAGCAATACGCTGAGCAGTCGCGCCAGCACGCCGCGCCACTGCTGCTTTTTGATTCGCGGCCAGAACAGCAGCAACGTCATCAGCACGCCCGAGGTGAGCAGGGTCACAAGCAGCTGTGGCGTAATCAGCGCAAAGGATTCCGAGGCGGTGGTATCCATCATGTTGGTGATCATCGAGCGATCGACCACGATGTTATAGGTGTGAATAAAGAACTGTGCCGAGGCGGAGAGCAGAATAAACAGCGCGGCCAGCAGCCGATCCAGCCAGATAAACGAGGCCAGCGTAATCACGATATTGATCACGCTAAAGGCGACCAGCGGCATCGATAAAAAGACCAGCGTGGTGTGCAGGTCGTTCAGCGGCATCACCGCCAGCACCTGACGGTAATAGGCAACGTTAAGGAAAACCGCGATGTAAACCGCAGCCAGAATCAGCAATGTAAGGCGGCTAATCAGCGGCCTCTTCAGGGTAAACGCCATGTGAGCAGGAACCAGAGTAATAAAAGTGTCACGAGAATGCGCTTTCAATATTAGGAATACCTTAAGAGCCTTAAGCTTTGGGGGGGCCGACTCTGCCGGGTGCGATACGTGCGTGACTCCAGTCAGCAGCGGATCGTGTCTGGCCTGATCATCGGAAGCGAAGCAGAATTGAATGGCGCTTTTATGCTGACTTAACCGCAGCGGCTGGCATGAAACCTGCATCTTTCTGGCATAACCCCTGTTAATGACTACACTTACTGTGAAGATGTTCTCAGTTAGCCAGTATTGTCAGCAATGCGCTTGCAAGTTTGAGGAGAGTGACCTATCCCGTTACCGCGTTTTATCCCTCAATCACCGCTTTATCAGAATTTCCCGCTTGCTGACCTGACTGCGTCAGGACATTCTTGTTTTAACTCAATGTTTTATTAAAATTCGATTTTCAGGAGAAGTAACGTGACCCAAGCGGCAGACACCCATGCCAGGTACCCGACATTAAGCGGCGGGCAGTACGCCTTCTTTTTTGATGTCGACGGCACGCTGGCAGCGATTCAGTCCCGTCCCGAAGCGGTATTTATTCCTGAGCAGGTCATCGCGCAACTGCAGCAGCTCTCTGCACTCTCGCAGGGCGCGCTGGCGCTGGTCTCCGGCAGACCCATAGAACAACTCGATGCGCTGGCCGCTCCCTGGCACGGCCCGGCTGCGGGCGTACATGGTGCAGAGCGCCGTGATGCAGAGGGTAATCTGCAACGCATCAGCCTGCCGGTCGAGGTGGAGCAATCGCTCAGGGCGGAATTGCAGAATGCTATGGCATCCTGGCCTGGCACCCAGCTGGAGGTAAAAGGCATGGCTTTCGCTCTTCACTACCGCCAGGCGATGCAGCATGAGCAGGATGTGATGCGACTGGCTGAACAGTCAGTGAAACGTTTTCCCGGACTGGCGCTTCAGCCGGGGAAATGTGTGGTAGAGATTAAACCGGCAGGTATCGATAAAGGCGCCGCAATCAGCGACTTTATGCAGCAGCCCCCTTTTGCCGGACGTACGCCGGTCTTTATTGGCGACGATCTGACGGATGAGAAGGGCTTTCTGGCCGTGAACGCACGGCAGGGCGTCTCGATCAAAGTCGGAGAAGGTTCCACCCAGGCCCATTATCGGCTTCATGATGTCGATGCGGTTTACGGCTGGCTGGAAAGAACATTATTACTATCAGATCAAGACAACGTCGGTAAGGAGTTTAGGTTATGAGTCGTTTAGTGGTTGTTTCTAACCGTGTCGCCATGCCCGATGGGTCAAAAACCAGCGCTGGCGGTTTGGCCGTCGGTATTCTCGATGCACTGAAAAGCACCGGTGGACTGTGGTTTGGCTGGAACGGTGAAATCAGCGAGTACACAGGCGAAGAGGTAGAAGAAGTCACGGTTCAGGAACATGAGGGTATTGAGTATGCCTCGTTCCCGCTGAGCCAGAACGATTACGATCTCTACTATTGCCAGTTCTCAAACACTGTCATCTGGCCCGCATTCCATTATCGCCTTGACCTGGTTCAGTTCCAGCGGGAAGCCTGGGAAGGGTATTGCGACGTTAACGATGCGGTGGCACAGCGTTTAAAACCGCTGATCAAGCCGGATGATATTGTCTGGATCCACGATTATCACTTTTTACCGTTTGCAGCCGCGTTGCGTCGGGCGGGCATTAATAACCGTATCGGCTTCTTCCTGCATATTCCGTTCCCGACGCCTGAAATATTTAATGCGCTGCCGCCGCACAAAGAGCTTCTGGAAATGCTGTGCGAATATGACCTGCTGGGTTTCCAGACCGAATCGGATCGGGTGGCCTTCCTCGACAGCGTCAGCCAGCTCACTCAGCTGCAGAATAAGGGCGACAAAAAACATCGCGCCTTTGGCAACACCTTTATGACTGAGGTTTATCCCATCGGGATTGAGCCAGACAGTATTAAAGAGATGGCCGAAGGGCCGCTGCCACCAAAAATGGCCGCCATGAAGAAAGAGCTGGGCGATGCACGCAATATTATTGCCTGCGAACGTCTCGACTATTCCAAAGGTCTGCCTGAGCGTTTTCTTGCCTATGAAGCGCTGCTTGAGAACTTCCCGCAGCATCGCGGCAAAATTCGCTACTCGCAGATTGCTCCGACCTCGCGCGGCGATGTGCAGGCGTATCAGGATATTCGTCATCAGCTGGAGACCGAAGCAGGGCGCATCAACGGTAAATACGGTACGCTGGGCTGGACCCCGCTCTACTACCTCAACCAGCATTTTGACCGTCGCCTGCTGATGAAAATCTTCCGTCTGACCGATGTCGGTCTGGTTACGCCGCTGCGTGACGGTATGAACCTGGTGGCGAAAGAGTACGTGGCTGCGCAGGACCCGGATGATCCCGGTGTACTGGTGCTGTCGCGCTTTGCGGGTGCGGCTAACGAGCTCACCTCCGCGCTGATTGTAAATCCGTATGACCGTGATGAAGTGGCCGCCGCGCTGGATAGGGCGATTACTATGCCGCGTACCGAAAGGATTTCACGCTACAACGACATGATGTCGGTATTGCGTAAAAATGATATTACCGCCTGGCGTGAAGGCTTCCTGAAAGACCTGGAGCGCATTGAACCGCGCAGCGTTGACCACAACACGGTTAACAAGGTCGCGACCTTCCCAAAACTCGCCTGATATCTGTTCTGACTCAGGTTATGAAAGCAGCGGCGCCTCTACGGCGTCGCTGCTTTTTTTTCGGCCCAGGTCACAGAAAACTCGCCTGCTATCTGTTAATGACCGTTTGCTACGATTCTACGCTGATAACGTCAGTGGCTGCCCGGAGTGGCCCGATAAATGCAGGTAAGCCCGGAAATCCCCGTCCTGTCAGCCCCTGCCGCTTTCTTTACCTTCTTTACTCAAGTTTCTCTTCAGGCTGCCGATAGTGATAGTGCCAACGCATAACCCTTCGTTAATTCATTCGACTTTCTTATATAACCCCTTGTTACACTGGGAATCAGAGTCTGTACACCCGGTCACCACTGTTAACGCCAGGTTGCCAGAAATCTGACCTGCTGCCGTATAAACCTTAACGATTTCATTACTCACCCTCTGCGATACTCCCCTTAAGTAACTAATTTAAAAGCAAATAACCGCACGTCGCAGCAGCATAATATGCTGATAACCTTTCTTTGGGTGGTTCTAAATAGGGTGTTAAAACGATTAACACCCGATATTCATTCCGGACTGCGCAAAGCGTCGAATAGCGATGCTTTTACCCCCTATTAAACCTTTCTCAGGACAAATTGGACTTAAAATCGGGCTTTTTTGCTCAAAAAATGACCAGTCGGTAAGTAATGGTAAAGGGTTGCTGAAGAAATTTGCGTTAAAAGTGTGATCTGCGTCACACTTTATCTAAAATTTCACATCACTGTCGTTGTATGTCGAAATCAGACGATATAGATTTGCGTTGTTTTCGGAATAGTCCTAAAAAATGTAAGAAGACGTCACGGAAGATGTCCAGAACTCGAAAATAAAATGGCATGGATTTTCGACCTTCGGTGGGTCTGAAACCCACACAAAAATGGAAGGCGAAAACGGTGACATTAACGTTACGTGAAGTTTTTTTTGCCATCTTTTGATTTAACAAACAGCAGCTCGAACCGCAGATTTATTCTGCGATACAGTTACGTCGCATCTCTCAGGATGGAAAAATAATGGGCACCTCTGAAGTACTGAAACATATTTACGATCTCAACTTGTCTTATTTACTGCTTGCGCAGCGTTTAATTAACCAGGATAAAGCTTCTGCAATGTTTCGCCTCGGAATTGACGAGAAAATGGCGAATGCATTATCTGAATTAACATTGCCTGAGATGGTAAAAATGGCGGAAACCAATCAACTGGTTTGCCAGTTTCGTTTTACCGATAGCAGCACCATTAATCGCCTGACGCAGGAATCACGCGTGGATGATTTACAACAAATCCACACCGGCATTTTATTATCGAGCCGTTTACTGCGTAATGCGTCTAAAGATAAAGATGATGCACCTGCTAAAAAGAGAGCAATGTCATGAGTGAGAAAAGTATTGTTCAGGAAGCACGTGATATTCATCTCGCGATGGAGCTCATTACATTAGGTGCCCGCTTACAGATGCTTGAGAGCGAAACCCAACTGAGCCGCGGTCGTCTCATTAAGCTCTATAAAGAATTACGTGGCAGTCCGCCACCGAAAGGTATGCTGCCGTTCTCTACGGACTGGTTTATGACGTGGGAGCAGAACATTCATGCTTCTATGTTCTGTAACGCCTGGAAGTTTTTGCTGAAAACCGGGTTGTGCAGCGGCGTCGATGCCGTGATTAAAGCTTACCGCCTGTATCTTGAACAGTGTCCTCAATCGGACGAGGGCCCGCTGTTGGCGCTGACTCGTGCCTGGACCCTGGTCCGATTCGTTGATAGCGGTATGCTGGAACTGGCAGATTGTAAAAGCTGCAACGGCAGCTTTATTAATCATGCGCATCAGCCGGTTGGCAGCTTTACCTGCAGCCTGTGCCAGCCACCATCACGGGCAGTAAAAAGACGTAAACTTTCTGCAGAACCTGCCGATATGTTTCCACAACTGCTGGATGAACAGGTTAAACACGCCGTTTAAGTTTGTTCGCACTGTGGAAGCCATCCAGCAGCGGTTAATACCGCTGCTTTTTTTTTGCTTGCGGTTCAGGAATAACATCTGCGGCTCTCTGGCTTAACTTCCACCAACACGTTACGGACGTAAGGATTTTTTTGTGCTGATAATTATAGGTTACCTGATTGTTTTAGGCTCCGTGTTGGGCGGATATGCGCTGGTAGGTGGCCATCTGGGCGCGCTTTATCAGCCAGCCGAATTATTAATGATCGGCGGTGCCGGTGCCGGTGCTTTTTTAGTCGGCAACAACGGTAAGTCGATTAAAAAAACGCTGAAGGCGCTGCCTAAATTATTTCGCGGCTCCAAGTACAACAAAGCGGTTTACATGGATTTGATGGCGCTGCTTTATCGCCTGATGGCGAAGTCGCGTCAGCAGGGCATGTTATCGCTGGAACGCGATATTGAAGATCCCAGCCAGAGTGAAATTTTTGCTAATTATCCCCGCATTCTTGCCGATAAACAGTTAGTGGATTTTATTACTGACTATTTACGCCTGATGGTGAGCGGCAACATGAACGCTTTTGAAATCGAAGCGTTGATGGATGAAGAGATTGAGACCTACGAACACGAGTGTGACGTACCAGCGCAAAGTATTGCTGCAGTGGGTGATGGTCTTCCGGCATTCGGTATCGTCGCCGCGGTAATGGGCGTGGTCCATGCACTGGCTTCGGCCGATCGTCCGGCCGCTGAACTCGGTGCGCTGGTCGCGCATGCGATGGTGGGCACCTTCCTGGGCATCCTGCTGGCCTACGGGTTTGTCTCTCCACTCTCGTCAGTGCTGCGTCAGAAGTGTGCGGAAACCACCAAGATGATGCAGTGCATTAAGGTGACATTGCTTTCGAGCCTGAATGGTTACGCGCCGCAGATTGCGGTGGAATTTGGTCGTAAGACACTCTATTCCGCCGAGCGCCCGTCGTTCAGCGAACTGGAAGAGCACGTACGTAACGCCAAGAACCCGGCTAAACAGACTTCAGACGAGGCTTCATGAAACACGGCAATCGCCCAATTGTGCTGATCAAAAAGCGCAAACATAAAGGCCATGAAGGCAGCCACGGATCGTGGAAGATTGCCTACGCCGACTTTATGACGGCGATGATGGCCTTTTTTATGGTGATGTGGCTGCTCTCAATCGCCAACCCGCAGGAGCTGGTGCAGATAGCAGACTACTTCAAAACACCGCTGAAGGTAGCGATTACCGGCGGGGCGCGCAGCAGCGACAGCGAGAGCCCGATCCCCGGCGGCGGTGATGATCCGACCAAAAAGATTGGCGAAGTGAACAAAGTCGTCGATATGGACGCCCAGAAACGCAAGCTGGATGAGATTCGTCTTAACCGGCTGCGTGAAAAGCTCGACCAGCTGATTGAAGCGGATCCGCGTCTGAAAGCGCTGCGCCCGCATCTGATCATCAACATGGTGGAAGAGGGGCTGCGTATTCAGATTATCGACAGCCAGAATCGCCCGATGTTTAAGACCGGTCGGGCCGAGGTTGAGCCCTATATGCGCGATATTCTGCGTGCGATAGCGCCAGTCCTTAACGACATTCCGAACCGCATCAGCCTGGCCGGACATACCGATGATTTTCAGTATGCCAGCGGTGACAAAGGCTACAGCAACTGGGAACTGTCGACAGACCGTGCTAACGCCTCACGCCGTGAACTGGTGATGGGCGGCTTAGACAGCGGAAAAATTTTACGGGTGTTGGGTATGGCCGACACCATGCGCCTGAAAAATCGTGGCGGTAATGACGCCGTTAACCGCCGCATCAGCCTGCTGGTGTTGAACCACGACACCGAAGCGGCAATAGAAAAAGAGAACGCAGAAAGTGATGCCGTCCAGATCAGCGATCCGGCGGCCATTGAACAGATTACCGCACCTGCAACACCAGGCGGCGCGGTGAATACAGCAGCCCCCTCACAGCCGAGGTGATTCCCGTGAGTATGGACATCAGCGATTTTTACCAGACGTTTTTTGATGAAGCCGATGAGCTATTAGCGGATATGGAACAACACCTGTTGGGCTTAGACCCGCAGGAGCCAGATTCGGAACAGCTTAACGCCATCTTCCGTGCCGCTCACTCCATTAAGGGTGGGGCCGGAACCTTTGGTTTTACGGTATTACAGGAAACGACTCATATCCTGGAAAACATTCTGGATGGTGCTCGTCGCGGCGAGATGCAGCTCAGCACCGACATCATCAACCTGTTTTTGGAAACCAAAGATATTATGCAGGAACAGCTCGATGCTTATAAAACCGCGCAGGAGCCTAACGCGGAGAGCTTCAAATATATCTGTGAAGCGCTGCGCCAGCTGGCGCTAGAGGCCAAAGGTCTGCCGGTTGATGTTCCGGCCAGTGTTGCCACTGCCAGCGCAGAACCGGCCAGCACCAGCGGCCTGCGTGTACAGCTGATCGATCTCAAAGAGAAAGAGGTCGATCTGATGCTGGAAGAGATGAGTAATCTCGGCACCCTGACCAACGTACAGAAAGGCAGCACCACGCTGGATGTCTGCATTGATGGCGTCGGTAAAGATGACATCGTGGCGGTGCTCTGCTTCGTCATCGACGAAGCACAGATCCGCTTCCCGGCAGCAGACGAAGCCGTTGCCGCGCCAGTTGCTGTTGCTGCCGAGGCCGAACCGGTGGTGGAAGACGTTCACACTGCCACCGTCACCGAACTGCCGGTGGCCGCAGTGAAGCGTGAAAGTAAGCGCGTCGCGGCCCCTGCCAAATCGAGCGAATCCACCAGCATCCGTGTTGCGGTGGAGAAAGTCGATCAGCTGATCAACCTGGTGGGCGAACTGGTGATTACCCAGTCAATGCTCGCTCAGCGTTCCGGCGAACTCGATCCGGTCGCGCACGGTGACCTGCTGAACAGCATGGGTCAGCTGGAGCGTAACGCCCGCGATCTGCAGGAATCGGTGATGTCGATTCGTATGATGCCAATGGAATATGTCTTCAGCCGCTTCCCGCGTCTGGTGCGTGACCTGGCCAGCAAACTCGGCAAAGAGGTCGAACTGACGCTGCTGGGCAGCTCAACCGAACTCGATAAGAGCCTGATTGAGCGCATCATCGATCCATTAACGCACCTGGTGCGTAACAGCCTTGACCACGGTATCGAAACGCCAGAGAAACGTCTGGTGGCCGGTAAAGTGGCAACCGGTAACCTGACGCTTTCAGCGGAACATCAGGGCGGCAACATCTGCATCGAAGTGTCTGATGATGGAGCCGGTCTGAACCGTGAACGTATTCTGGCTAAAGCCCTCTCATCGGGCCTGCCGGTTCACGAGAACATGAGCGACGAAGAGGTCGGCATGCTGATCTTCGCACCGGGCTTCTCTACCGCAGAGCAGGTGACGGATGTTTCAGGACGCGGCGTCGGTATGGACGTGGTGAAACGAAATATTCAGGAGATGGGCGGTCATGTCGAAATCGCCTCGAAGCAGGGCAAAGGCACCACCATTCGTATCCTGCTGCCGCTGACCCTGGCCATCCTTGATGGGATGTCCGTTCGTGTGGCCGATGAAGTCTTTATTCTGCCGCTGAATGCGGTGATGGAGTCGCTGCAACCGCGCGCCGAAGAGCTGAAACCGCTGGCCGGTGGCGAGTGCGTGCTGGAAGTGCGTGGCGAATATCTGCCACTGGTCGAGCTGTGGAACGTCTTTGATGTGCAGGATGCCAAAACCGAGGCCACTCAGGGCATCGTGGTAATCCTGCAAAGCGCGGGCAAACGTTACGCGCTACTGGTCGATCAGCTGATTGGCCAGCATCAGGTGGTGGTGAAGAACCTGGAAAGTAACTATCGCAAAGTGCCGGGCATCTCTGCCGCCACCATTCTTGGCGATGGTAGCGTGGCGCTGATTGTTGATGTTTCAGCACTGCAATCACTTAACCGTGAAAAACGTGTGGCTGGCGCTGCCGCCTGATTGATAACGAAAGGGTAAATAACATGAATGGAATGGCAACCGTGACAAAAATCGCTGGCGAAACTGTGGGTCAGGAGTTTCTGGTCTTCACGCTGGGCGACGAAGAGTACGGCATCGATATCCTCAAAGTTCAGGAAATTCGCGGTTACGATCAGGTAACGCGTATCGCAAATACCCCTGAATTTATCCGCGGCGTCACTAACCTGCGCGGCGTTATCGTGCCGATTATCGATCTGCGCGTGAAGTTTGCGCAGCCCGATGTTGAGTACAATGAAAACACCGTGGTTATCGTGCTGAATCTGGAAAATCGCGTGGTCGGTATCGTGGTTGACGGCGTCTCTGATGTGCTGTCGCTGACCCAGGATCAGATCCGTCCTTCACCGGAGTTCGCTGTGACCATGTCCACCGAGTACCTGACCGGTCTGGGTGCGCTGGGCGATCGCATGCTGATTCTGGTCGACATTGAGAAGCTGCTGAGCAGCGACGAGATGGCGCTGGTGGATAACCTGCGTAGCGCGTAATTGAATCATCACGGGCCGGTTATGGCTGGCCCGTGATAGTTTCACAGAGCGATAATTCCTTTCTATTCATAGAATAAAGCCGCATTGCACTCTAATTTCCCGCTGTCACCTGCCGATAATCCCTCAGTCACTTTAATTACCTACTTTCTTCAGGGTTACTCATGTTAACGAAAATCCGTGTTGTCACCAGCCTGTTACTGGTGTTGCTGGTGTTTGGGCTGTTACAGGCCTTCTCCGGTTCTGTTTTCTACTCCGCATTAAGCCACGACAAGCAAAGCTTCGCCGTGTCGCAGCTGGCGATGCAAAATACGCAGTCGCTCAACGACGCCTATATGAGTCTTAACCAGAGCCGGGTGCTGCTGACCCGTATTCAGCTGCGTTTCGCCACCAGTAAGCTGGAAGGCAAAACGGCCGATGTCGCCACGCTGTTTGACGACAGCAAAAACTTTCAGCAGGCGGCCGCCGGTTTTTTCAAAGTCTTTAAAGAGACACCCGATACGCCGGGACAAAATAGTGAGTTAAACAACCAGCTGGAGCAGCGCTACAGCGACTATGGCGCTGCGCTGGATCAGTTGCAGACGGCGCTACAGGCAAACGATCTGATTGCGGCCGGTAAAGCCCCGGTGGCGCCAAGCCAGAGTGCGTTTCTGACGCTTTACCGTGAATGGCGAGCCGATCAGAATCGCCTGACTACGCTTGGTGTTGAAGAGAACAGTTCTGCTTACAGCCGCATGATGTGGATCCTCTCCACCATCATGGCCGTCGTGGTCGCCGTGATCGTGCTCTGCTGGTTTGGCCTGCGCAAAATCGTGATGACACCCCTCAACAGCAGCATTAATCACATCCAGCATATCGCCCAGGGCGATTTAACCCAGCCGATTGTGGTGGAAGGGCGCAACGAGATGACTCAGCTCGCGGCCAGTCTGCATGACATGCAGCAGTCACTGGTGCGCACGGTGACCAATGTGCGTGACGGCTCGGATGCGATTTTCACCGGTGCCAGCGAGATCTCTGCTGGAAACAATGATCTTTCTGCCCGCACAGAACAGCAGGCTGCGTCACTGGAGCAGACGGCGGCCAGCATGGAGCAGCTCACAGCCACGGTGAAACAGAACGCCGAAAACGCCCGCCAGGCGTCACAGCTGGCACTCAGCGCCTCAGAAACCGCAGAAAAAGGCGGCAACGTGGTGGCGGGTGTCGTGAAAACCATGAGCGAAATCGCCGGCAGCTCGAAGAAGATTGCCGATATCACCAGCGTGATTGATGGCATTGCTTTCCAGACCAATATTCTGGCGCTTAACGCCGCCGTTGAAGCGGCGCGTGCCGGCGAGCAGGGTCGCGGTTTTGCCGTGGTCGCGGGCGAAGTGCGTAATCTGGCGCAGCGCAGCGCCCAGGCGGCAAAAGAGATCAAAGGGTTGATTGACGACTCAGTGAACCGGGTCAATGTTGGTTCGCAACTGGTCGGCACCGCCGGGGAAACCATGAGCGATATCGTCAGTGCGGTTACGCGCGTCACCGACATCATGGGTGAAATCGCCTCTGCGTCGGACGAGCAGAGTCGCGGTATCGATCAGGTCGGGCAGGCGGTCACTGAGATGGATCGCGTTACCCAGCAGAACGCCTCGCTGGTGGAAGAGTCCGCTGCCGCAGCCGCCTCGCTGGAAGATCAGGCCAGCCGGTTAAGTCAGTCAGTGTCGGTCTTCAAAATTAAACGCGGCGCGTTGCAGCAGACGCTGACAAAGCATCTGCCGATTGCCGCACCCGCTACGGCGGCGCTGGCACCACGCAAAGCCCTGACGGCGCCGGTCAGTGATACTCACTGGGAAACCTTCTGATGTCACGCTGCGCATCCTGCGGGATGCGCAGCAACCCCTCGCGATTCCTCTGCGTAAAGCCAAACTCAGCAGCTCATGCTGATAAAAATAATTACAAAAGCCACTTCTCTCCTGAAAGCGCTGAATAGCGTTAATTAATCCTGTTACATCGCCGATATAGCCGCTGCACCTAAATTAACCTGCAGGGGAACAAGATGTTAAAAAAAATAAAAGTGGTGACCAGTTTAATCGCAGTCCTGGTCATCTTTGGCGCGCTCCAGTTAGTCGCTGGCAGCCTTTTCTGGTCAGCCCTCAATAAAGACAAAGAGTCCTTTGCGCTGTCGCAGGTCTCCAATCGCAATGTCACCGAGATGACTGACGCCTATATTTCACTGAACAACAGCCGTACCACGCTGAACCGCGGCATGCTGCGCTTACAGACCAGCATGGCCTCGCAGATGAACGGTGGTCAGCTTGATGAGCTGATCAACAAAGCCAATACCCAGTTAGCGGAAGCCGATCGCCACTTTAAAATCTATTACCATCTGCCAACCACGTCAGGTCTTGACGAAACCATGGGCGACACGCTTGAAGCGGATTACGCTAACTACGAAAACGGCCTGAAGGCGATGGTAAAAAGTCTGCAGGCGCGTGACCTGGAAGGGATGTTTAAACAGAACATTGAGCAGAAACAGGTCGCGATGCAGGAGAGCTACAACAAATGGCGTGCGCGTCAGACTGAGCTTTCCGATCAGGGAATGGAGCAGAACCAGAAAGCCTTTAAACAGATGATGTGGCTGCTGGCCGCGATTGGTGTTGCGGTGCTTGCGGTGATTATTACCTGCTGGTTTGGCCTGCGTCAGGTGCTGATTCAGCCGCTGCAACAGCTGCTGGCACAGATACGCGCTATTGCCTCCGGCGATTTGACCCAGCCGATTGTGGTTGAGGGGCGTAATGAGATGAGCCAGCTGGCAGCAGGCATTCATGAGATGCAGCAGTCGCTGGTGATGACGGTGGGGAATGTGCGTGACGGCTCTGATGCCATCTTTACCGGTGCCAGCGAAATCGCCGCCGGTAACAACGACCTGTCGGCCCGCACCGAAGAGCAGGCCGCTTCGCTGGAGCAGACCGCTGCCAGCATGGAGCAGCTCACTGCCACGGTGAAGCAGAATGCTGACAACGCCCGTCAGGCATCCCAGCTGGCGCTGACCGCCTCCGAAACCGCGCAGCAGGGCGGTAAAGTGGTGAATGGCGTGGTCACAACCATGAAAGAGATCGCCGGCAGCTCGAAGAAGATCGCGGACATTATCAGCGTGATCGACGGCATCGCCTTCCAGACTAATATCCTGGCGCTGAATGCGGCGGTTGAAGCGGCACGTGCCGGTGAACAGGGTCGCGGTTTTGCGGTGGTGGCCGGTGAAGTGCGCAGTCTGGCCCAGCGCAGCGCTCAGGCCGCCAAAGAGATTAAAGGCCTGATTGAAGACTCGGTGTCACGCGTCAACAGCGGTTCACTGCAGGTTGAAAGCGCCGGCAGCACCATGAATGAGATTGTGGGTGCCGTGACCCGCGTTACCGACATCATGGGTGAGATCGCCTCGGCTTCCGATGAGCAGAGCCGCGGTATCGAGCAGGTCGGTCTGGCCGTTACCGAAATGGATCGCGTGACCCAGCAGAACGCCTCGCTGGTTGAGGAATCTGCCGCCGCTGCGGCCGCACTGGAGCAGCAGGCCAGCGTCCTGACCCAGGCCGTCTCCGTTTTCAAAATTTCCCGCGCCTGATTTTTTCCTCTTTCAACATGGCGGCGGCGTAAAGCCGTCGCCATGCATAAAGTTCCCCCCGTCTCCGCCGATAAATACACACGAATCGCCAACCAATGAGGTGTTTATGTTTAGTCGAGTACGAGTCGTCTCCGGCCTGCTGTGTGTGCTGGCGCTGTTTGCGCTGCTGCAGCTGTTTTCCGGCGGAATGTTTTTCAAAACTGTCAGTTCAGATAAAGAGAATTTTGCCTACAACCAACGCCTGAATACTCTGCAACAGGCGATGGGCACCTCATGGGTTTCGCTGGTTCAGGCGCGCAACACCCTTAACCGCGCCGGTATCCGTTTTCTGCAGGATGCACAGATGTCGGGCTCGGGTGCCAGCGTGAAAGAGCTGGTCGCCCTGGCGGGCGAGGAGCTGAAGCAGGCTGAAGTCAGCTATCAGATATTCAACGATAACCTGTCAGAAGAAGGCAAAACGGCCGAAAATGTCCGGGCGTTACAGGCGAACTACAAGGCCTATCACGATGCGCTGGCGGAGCTGATGGTCTTCTTCACCGCCGGCAACTTCAAAGGTTTTGTGGATCAGCCGACCCAGAGCTACCAGGACAAGTTCCAGAAAGATTACAGCGAGTGGCTTGAGCACAATAAAGCGCTGTCTCAGCAGGGTGTGGAAGCTAACCAGCACGCGTATACCCGCTCCATCACTATCGTTATCGCCACGCTGGCAGTGACCTTGCTGATGATTATCCTGGTGTGGAACGTGATGCGCTCGGTGCTGATCCGTCCGCTGCGTCAGAGCATTGAGCATATCCAGCACATCGCACGGGGCGATCTGACCCAGCCGGTTGAGATTAGCGTGCGTAACGAAATCGGTGAGTTACTCACTTCGCTGCAGCATATGCAGCAGGAGCTGGTCCGTACCGTGCGAACCGTTCGAGACGGCTCTGATGCCATCTATACCGGTGCCAGTGAAATCTCCATCGGCAATAACGATCTCTCTTCACGTACCGAACAGCAGGCCGCTTCGCTGGAGCAGACCGCTGCCAGCATGGAGCAGCTCACCGCGACCGTGAAGCAGAATGCCGAAAACGCCCGTCAGGCGTCCAAGCTGGCGCTGACCGCCTCTGAAACCGCGCAGCAGGGTGGCAAAGTGGTGGATGGCGTGGTCACCACCATGAAAGAAATTGCCGGCAGTTCCAAGAAGATTGCCGATATCACCAGTGTGATTGATGGCATCGCCTTCCAGACCAACATCCTGGCGCTGAATGCGGCGGTTGAAGCGGCACGTGCCGGTGAACAGGGTCGCGGTTTTGCGGTCGTTGCCGGTGAAGTGCGCAGCCTGGCGCAGCGCAGCGCCCAGGCCGCCAAAGAGATTAAAGGTCTGATTGAAGATTCGGTTAGCCGCGTTAATACCGGCTCGGTGCTGGTAGAGAGCGCCGGTGACACCATGAGCAACATCGTCAGCGCGGTCACCCGCGTCACCGACATCATGGGTGAGATCGCCTCAGCGTCAGACGAGCAGAGCCGTGGCATTGACCAGGTGGGGCTTGCCGTGACCGAGATGGATCGCGTCACCCAGCAGAACGCCTCACTGGTCGAAGAGTCAGCGGCAGCGGCTGCAGCGCTCGAAGATCAGGCAAGTCACTTAAAACAAGCGGTATCAGTGTTCAATATTGGTAAAGAATTTGTCGCTCAGGCCGTTAACAAGACAACGGCGATGAAAACTCTCCAGTCAGATGCACCGTTAGCCGTTGGTCGTTCGCCTGCTACCCGCAGCGACGACAACTGGGAAACCTTTTAAACGCCCGTGGCCCGGCCGCTATTGAGCCGCCGGGCATCGCAGCAGACAAATAATGTATTGAGTTCGGGCCAGGTGCAGAGATGAAAAAATCGACAATTTTAGATCAAAATGAGACGACAACGCTGCTGTCGCAAATGGTGCAGCGTTTACCGCTCTCCGATACGCATTTTCGTCGTATCAGCCAGCTGATCTATCAGCGTGCCGGTATCGTACTGGCCGATCACAAGCGTGAGATGGTTTACAACCGTCTGGTTCGTCGCCTGCGTACGCTGAATATCGATGATTTCGGTCGCTACCTGGCGCTGCTGGAGTCCGATCCGAACAGTGCCGAGTGGCAGGCGTTTATCAATGCCCTGACCACTAACCTGACCGCGTTCTTCCGCGAAGCGCATCACTTCCCGATTCTGGCGGAGCATGCACGTAAGCGACAGGGCAACTTCAGCGTCTGGAGTACCGCAGCGTCAACCGGCGAAGAGCCTTACTCCATCGCCATGACGCTGGCGGAAGCGCTGGGCACCGGACCGGGCAAGTTCCAGGTTCATGCCAGCGATATCGACACCCAGGTGCTGGAAAAAGCGGTGGCGGGTGTTTATCGCCAGGAGGAGCTGCGCACGCTGTCACCCGCGCAAATGCAGCGCTACTTCCTGCGCGGCACCGGTCCTCATGCCGGTATGGTGCGTGCGCGTCCCGAGCTGACCAATATGGTCACTTACGCGCAGCTTAACCTGCTGGCCAATGACTGGGCGCTGCCGGGTCAGTTCGACGCTATTTTCTGTCGCAACGTGATGATCTATTTCGATAAAGAGACGCAGGAGAAGATTCTGCGTCGGTTTGTCCCGCTCCTGAAGCCGGGTGGCATTCTGTTCGCCGGGCACTCAGAAAACTTCAGTCAGATCAGTAAAGAGTTCTGGCTGCGCGGGCAAACCGTCTATGGACTGACGAAGGAAAGATGATGAGCAAAATCACCGTGATGTGCGTAGATGACTCTGCGCTGATGCGGCAGTTGATGACTGAAATCATCAACAGCCATCCGGATATGGAGATGGTCGCTACGGCGCCCGATCCGCTGGTCGCCCGCGATTTGATTAAGCAGTTCAATCCGCAGGTGCTGACGCTGGATGTGGAAATGCCGCGCATGGATGGCCTCGATTTCCTGGAAAAACTGATGCGGTTACGGCCAATGCCGGTGGTGATGGTTTCATCACTGACCGGGAAAGGCTCTGAAATTACCCTGCGCGCGCTGGAGCTGGGAGCGGTGGATTTTGTCACCAAGCCACAGCTCGGTATCCGCGAAGGGATGCTGTCTTACAGCCAGATGATTGGCGACAAAATTCGTGCAGCTTCCCGTGCCCGACTGCACAACCGTGCAGCGATGCCGGTGCCGGCGACGCTGAAAGCGGGTCCGCTACTGAGTAGTGAGAAGCTGATTGCGATTGGCTCCTCAACCGGGGGTACCGAGGCGATTCGCCATGTGCTGCAGCCGTTACCGGCGACCAGCCCGGCACTGCTGATTACCCAGCATATGCCGCCAGGCTTTACCCGCTCTTTTGCCGAGCGTCTGAACAAGTTGTGTCAGATCACGGTGAAAGAAGCTGAAGATGGTGAGCGTATTCTGCCAGGCCATGCCTACATCGCGCCAGGCGCAATGCACATGGAGCTGGCCCGAAGTGGCGCCAACTATGTGGTGAAACTGAATGAAGGGCCACCGGTTAACCGGCACAAACCCTCTGTGGATGTGCTGTTTAAATCGGTGGCAACTTACGCCGGACGAAATGCGGTGGGGGTCATCCTCACCGGCATGGGCAACGACGGTGCCGCCGGGATGCTGGAAATGCATCGGGCAGGCGCCTGGACTATCGCCCAGAACGAAGCCAGCTGTGTGGTATTTGGCATGCCGCGTGAGGCCATTGCCACAGGCGGCGTGAGCGAAGTCGTGGATTTAAGCAACATCAGCCAGCACATGCTGGCGAAAATTAGCGCCGGACAGGCATTGCGTATTTAACAGGCCCGTCCCGCCGGGCGAGACAACTCAGGAGTAGATATGGCTGATAAAAACATGCGCTTTTTGGTAGTAGACGACTTCAATACGATGCGTCGTATTGTGCGTAACCTGCTGAAAGAGCTGGGCTTCAATAACGTAGAAGAAGCGGAAGATGGTGTGGACGCCCTCGGCAAACTGAAAGCGGGTGGTTTCGACTTCGTGATTTCCGACTGGAACATGCCAAACATGGATGGCCTGCAGCTGCTGCAGACCATTCGTGCCGACGCGGCAATGAGTTCGCTGCCGGTGTTGATGGTGACCGCGGAAGCGAAGAAAGAGAACATTATCGCCGCCGCCCAGGCCGGTGCCAGCGGATATGTCGTGAAGCCATTCACTGCGGCAACCCTGGAAGAAAAGCTGGGTAAAATTTTCGAAAAACTGGGCATGTAAGGGGATGTGATGAGCGACTTTCCGAAACCAACTGAGGATGCCGCGGCACACGACATCATTTCACGTATTGGCTCTCTGACGCGCATGCTGCGCGACAGCCTGCGCGAGCTGGGGCTGGATAAAGCCATAGCCGATGCGGCTGAAGCCATTCCTGATGCCCGCGACCGTCTGGATTATGTTGTGCAGATGACGGCGCAGGCCGCTGACCGTGCGTTGAACTGTGTTGAAGCAGCACAACCCCATCAGGATAAGATGGAAGCCGGGGCAACCCAGCTGAAAGGGCGTTGGGATGAGTGGTTTGAGAACCCGATTGAACTGGGTGATGCGCGGGAGTTGGTGACGGATACGCGCGCATTCCTCACCGCCGTGCCAGAGCATACCGCCTTTACCAACAAGCAGCTGCTTGAAATCATGATGGCGCAGGATTTCCAGGACCTGACCGGTCAGGTGATCAAGCGCATGATGGATGTGATCCAGGAAATTGAGCGCCAGCTGTTAATGGTGCTGCTGGAGAATATGCCAGAAGTCAGCGCTGAGAAGCGTCAGGAAGGCACCAGCCTGCTGAACGGGCCGCAGATTCACGCCGATGCACCGGGCGTGGTGGCGAACCAGGATCAGGTTGATGACCTGCTGGACAGCTTAGGGTTCTAGGTTTCGTCCGCCTGCGGGCGGGCAAAACAGCTGCAGGTTATAATAAACAGGGTCACCTTCGGGTGGCCCCGTTCCGCATTGTCAGACCCATCCCCGAAAGAACGCCTGTTTTCTTCATCTTATCTCCGCTTTAACTTAAGCCAGATTTGGCATCCTATGCTCAGAATTCCTGCCAACCGAGGTTTGTCGTGGCTGAAGATAGCGACGAAGACAAAACAGAATCGCCCACGGCCCACCGACTTGAGAAAGCGCGTGAAGAGGGCCAGATTCCGCGTTCGCGCGAACTCACATCCGTACTGATGCTGCTGGCCGGCATCATGATCCTGTGGATGGGCGGCAACATGATGGCGCACCGGCTGGCGGCGATGGTCGCCACAGGACTCCGTTTTGATCACGGCATGGTCAGAGATGACAAAATTATCGTCAGCCACATCGGCAGCCTGATCACGCAGGCACTGATGGCGCTGCTGCCATTGATGGGCGGTCTGGTGCTGGTGGCAATCGCCGCGCCCATGCTGCTGGGCGGTATCGTTTTCAGCGGTAAATCGATCAAGTTCGACCTGAAGAAGATGAGCCCGATGGCTGGGTTCAAGCGAATGTTTGCGGCGCAGGCCTGGACCGAACTGTTTAAAGGCATCCTCAAGACTATTCTGGTTGGCTCGGTGGGCTGGTGGTACATCTGGAGCCACTGGCCCGAGATGCTGCGGTTGATCAGCGAAGCGCCCGTCACCGCGCTGATTCACGGCATGGAGATGATCGCAGTCTGCTGTTCGCTGGTGATGCTGGGGCTGATCCCGATGGTCGGGTATGACGTCTTCTGGCAGCTGCACAGCCACTTTAAAAAGCTGAAAATGTCGATGCAGGAGATCCGCGACGAGCATAAGCAGCAGGAAGGTGACCCGCACGTTAAAGGGCGCATCCGGCAGCAGATGCGCGCCGCAGCGCGACGCCGAATGATGGCGGATGTGCCGAAAGCCGATGTCATCGTCACCAACCCGACGCACTACTCGGTGGCACTGCAGTACAACGAGAAGAAGATGAGTGCGCCGAAAGTGGTGGCGAAAGGCGCAGGTGAGATCGCCCTGAGAATTCGTGAACTGGCTGCCGAACACCGCATCCCGGTTCTGGAAGCACCGCCGCTGGCGCGTGCGTTATACCGACATACTGAAATTGGTCAGCACATTCCCGGCGCGCTCTATGCCGCCGTGGCCGAGGTGCTGGCGTGGGTCTGGCAGTCGCGTCGCTGGAAGCGCGAAGGCGGCCTGATCCCAACCAAACCAAAAAACCTGCCGGTTCCGGCAGAGATGGACTTTGCAGGAGAGAGCAAAAACGATGGCTAATAACCTGGCCGCAAAACTACGTTTACCGGGCAACTTTAAAGATATGCAGTGGCAGGTGCTGGCCGGGCCGGTACTGATCCTGATGATCCTGTCGATGATGGTTCTGCCATTACCGCCGTTCATCCTCGATCTGCTGTTCACCTTTAACATTGCGCTGTCGATCATGATCCTGCTGGTGGCGATGTTCACCCAGCGGACCCTGGAGTTTGCGGCGTTCCCGACCATTCTGCTGTTCTCTACCTTGCTGCGTCTGGCGCTGAACGTGGCTTCAACCCGTATCATCCTGATGGAAGGGCATACGGGTGCCGCCGCGGCAGGACAGGTGGTTGAAGCGTTCGGTCACTTCCTGGTGGGCGGTAACTTCGCCATCGGTATCGTGGTGTTTATCATCCTCGTCATCATCAACTTTATGGTTATCACCAAAGGTGCTGGCCGTATCGCCGAAGTGGGCGCGCGCTTTGTGCTGGACGGGATGCCCGGTAAGCAGATGGCGATCGATGCCGACCTTAACGCTGGTCTGATCGGTGAAGATGACGCCAAACGCCGCCGTGCCGAAGTGACCCAGGAAGCGGACTTCTACGGTTCGATGGACGGTGCCAGTAAGTTCGTTCGTGGTGATGCCGTCGCCGGTATTATGATCATGGTGATCAACGTCATCGGCGGCCTGCTGGTGGGCGTGGTGCAGCACGGTATGGATGTGGGTCATGCCGCAGAGACCTATACGCTGCTGACCATCGGTGATGGTCTGGTCGCGCAGATCCCGGCGCTGGTTATCTCTACCGCAGCCGGTGTTATCGTGACGCGCGTTGCCACCGATCAGGATGTCGGCGAACAGATGGTCACCCAGCTGTTCAAAGATCCGCGCGTGCTGATGCTGAGCGCCGGCGTGATTGGTCTGCTCGGTCTGGTGCCGGGCATGCCGAACTTCGTCTTCCTGCTGTTCACCGCCGCCTTACTGGGTCTGGCCTGGTGGCTGCGCGGCCGCGAAATGCAGCCGAAGAAGAAAGTGGAAGTCACGGGCGGCATCGCCAAAACGGCGGATACGCCAGCCGCCACCGAAGCGTCGTGGACCGATGTGCAGCTGGAAGATACGCTGGGCATGGAAGTGGGCTATCGCCTGATTCCGATGGTCGATCATCAGCAAAACGGTGAGCTGCTGGGACGTATCCGCAGTATCCGTAAGAAAGTCGCCCAGGATGTCGGTTTCCTGCCGCCGGTAGTGCATATCCGCGACAACATGGAGCTGCCACCGGCACGCTATCGCATCCTGATGAAAGGGGTGGAGATTGGCAGCGGTGATGCCTATCCTGGCCGCTGGATGGCGATTAACCCGGGCACGGCTGCCGGAAGTCTGCCAGGCGAAGCGACCGTTGATCCCGCCTTTGGACTGGCGGCGGTCTGGATTGATAGCGCGCTGAAAGAGCAGGCACAGATTCAGGGCTTTACCGTGGTTGAAGCCAGTACCGTGGTGGCAACCCACCTTAACCATCTGATTGGCCAGTTCGCCAGCGAGCTGTTTGGCCGTCAGGAAGCGCAGCAGTTGCTGGATCGTGTGACTCAGGAGATGCCGAAGCTGACCGAAGATCTGGTGCCGGGAGTGATCTCGCTGACCACCCTGCACAAGGTGCTGCAGAACCTGCTGGTGGAGCGGGTGTCGATTCGCGATATGCGCACCATTATCGAAACGCTGGCGGAACACGCGCCGGTGCAGAGCGATCCGCAGGAGCTGACCAGCGTGGTGCGTGTGGCGCTGGGCCGTGCGATTACTCAGCAGTGGTTCCCGGGTAATGACGAAGTGCAGGTTATCGGGCTCGATTCCACGCTGGAGCGCCTGCTGTTACAGGCGTTGCAGGGCGGTGGCGGACTGGAGCCGGGTCTGGCCGATCGGCTGTTAAGTCAGGCACAGGCGGCATTACAGCGTCAGGAGATGCTGGGCGCGCCACCGGTGCTGCTGGTCAATCATCCGCTGCGTGCGCTGCTGGCGCGCTTCCTGCGCCGCAATCTGCCACAGCTGGTGGTGCTCTCTAATCTGGAGCTGAGCGACAACCGCCAGATCCGCATGACTGCCACCATCGGAGGCAAATAATGCGCTGGCTGGTGATGGCATTCGTGATGCTGCCACTGATGGCGCAGGCGGCCGGTGGTGCCTGGAGTGCCACGGCCAATGGGCCGCTGCTGGCGAACCGCGGCAGCTGGCAACGGGCGCAGCCGCTGACGCCGCCCGCCGACATTGGCGGGGAGGTCAGCGTTATTAACTGGCGTTATCAGCTGAGCAGACCGGCCCCGTCCGGCCTGCAGGTGCGCTTGTGCGGCGAACAGCGCTGCACTTCCCTGGAGGGGGCCAGCGGCACCACGCGCGGGCTGGCACATCTGAGCGCCGGTGAGACCCTGCACATGGTGTTTGGTTTTGCCGGAAGCGGGGCGCTGCCACCCGGATTACGGGTGGTGAGCAGTGAAGTAATGGTCAATTACGAGTAAGGGTATCGTTGCTGAATTGACTGAAGGCGAGCCGGAGATCGCCTCCTGGCTCCCTTGTTACGTGATGACCCTGGCTGTAAACCGATGCTAACCCTGACCCAGCGGCTGACAGATAATTGACCCGTTTCAAATCCCGTCATGACCAGTGCGTTATAAAGCTTTTCACGCCAGCTGATTCTCTTTCTGCACCAGAAAATCCTTCAACGGTGTTACGCGACTGATCTCCTCCTGTGCCCTGGCATCATGCATCACTTCCCAGATATCGACACTGTTTTGCAGATTAAGCCAGAACTCAACGCTGGTTTCGAAAGCTGCAGCCAGCCTGAAAGCCATATCCGGCGTCAGCTTCCGGTTATTGTTGACCAGAGCGCTGACGGTGTTGCGGTGCACTTTGAGCATCTCCGCTAAGTCGAGAATCTTCAGGCCGGTTGGCTCCAGATATTCGTAAAGTAATACGTCACCGACAGTGGTCGGTTTGCGGGTCGCCTGGTTCATAGTCTTGCTCTCTTTATTACTGACAGAGGTTGATGTGTTACATGCTGTCTTACAGCGCCTGATGCAGTCAGGCTCAGTTTTCATCGCTTGTGCGTTTTATAACTATGAGCATCCAGGTAAAGGTCAACGGCCTTACCTTCTATCCATTTAAAGATCAGCCGATATTGCTCATTGACCCTGATTGAAGCATATCCCTTGAGAGGCGGATTTAGTTCCTCATAACGATTGCCAGGCGGCGACCTTAAATCCTTATAGTTAATCGCCGCATTGATCATGTCGAGCTTTCGCGCCAGCGCTGATGAGAGGCTTGACGGTATTCTTTTAGAAAATTTGCCATATAAAAAATAATCCTTAAGCCAGTCATCCCTGAAACTTTCAATATTCCTTAACGTCGCCACCTCATTACCTCCCTGTATCACACTGAAAACAATTTAACGCACCGAGGCACAGTGCGCAAGTGCGTAGTTTGTATTCAGGCGTTCACCCCCTTCATTCCCTCCTCAGAGTAGCGACCGCCTTTAACTTCAATCTGCTGATGCACAGCGTTCAGCAACCCGATATCTTCCTCTTCCAGCTCGATATCTGCGGCCTGCGCGTTTTCAGTAAGGTAAGCGATCTGTTTGGTGCCCGGTATCGGCACAATTTTGTCATACTGTGCCAGTAGCCAGGCCAGCGCAATCTGCCCGGTGGTGGCGTGATATTTCTCAGCAAGTGGCGTCACCGCGTTAAGAAGCTGGAGATTGTGATCGATATTTTCCTGCCGGAAACGGTCATTGTTTTTGCGGAAATCACCCTCGGCAAAATCGCTGTTTTTACGGTATTTACCCGTCAGGAATCCTCTGCCCAGCGGCGAATAGGGCACCAGTCCGATACCGAGCTTTTTCACCATAGGGAGAATCTCTTCTTCAATGTCACGCGTCCAGAGTGAATACTCCGTCTGCAGCGCGGCCAGCGGATGGATCGCCTGCGCCCGATTCAGTGTTGAAGCCGATGCTTCACACAGCCCGATCCGGGCAATCTTTCCCTCCTGCACCAGACGGCTGAGACACTGCATGCTCTCCTCAATCGGTGTCGCCGGACTGATCCGGTGCAGATAAAAGAGATCGATACGCTCAACGCCCAGCCGTTTCAGTGATTCATGGCAGCAGCGGGTAATGTAGTCCGGCTGGTTGTTGATGGTGCGGGCATAGGCCTCGTCAGCAGGACGTTCAATGCCACATTTGGTGGCCACGGTGAACTTCAGCCGTTCGGCCCGATTGAGCCCGGCAAGAAACTGACCTATCAACTGCTCGTTGTGACCGCGCCCGTAAAGATCGGCGGTATCGATAAAGGTGATATCCAGATCGCGCAGCTTATTGAGCAGTTGCAGGGAATGACGGTCATCGGTCTGACCATAAAATTCGCTGAGCCCCATCGCGCCATAGCCGATTGCGCTGACGTCCAGACCCTGAGTTAACGTTCGCTTTTTCATTGTCGCTCCTCGTATGTGAGACGCGATTGTTTCACTCCGCGTGAAAGCAATGAATTGCTCTTTCCGTCATGCATAAAAAGTATCAGGCGGATGAAAGGGCTTCAGAGATATATCCGGCATGCCGATACACTAAGCTCGCAGCAACAGGCTGAGCGGGGATTAACAAGTAAGAAGAGTGTGGTGGTGCTTCGCTCTGTTTCAGCGGCGCGGCATCATGCGGACTTTATCGCATCCCCGGGATGAGAGAGTTCTCTCAGCGCATTGAGAACGGCCTCATTTTTTTCATCGGCGCGAATCGCCGCGTAAACATTAATCGCCAGCTGCTGTGCCGCATCCTCTGTCAGCGGGCGGTAACAGAGACCTGCCTGATTAAAGGTGCATTTTGACTGCGGCATCAGGGCGAACCCTTTTCCTCTGGCGATGTGTGACAGCATCAGCAGGGAATCGTCCGGCTCTCTCACCCGTTTCAACGTGACGCTGAGCGTGGCGAAGTAGCGCTCGCATTTATCGTAAAACAGCGGATTGGCGCTGCGGGCAAACCAGAACAGCGGCAGATCGGCCAGCACTTCCAGCGAGACCCGTTCCGCCACACTGGCAGGATGCGCCGACGGTATGGCAATCAGCAGCGGCTCACGGTAAACCCAGGCGTACTGAATGGTGTCTTCCGTATCCGACCCCTTTTCTCCGGTGAGTATTAAATCCAGACTGTTTTTGGCCAGGCTTTGCAAAAGCTGAGGGGAGGTCAGGCGGGGCATCTCCATCTCTTCGCTGGCATGAAAAGCGGCGAGCTGCCGGTTAAGTGGCGAAATCAGTTCAAAGTTCAGCGTGCGGGTCAGCCCGATGCGTAGCCGTGCCGCGGCGGGCTGCGCATCCTGCTTCAGGGCACTCAGCGCAGTCAGGATCGCTTCCGCTTTCGCGACCAGCGCACGGCCAGAATCGGTGAGCGTTACCTCATGGGTCGTGCGGCTGAACAGCGAGTGGCCCAGCAGATCTTCCAGACTCTGAATCTGACGAGTAAGCGGCGGTTGCGTCATGCTGAGACGTTCTGCGGCCCGGCGAAAATTCAGCTCGTGCGCAACAGCCAGAAAGCACTGTAACTGTTTTATGGTGGGAAGGTGGCTGCTGATGAGGTGCGCGGCTACAGACATAACACCATCCTGCTGCGAAGATTTGGGGGATCAGAGCGGATATACGAATTCAGCAACGGAGAGGGAAACCCCTCTCCGTTTAAGAGGTTACATGCGCTCGACGGTGTCGATGCCCAGCGTATCCAGGCCCTGCTTCAGCGTCTTCGCGGTCAGCGCGGCCAGCTGCAGTCGGCTCAGACGGGTTGTGTCTGATTCTGCGGTGAGAATCGGGCAGTGCTCGTAGAATCCGGAGAACAGACCGGCCAGATCGTAGAGATAGGCACACATCACGTGTGGCGTGCCGTCACGAGCGACCTGCGTAATAACCTCTTCGAACTGCAGCAGACGGGTGGCCAGCTGCGCTTCACGCTCTTCGCTGATCACAATCTCCGCATCCAGCGAATCGGCATCAATGCCCGCCTTGCGGAACACGGAGAGTACGCGGGTATAGGCATACTGCATGTAAGGCGCGGTATTGCCTTCGAACGCCAGCATGTTGTCCCAGTCGAAAATGTAATCGGTGGTACGGCTTTTTGACAGGTCGGCGTATTTCACCGCGCTGATGCCAACCACTTCCGCCAGCGTTTTCACTTCCGCTTCGCTCATCTCCGGGTTCTTCTCACGCACCAGCGTGTAGGCACGCTGATAGGCTTCATCCAGCAGATCGGAGAGCTTGATGGTGCCGCCGCTGCGGGTTTTGAACGGACGGCCATCTTTGCCCAGCATCATGCCGAACGCATGGTGCTCCAGCGGAACAGATTCCGGCACATAACCCGCTTTACGGACGATAGTCCAGGCCTGAACCAGATGCTGATGCTGACGTGAGTCGATGTAATAGAGCACACGATCGGCTTTCAGCGTTTCGTAACGATATTTCGCACAGGCGATATCGGTGGTGGTGTAGAGGTAGCCGCCATCCTTTTTCTGGATGATGACGCCCATCGGTTCACCCTCTTTGTTCTGGAATTCATCCAGGAACACCACGGTCGCACCTTCACTCTCTACCGCTAAGCCTTTCTGTTTCAGATCGGAGACGATGCCAGGCAGCATATCGTTATAGAGACTTTCACCCATAACATCATTGCGCGTCAGCGTGACGTTCATGCGGTCATAGATTTTCTGGTTCTGACTCATGGTGATGTCGACCAGCTTCTTCCACATCTGGCGGCAATAGTCATCGCCGCCCTGTAATTTCACCACATAACTGCGCGCGCGCTCGGCAAACTCAGGATCTTCATCATAGGTGCGCTTGGCTTCACGGTAGAAGCCTTCGAGATCGGCCAGCGCCATCTCTGCATGATCTTCATTCTGCTGCTTTTCCAGGAACGCGATCAGCATACCGAACTGCGTTCCCCAGTCGCCAACGTGGTTCGCTCGGATCACTTTATGGCCGAGAAATTCCAGCGTGCGCACCGCCGCATCACCAATGATGGTGGAGCGGACGTGGCCCACATGCATCTCTTTCGCAACGTTAGGCGCAGAGTAGTCGACGACGATAGTCTGGGGCTCGGCCAGTTGCACGCCAAGGCGCGGCAGACGCAGCGCTTCCCGGGCATGACTGGCCAGCCAGTTGTGGTCAAGGAAGATATTGATGAAGCCCGGCCCGGCAATTTCGACTTTGCTGGCGATGCCGGTCAGGTCGAGGTGCTGAATCACCGTTTCCGCTAATTGTCGCGGTGCCTGTCCCAGCTTTTTCGCCACGGCCATAATGCCGTTGGCCTGATAGTCTCCAAACTGAACCCGGGCGGATTGACGAACCTGGGGTTCGCAATCGGCGGGTGCGCCGGCTAAAACCATTGCCTGACTGACTTTTGCGGAAAGAAGTGCCTGAATATTCACCGAGTTACCTTCATGTGCTGAGCAACGCCCGGACCAGAAAGCCGGGCTGTCATCATCTTGCCTGAGCGCATCGCGTCACGGAGAGGCAGAAACGGATGGGGCAGACAAAACGGAAAAAAATGAGGGGAAAAGTATACGTGAAATGTCAGTGGGCGTCAGCAGTTGGATGAAGCGGGGAAACAGAGCTGAATAAGATGTTTCCCTGAAGCATTAACGACGTCGCAGATGACGGCGTGGGTTCTTTACGCTTTTATCTTCACGCACCTTCCAATGGCGGGAGATTGCAAATCCCATCAGTGCGATCAGGACAGCGACAACGATGAGCATAGACATAGAGCCATTCCTTTTAGTTGTGTTAGGTCAAATTTATAGGAAGGCGGGGTGGGCTGCAATTGTTTGCCAGGTAAATGAGAGTTGTCTTATTGTATTAAAGAAGTTGATAATAATCATATAGTTAACATGCTTTCATCAAGGAACTCATGGTCCTAAACAGGAGATAAATCCGAAATGAAAGATGTTATTATGAGGATTAGCGTTAAATTTCGGGCCAAATAAGATGAATCTTATCATTATGTGATGCTCAGCACGCGGCGCGCCAAAAGGCAGGCGGGTTATAAATGCTAAACAAATTGAGAGGAAGTGGGGTAGTGAAGAGATCTTTTCCGGCAGAATTGGATGATTTAAAGACAGATTTAGGACGTTTTGAAGAATCGTTGCAAAGTTTTGCGCAGCGGCTCGGTTTGCGCCTTACCGATCTGGAGGTGGACCATATCGCCGTGCGTTGCCATCAGGACACAACGGCGATGCGCTGGCAGCAAGGTTTGCAGCAGATTGGCACGCAGTTTTCGGCGGCGATGATCAACGGCAGGCAGATTTGCCTGTTTAAACTCCATGACCCGCTGATTGTCGCAGGCAGGCAGATTGATGTGGTTGAACTGCCATGGCCGGGTGAAAAGCGTTATCGCCATGAAGGCTGGGAGCATATTGAGGTGGTGTTACGCGGCGATCATCAGACGCTGGGCGTGCGCGCGATGGCCTTGCTGTCAGATGAGGCGCTGACGCAGCCGGGTATTTCATTTAAAACCAGTTCACCGCAGGGTGAGAATGAGCGCCTGCCCAATCCGACCCTGGCGGTAACGGATGGGCAGACGACAATCAAGTTCCATCCGTGGCGACTGGAGGAGATTGTCGCCAGCGAGCAGAACTAAAGGCGGGCGGCTAACGCACGCTTCAGGCGCGCAACGGCTTCGTCGAGCAGCGCGCGGGTACAGCCGAAATTGAGCCGGACAAACTGGTCATTGCCAAACTCACGTCCGGCGGTTAAGCCCAGCCCGTGCTTTTCAAAATAGAGCGCCGGGCTGGCCACACCCAGCGCGCTGGCGTCGATCCAGGCCAGGTAGGTCGCTTCCGGCGAGGCGAGTGACAGGCCGGTCATCTTATTAACCTGCGACACCAGCCAGTCACGGTTACTGCGCAGATAAGCATTCTGCGCATTCAGCCAGGGCTCACCCTCGCGCCATGCCGCTGCTGCTGCCGTGAGTGCCAGAATATCAACATCCGGCACAATGCCGCGTCGTACCCGGTTGAATTGCGCGCGTAGCCCGGCGTTGGGGATGATGGCGATGGAAGCCCCAAGACCGGCAATATTAAAGGACTTTGAGGGCGACATCAGCGTCACGCTACGCTGGGCTGCATCTTCGCTCAGTGAAGCAAAGGGTATGTGCTTAACGCCGGGTTCCAGCAGCAGATCGCTGTGGATCTCGTCAGAACAGACAATCAAATCGTGCTTCTGCGCAAATTCCAGCTGCGCCTGCAGTTCCTCGCGGCGATAGACGGTGCCGCCCGGATTCTGCGGGTTGCACAGCATTAACAGCCGCGCTTTATCGTCCAGCTGACCTTCCGGCGCAGCCAGATCCAGTAGCCAGCGTCCCTCTTGCAGCGTCAGTGGCAGCGTGATCTGACCGCGCTCTGCCAGTTTTGCTGCACCGCGAAACGGCGGATAGATGGGTGTTGGCGCAATCGTCAGCTCGTCAGGCGCGGTGAAAGCGCGCACTGCCAGATTGAGACCGCTTACGACACCCGGCAAAACCACAATCCATTCCGGATTAACGTGCCACTGATAGCGTGAGGCGAGCCAGGCTATCGCGCTATCGATAAATTCAACAGGCGTGTCGCCATAGCCAAAAATCCCATGTTCGGCACGGGTTTTAATCGCATCGATGACGCAGTCAGGCGATCGGAAATCGGTGTCTGCCACCCACAACGGCAGAATGTCCTGGTCCGCATATTTGTTCCATTTAAGGCTATCGCTGTGACGACGGTCTATCCGTTGGTCGAAATTGAATGCCATAGTTAACTTTCCCGGTAAACTCATTCCAGCAGCCAGACTAACTGATGAATCTGCCTTGAACCAGAGTCATGTAAAGGAGAAGAGAATGACCACACTGGAAATTTGCTGCTATGGCGTGGATTGCGCTGTGACCGCACAACAGGCGGGCGCCGATCGGGTTGAACTCTGTGCCGCACCGCGTGAAGGCGGCCTGACCCCATCAGCGGGGATGCTGAATGCCGCCCGGCAAGAAGTTTCGATTCCGGTTCATCCTATTGTCCGGCCACGTGGTGGCGATTTTTGTTACACCGCATGCGAATTTGAAGCGATGAAATCGGATGTGGCGTTAATCCGTGAACTCGGTTTTCCTGGCCTGGTGATTGGGATGCTGGATGAAGATGCTCACATTCATCATGGTCAGATGCGGCAGATTATGGCGCTGTGTGACGGCCTGGCCGTAACCTTTCATCGCGCCTTCGATCTCTGTCACAGCCCTAAGCGTGCGCTGGAAGAACTAACGGATTTGGGAGTGGCGCGTATTCTGACATCCGGTCAGCAGCAGAGCGCTGAAAACGGAATTGCATTACTCAGGGAACTAAATGAGGCCAGCACCGGTCCTATTATTATGGCGGGTGCCGGGGTACGTCTCAGCAACCTGCAAAAGTTTCTCGACATGGGGATTGATGAAGTTCACAGCTCGGCCAGCCGCCTGGTGGCGTCGCCGATGCGCTACCGCAAAGCGGGGGTCTCCATGTGTTCAGAAGCCGAGACTGACGAGTTCAGCCGCTACTGTGTAGACGGCGATGTGGTTGAGGCGATGAAAAGCGTGATGCAGATGAGCACCGTTCGGGTCGCCTGAACCACAACAGATTTTGCCGCGCAGCACGCCGATCATTGACGTGGTGTTTGCAAGTACCAAACCCCAGTATCCTTGCTGGGGTTCTTTTTGTTTAAAACACACTCCATCCCGGTTAAATTGTTTTGCGCTTCTCTGGCATGTTATTGATGTCAGAGGGATCTGAAATCTGGCTGCAGCGAAGTTATCACTCTTTCGCCTGGCTCGATAAAAATCACCTGCTCCTTATTAATCATTACATGTCATCCAGGACTTTCAGGCCCGGCAGCAACGTAATCACCCGCTTTATTCGTTATGCTGAAACCGTGTCGCCTCTCCGGTCCTTAAAACCTTAAAAGGCGATGCAGGCTGAAATCTTCACAGATTGCCGCTGTTCATCACCGCAGCGTTTACACTGAAAGCAACGTCGCCTGGAAAAGTATCCTATGAAACCCAATCCGATTGCTGTCCTGACTCTGATCCTGACTGCTCTCTGCAGTGGCAGCGCTGCGGCCAGCGCATGCAGCCCGAACAACGCTGCTGTGGCTAACAGCAATAACCTGATTTTGCTGGGCGGGAATGCGAAAGGCGCGGTGAAGCAGGTGGTTGCGGGTGAGTTTGGCAAAGATGTGAACTCGCAAAAGCGCGTACTGGGGCAGTTTGACGCCTGTGGCGATCTGACGGTTGCCGACGTCAGCTATGACAAAAGTGAGCGCAACGTGATTCTCAGTATGGAGCAACACATTGCCCGGGTTCAGGGCGGCTGGGTGGCGGAATATGCGTATCTGGTAAAAGTGCTGAAAGAGGGCAAAGAGGTGGTGGTCGATAACCGACAGGGGACGATTAACTGGCAGAAAGGTCAGCATGGCAACATTACCAGCGCCTCCGACAGGTTTACCAGCATGGGTAAAAGCGGCTTTACCGACACGACTTACCGTTATGATCGGCAGTTCCGGCTGGAGAAGAGCGTGGCGCGCGGCAGCGATCCCCTGACCAACGGTGAAAATCATTACCACTGGAATCCGCAGGGTCTGGTGACCCGCACCACATCGGCCCGCAGCACCGACAGTTATACCTACGATCCCCAATGGCGTGAAGTGCGGCTCAACGGCACAGCGACCACACCGCTGAGCACCATCCGGTCAGTAGATGAGTGTCAGTCCTGGGATCAGGTGGGTAACTGTACCCTGAGTTATCTGCATGAGACCGAAATCTTCACACGCGGCACTATTGAGCGCCATCTCAGTTCCGCCTACAAATATGAGTACTGGGACCAGCCAGCGGCGGCGGAGTAAAAGGCGATCGGATGATCGCCTGTCGGGTGGTTATTTAACCGTCTGACTAAAGGCATCCAGCGCCAGCAGGGCGTTTGCAATATCTTCCGGTGAAAGGTTTGGATTAAGGTTTTTCAGCGTGTCGCCCTCACTGTTTGCCAGTGCACCCACTTTGACCAGATTCTCCCAGCTCTCATTTTCCAGATGCAGCTCCCGGAGCGTGGTCGGCATGTTGATCGAGCGATAGAAGCGGATATAGCGCGCAATTTCCTCATCCGGACGCTTCTCAAGCACCATCTGCGTCAGTGTGCCGTAGGCGACTTTCTCGCCATGGGTCAGATGGTGGATATCACCATCAATCGCGGTGAAACCATTATGAATAGCGTGCGCAGCTGCCAGCCCTCCGTTTTCAAAGCCCAACCCTGATAGCAGCGTATTCGCCTCAACCACCGCTTCCACGGCGGGCGTCACTCGTTTTTGGGTGACGGCAACATAGGCGCTGTAACCCCAGGTAAGCAGCGTTTCTTCACAGGCACGGGCAATCGCCAGCCCGGCAATTGTCGGATCACCATTAACCATTGATTTTGAATGCGAACGCGCCACCGCCTGCGCTTCAACCCAGGTCGCCAGTCCATCGGCAATGCCGGAGGCAAAGAGTCGTGCTGGCGCACTGGCGCAGACTGCGGTGTCCACCAGCACCAAATCAGGATTTTTGCTGTAGAAGCGATAGCTCTCAAATACGCCGCTATCAGAATAGATGACCGACAGGGCGCTACAGGGGGCATCGGTGGAGGCGATCGTAGGCACGATGGCTACCGGCTGCTTCAGCTCATCCGCCACCGCCTTAACCGTATCCAGCGTTTTGCCGCCGCCCAGTCCGACAACCACATTACAGCCCTGACTTTTTGCCAGCTGGCTAAGGCGGGTGATTTCATTGCTCGACGCCTCGCCGTTGAACGGGTGCCAGTTGAAAGTAACGTCCGCCTTTTGCAGCGCCTGTTGGGCGCGTTCGCCAATCAATTTCCAGACGACATCATCCGCGACCAGGAAAGCGTTATCACCCAGTTCGGCCACGTAGGGGCCCAGCTCATCCAGCACGCCCGCGCCCTGCACATATTTACGGGGTGAAGAGAAGATAAATTTACTCATAATCACAGCTCCTTAATATGAAGTTAAACCGCCCTTAGCCTGGCACACGCTGACGAACAGGGAGAGTGTCCAGGGTGAGATAATTCTATGGGCCTGTTACGCTGGCAGGACACCCATACGCTGCTGACCGTCTGTTACCTCCAGGGAGAACGCCATGACCACCACGCTGTTTTCATTTCTGTTTGCCATCACCATACTGACGCTGACGCCGGGCTTTGATACCGCGCTGGTGCTGCGCTCAGCAGTCGCTCAGGGCGCAAAGCGCGCCAGCGTGACGGCACTGGGTATCACGCTTGGTTGTCTGGTCTGGGGTGTCGCGGTGGGATTCGGTTTAGGCGCGCTGCTGCTGGCCTCCGAAATGGCCTATAACCTGCTTAAGTGGCTGGGTGCCGCCTGGTTACTATATCTGGGGCTGAAATTGTTGCTGAAACCCCGCCAGGCAGCAATCGACTCGCAACAACCGGCGCTGCAGCAGGGCTATCTTGCCTGCTTCAGCCGCGGGCTGCTGGGCAATCTGCTAAACCCCAAAGTGGGGATCTTCTATGTGAGTTTTTTGCCACAGTTTATCCCGGCGGGGGCGTCGGTGGCGCTCTGGTGTAGTCTGATGGCGCTGGCACACATGCTGCTGGGGCTGATCTGGAGTGCGGTACTGATTGGCGGCAGCCACTATTTCGCCGGTCATTTGCGCAAACCGCGGGTGCTGAAGGTGATGGATCGCCTGACCGGCTGTGTGTTTATAGGATTTGCGGCGAAACTGGCGTTGTCTCGCCGCTAGGGCATTACGGTTTGGTGGCGACCAGCACGGCGCGCAGAGGCGCCGGATAGCCCTCGACCGTTTTGCTGGGGTCATCGGGATCGAGGAATTCAGCCAGAGACTCGCTGGTCATCCAGTCGGTGCGGCGTTGCTCTTCAGTGGTAGTGAGGGCGAAATCGACAATCCGGACATCCACAAAGCCGCTTTTTTCCAGCCAGCTTTTCAGCGCTTCAGCTGACGGAATAAAGAAGACATTGCGCATCTGCGCATATCGCTCACCGGGCACCAGCACCTGATTCACATCGCCCTCAATCACCAGCGTCTCCAGCACCAGTTCGCCACCGCTGACCAGCTGATTCTTAAGCTGTAACAGGTGATCGAGCGGCGAACGGCGGTGATAGAGCACGCCCATCGAGAACACGGTATCGAACGCCTGCAACACCGGTAACTGCTCAATGCCCAGCGGCAGCATATGCGCCCGGCGATCGTCGTTAAGCAGCTTACGCACCGCTTCGAACTGCACCAGGAACAGCTGCATTGGATCGATGCCAACCACCAGATGGGCACCCGCGCCAATCATCCGCCACATGTGATAGCCACTGCCGCAGCCCACATCGAGCACTGTGCGGCCGGCCAGTGGAGAGATGTGCGGTAGTACGCGCTCCCACTTCCAGTCCGAACGCCATTCGGTGTTGATGTGGGTGCCATAAAGGAAATAGGGCCCCTTGCGCCACGGCATCAGGTTGCGCAGTAATTTCTCAATACCCTGACGATGGCGATCGCTGATGTCATCGCGGTCGGCAGTAACGCTGTGCAGCAGGTCAAGCTTTTGAGGTTCCAGCAGCGGCAGATACTCCAGCGACTTGTACCAGTCGCGGAAGTGCCCATGCAGGTTTTCACGCTGCCACTCGCTGATTTGCGCCGGTAAAACTTCCAGCCACTTCGCCAGCGGTCCCACCGCAATTTGCTGATAAAAACGGCCAAAGTCGATCATTTCAACGCCACCAGAGATCCAAAATTAAAGCACTGGAACCAGAGTTCGGCGTGCGAGAAACCGGCCTGTTTCAGACGGGCTTTATGAGCTTCAACGCTGTCAGTCAGCATCACATTTTCCAGCATGCTGCGTTTCTGGCTGATTTCCAGTTCGCTGTAGCCGTTGGCGCGCTTGAAGTCGTGATGCATGTTAAACAGCAGCTCACCGACTTCGGCATCTTCAAAACTGAATTTTTCTGACAGCACCAGCGCGCCGCCCGGTTTCAGTCCCTGCCAGATCTTTTCCAGCAGCGCCAGACGCGCAGGCGGTTCCAGAAACTGCAGCGTAAAGTTGAGTACCACCAGAGAGGCGTTCTCAATCTCAATGTCGCGGATATCCGCTTCCAGCACCGTTACCGGCGTGTCCGCGCGAAACGCATCAAGATGCCGACGACAGCGCTCCACCATCGCCGGGGAGTTATCCACTGCAATGATCTGGCAACCCGGCACCTGAATATTGCGGCGCACCGACAGGGTGGCCGCGCCCAGCGAGCAGCCCAGGTCATAAACCTTGCTGTCCGGGGTAACAAAACGTTCTGCCAGCATGCCAATCATCGAAATGATGTTGGAGTAGCCCGGCACCGAGCGCTGAATCATGTCAGGAAAGACTTCAGCTACACGCTCGTCAAAAGTCCAGTCGCCCAGTTTTGCAATGGGCGCTGAGAAGAGTTGATCGCGGTCAGACATATCGAAAATCCGAAGAGACGACGGAAAGGGCGCTATTCTCGCAGAAAGTGGGGCGGGCTGCACCCCTTAACCCAGGCCAGCTTAATGCAGCGTCAGCACCAGTTCCCACGGCATATAGATCAGGTTAAAAATCACCATGCCGCACAGGGAAAACAGCGTCAGCAGCATGCCATATTTGCGGCCTGCCATTGCGCTGCTGCGCAAACCCCAGGCGTGCAGCAGGCGACTGATAAAGAACAGCAGACCCGTGAGATGCACCATCCAGATATCGGCGCCGTTCATCTCCATCATCACCAGCAGAAACAGCGCCAGCGGAATGGTTTCGATGGCGTTGCCGTGAATGCGAATCGCCATTTTCAGGTCGTGGTAGCCGCCATCGCCATACGCCACGCGATAGAATCGGCGATAGCGGACCACGTCCAGCGTGAATTTCATCACCAGTAATGCACCCATCACCACATATAACGCGCTAACCATTGCCACCCCTGCGACTGTCCATAATGCTTCTATTCTAACGGGCGCACAGCCCGCTGTCCTGGGCAGGAATCAAAACAGTGACGTCTGCTGCGGCCAGTCCGGTCCGCTATCTATGCCGGGGTCGATCTGTTGCAGCTGCGGCCAGAGTGCCTGCACCAGCGGAAAGACCTGGCCCATATCGGGCGTGTGCAGAAACAGCATGGAGTCGCCCTGTTGCTGCCATTCTGTCAGCTTGTCACGCCAGATCTGAAACAGCGGCACGCTCTCTTCCACGCTATCGCTGCCGATAAACCGCACCATCGGCTGTGAGCCGGTTCGCAATGCATGAGGCGGCACCCGGGGTTTTTGCGCGCGGGCCACCAGCGCGGCCGGACTTTGCGAGGTAGAGGCGTGAACCGGACGGCTGTCGAGCATCACGCGATTGATGCCGCGCGCCAGCAGGCCGCGATTCAGCGCCCGTTCAGCATCCCCTTTAGCGAAGAAAGCGGGATGGCGGACTTCGACGCCGTAGTGAAAACGGCGCGGCAGACTGTCGAGAAAGCGCCACAAGTCGTCGAGTTGCGTCGGAGAGAAGCTGGCAGGCAGTTGCAGCCAGTACTGACCGATGCGATCGGCCAGCGGCTCCATCAGGCGCAGGAAATCGGTCAGCAGGTCGTCGCTGTGCTGCAGCGCCGCCTGATGGCTGATGGTATTGGGAAACTTAAAGCAGAAGCGAAACGCATCGTGCGTCATATCGCGCCAGCGCATCACCGTTTCCGGATTCGGCAGCGCATAGAGCGTGGTATTTCCCTCTACACAATGGAAATAGCGGGCATAGTCCGCCAGGCTCTCAATACCCCAGCGTTTCCAGTGTGAATGCTGCCACTGGGGCAGGCCAATACGAAGTGTCACGCGCGCTCCTGGCTGCAGATTAAGATACCCCATTATCCGCTATGGTCAGGCTGGGGGGCAAATGCACACAGGAAATCGGCGCTTTGGCGCGGATCTGCTTATCCTGTCTGGCTTTTTCCATTATAATGACCGCCATTTTTGCGACAGCATCGCAACAGGTAACGCGGCCGGATGCTGTCAGATGCAGCGGCGAAGTTAAAAGGATAGTGTTATGCGTACAGAATATTGCGGACAGCTCAATCTGTCTCATGTGGGTCAGCAAGTCACGCTTTGCGGCTGGGTAAACCGCCGTCGCGATCTGGGCAGTTTGATTTTTATCGATATGCGCGACCGTGAAGGCATCGTGCAGGTGTTTTTTGATCCCGATCGCCAGGACGCATTTAAGCTGGCTTCTGAACTGCGTAACGAATTCTGTATCCAGATCACCGGTACCGTGCGTGCGCGTGATGAGAAGAACAAAAACAGCGACATGGCGACCGGTGAAGTGGAAGTGTTTGCCCAGGCACTGACCATCATTAACCGCTCTGAGCCACTGCCGCTGGACTCGAATCAGACCAACAGCGAAGAAGCGCGCCTGAAGTACCGCTACCTGGATCTGCGTCGCCCTGAGATGGTGACGCGTCTGAAAACCCGCGCAAAAATCACCAGCTTCGTTCGTCGCTTTATGGATGACGAAGGTTTCCTGGATATCGAAACCCCGATGCTGACCAAAGCGACGCCGGAAGGCGCGCGTGACTACCTGGTGCCAAGCCGGGTACATAAAGGCAAATTCTATGCGCTGCCGCAGTCACCTCAGCTGTTCAAACAGCTGCTGATGATGTCCGGTTTTGACCGTTACTATCAGATCGTTAAATGCTTCCGCGACGAAGATTTACGTGCCGATCGTCAGCCAGAATTTACCCAGATCGACGTGGAAACCTCCTTTATGACCGCGCCACAGGTGCGTGAAATCATGGAGCGTTTAATCCGCAATCTGTGGCAGGACGTGCAGGGCGTTGATCTCGGTGAGTTCCCGCAGATGACCTTTGCGGAAGCAATGCATCGCTACGGTTCAGATAAACCTGATCTGCGTAACCCGATGGAGCTGGTGGACGTCGGCGACCTGCTGAAAAACGTGGAGTTCCAGGTCTTCTCTGGCCCGGCTAATGATGAAAAGGGCCGTGTTGCCGCGCTGCGCGTACCGACCGGCGCACAGCTGAGCCGTAAGCAGATTGATGAATATGGCAAGTTCGTGGAGATTTACGGCGCCAAAGGTCTGGCGTGGATGAAGGTTAACGTCCGTGCTGACGGCCTGGAAGGCGTGCAGAGCCCGGTTGCCAAATTCCTGAATGCAGAGATTGTAGAAGGCATTCTGAGCCGCACCGGCGCTCAGGATGGCGACATTATCTTCTTTGGTGCCGATCGCGCCAAAGTAGTCGCGGATGCACTGGGTGCGCTGCGTCTGAAAGTGGGCCGCGAGCTGAACATCACTGATGAGAAAGCCTGGGCACCGCTGTGGGTGATCGACTTCCCGATGTTCGAAGAGGACGAAGAGGGCGGTCTGGCTGCGATGCACCATCCGTTCACGGCGCCAAAAGAGATGAGCGCAGAAGAGCTGGCCGCCGATCCAACCCGTGCCGTGGCGAATGCCTACGACATGGTGATCAACGGTTATGAAGTGGGCGGCGGTTCAGTGCGTATCCACAACGGCAAAATGCAGCAGACGGTGTTCAGCATTCTGGGTATCGAAGAGCATGAGCAGCGTGAGAAGTTTGGCTTCCTGCTGGATGCGCTGAAGTTCGGTACGCCACCGCATGCGGGCCTGGCCTTTGGTCTGGATCGTCTGACCATGCTGCTGACCGGCACCGATAACATTCGTGACGTCATTGCGTTCCCGAAAACCACGGCGGCCGCCTGCATGATGACCGAAGCGCCAAGCGAAGCTAATCCGGCTTCCCTGCTGGAGCTCGGCATTCAGGTCGTTAAAAAAGAAAAGCCTGAGAATAAATAATGGGCTATAAACACCCGGTTTCAGTGCTGGTCGTCATTTCGGCGCGCGATACTGGCCGGGTGTTGATGCTGCAGCGGCGTGACGATCCCACGTTCTGGCAGTCGGTCACCGGCAGCCTGGAGGCGGGAGAGTCACCGCTGGCGGCCGCGTGTCGTGAAGTGAATGAGGAAATCGGCATCGACGTGCTGGCCGAGCGGCTGGAGGTGGAGGATTGTCAGCGTCAGATCGACTTTGAAATCTTTCCCCATTTCCGCCATCGCTATGCCCCTGATGTCACCCATAATCACGAGCACTGGTTTCGCCTGCAACTGCCGACGGAGCGCGATGTGATGCTCACCGAGCATCTGGCGTTTCGCTGGCTGGCACCCGCTGACGCTGCAGCATTAACCCGATCATGGAGTAACCGCCAGGCAATTGAAGAATTTATCTGAATGCTCGCCATCGCCCGGTATTCCGGCGGCGGATAGATTAAATTTTATGAATCTGGTGAGTTTTAACAGGACTTCACCAACATATTGAACAGTCAGGCGTAATCGGCACCGTGAGGTTGTTCACCGCCCGCGCGACGTCGTCAGCGTACGCTTGTACGTGAGGATGCTTCGCGAAGCTCGCCCTCGGGGCATTCAGGTTGTCAGTCACCTGTATGCGTACGGACGGTAAACAGGCTCGCAAGCAGGATAGCCTGCACCCTGTAAAAGATCGGAGAAAATTTAAAATGGCAGGACACAGTAAGTGGGCAAATACCAAACACCGTAAGGCGGCGCAGGATGCCAAGCGCGGCAAAATCTTCACCAAAATCATTCGTGAACTGGTGACAGCGGCCAAGCTGGGCGGCGGCGATCCGGGCTCAAACCCGCGCCTGCGTGCAGCGATGGATAAAGCGCTGGCGAACAATATGACGCGTGACACCATGGATCGCGCTATTGCGCGCGGTGTAGGCGGCGATGACAATGCCAACATGGAAACCATCATCTATGAAGGCTACGGTCCTGGCGGCTCGGCCATCATGATTGAATGCCTGAGTGACAACCGTAACCGTACCGTGGGCGAAGTGCGTCACGCCTTCACCAAAACCGGCGGGAATCTGGGCACCGACGGCTCCGTGGCTTACCTGTTCAACAAAAAAGGCGTGATCTCCTATGCGCCGGGTCAGGATGAAGATGCGGTGATGGAAGCGGCTCTGGAAGCGGGCGCAGAAGATGTGGTCAGCTATGACGACGGCGCGATTGATGTCTTCACCGCATGGGAAGAGATGGGCACGGTGCGTGATGCACTGGAAGCGCTCGGCCTGAAAGCGGACACTGCAGAAGTGGCAATGATCCCGACCACCAAAGCAGAGATGGATGCGGAAACCGCACCTAAACTGCTGCGTCTGATCGACATGCTGGAAGATTGCGACGATGTGCAGGAGGTCTATCACAACGGTGAAATCTCCGACGAGGTAGCGGAAACGCTGTAATGGCGTCTACCGTAATCACTTTAACCAAAGAGGCGTAATGTCGATTATCCTGGGTATCGATCCCGGCTCACGCATCACCGGTTATGGTGTTATTCGTCAGACTGGCCGCCAGCTCACTTATCTGGGCAGCGGCTGTATCCGCACTAATACCACCGAGTTGCCCGCCCGTCTGAAGCTGATTTATGCGGGCGTCTGTGAAATCATTACGCAGTTTTCACCCGACTTCTTCGCCATTGAACAGGTGTTTATGGCGAAGAATGCAGACTCCGCACTGAAGCTCGGCCAGGCGCGCGGTGCCGCGATTGTTGCCGCGGTAAACCACGATCTGCCGGTGTTTGAGTATGCCGCCCGTCAGGTAAAACAGACCGTGGTTGGCATCGGCAGCGCCGAGAAAAGTCAGGTGCAGCACATGGTGCGAACCCTGCTGAAGCTACCGGCGAACCCGCAGGCGGATGCCGCCGATGCGCTGGCGATTGCCATTACGCACTGTCATGTGGCTCAGAATGCGGCTCGCATGAGTGACAGTAAGCTGGTGCTGACGCGCGGACGGTTACGCTCAGGTTAGCCGTCATCGCTCAGGCCGCACTCTCAGGCTGGATATTCATCCAGCCTTTTTTATGTTATAAAATCCGCCACATTCGTTAGTTAAGGAAGCGTTCAGGTGATAGGTCGTTTACGGGGCAATATTCTGGAAAAGCAGCCGCCACTGGTGCTGCTTGAGGCACACGGCGTCGGCTATGAAATTTATATGCCCATGACCTGTTTTTATGAGTTGCCTGAACTTCAGCACGAAGCGGTGATTTTTACCCACTTCGTGGTGCGTGAAGATGCGCAGCTGCTGTTTGGTTTTAACAGCAAGCAGGAGCGCGCGCTGTTTCGCGAACTGATTAAAGTAAATGGCGTCGGACCCAAGCTGGCGCTGGCGATCCTCTCCGGCATGTCGGCGCAGCAGTTTGTGACCGCTGTCGAGAAAGAGGAGATCGCGTCACTGGTGAAATTGCCAGGCGTGGGCAAAAAGACGGCAGAGCGTCTGGTGGTCGAGATGAAGGACCGCTTCAAAGGAATGCACGGCGACCTGTTTGGCGGCGATTCTGCCTTTACGCTGACCACGCCGAGCGCCGAGCCGGAAACCAATGATGCGGAATCCGAAGCGGTTGCAGCGCTGGTATCACTGGGTTATAAACCGCAGGAAGCGAGCCGTATGATCAGTAAAGTCGGTCGACCGGATGCGGATTGCGAAACCCTGATCCGCGAAGCGCTACGCGCCGCCATTTGAGGTAATTCATGATAGAAGCCGACCGCCTGATCTCCGCTGTCAGTATCAGCGAAGAAGAGGTTATTGACCGCGCTATTCGCCCGAAGATGCTGACCGAGTATGTCGGTCAGCCGCAGGTGCGTGAGCAGATGGAGATTTTCATCAAGGCAGCGCAACTGCGCGGCGATGCGCTCGATCATCTGCTGATCTTCGGGCCGCCGGGACTGGGTAAAACCACCCTGGCGAACATCGTGGCCAACGAGATGGGCGTTAATCTTCGCACTACCTCAGGTCCGGTGCTGGAAAAGGCGGGCGACCTGGCGGCGATGCTGACCAACCTTGAACCGCATGATGTCCTGTTTATCGATGAAATCCATCGCCTCTCACCGGTGGTGGAAGAGATACTCTACCCGGCGATGGAAGATTATCAGCTGGATATCATGATCGGCGAAGGCCCGGCTGCGCGCTCAATCAAGCTCGATCTGCCGCCTTTTACCCTGATTGGCGCCACTACGCGTGCTGGCTCGCTGACCTCGCCGCTGCGCGATCGTTTCGGCATTGTGCAGCGGCTTGAGTTCTACCAGGTTAAAGATTTGCAGCACATCGTAGGCCGCAGCGCCGCCTGTCTGGGTCTGGCGCTGAGTGACGAAGGGGCGTTAGAGATCGCCCGTCGCGCCCGCGGCACGCCGCGTATTGCCAATCGCCTGCTGCGCCGCGTTCGTGACTTCGCCGAAGTGCGGGCAAACGGTGACCTGAGCGGTGAAGTCTCCTGCAGCGCGCTGGATATGCTTAACGTAGACAGCGAAGGGTTCGATTATATGGACCGTAAACTGCTGCTGGCGATCATCGACAAATTTATGGGTGGGCCGGTAGGGCTGGATAACCTGGCTGCGGCCATTGGTGAAGAGCGCGAAACCATCGAAGATGTGATTGAACCCTTCCTGATTCAGCAGGGCTTCATTCAGCGCACACCGCGTGGCCGGATGGCCACGCAGCACGCTTATCGTCACTTCGGCATCACGCGCGAAGAGTAACTAGACTGCTGGTTTCCGGACCATACTGAAAATAAACAGGATGGCGGCGCAGAGCACCACTGACGGCCCGGCAGGGGTGTCGTAGAAGGCGGAGAAGGTCAGGCCGCCGGTGACGGCAATCACCCCGATGACTACGGCGACGGCCGCCATGCCTTCCGGTGAACGCACAAAGCGACGAGCGGTCGCAGCGGGGATAATCAGCAGTGAGGTGATAATCAGCGCACCCACGAACTTCATTGCCACTCCGATAGTCAGTGCCGTGACCAGCATCAGGATCAGACGGGTACGCTGGATATTGACGCCGTCCACCTGGGCCAGTTCCGGGCTGATGGTCATCGACAGCAGCGACCGCCACTGCCACGCCATCACCAGCAGCACGATCACCACGCCGCCACCCATCATCCAGAGATCGTCTGGCGTCACCGCCAGCAGATCGCCAAACAGATAAGCCATCAGATCGACGCGAACGTTCTTCATCAGGCTGACCACCACCAGACCCAGCGACAGCGCGCTGTGCGCCATAATCCCCAGCAGGGTATCGATAGCCAGATGTGGACGACGCTCCAGCCAGACCAGTCCCAGCGCCAGGCAGACCGTGACCAGAATCACCGCGTAGTAAGGATTCACGTTAAACAGCAGGCCAAATGCCACGCCAAGCAGAGAGGCATGCGCCAGGGTATCGCCGAAATAGGACATCTTGCGCCAGACAACAAACGATCCCAGCGGACCGGCAGCCAGCGCTAACATCACACCGCCTATCCAGCCCGGTAATAACAACTCAATCATGATGGACCCTGTCCTTTGCGTAAAACGATACGTCCCTGAAGGTCGTGACGGTGATTATGATGATGACGATAAATCGCCAGCTCCTCCGCGCCGCGCGGACCAAACATGGCGATAAATTCCGGATGCTGCGATACCGCTTCCGGGGTGCCGGAACAACAGATGTGATGGTTAAGGCACAGCACTTCGTCGGTTTTGGCCATCACCAGATGCAGATCGTGGGAGACCATGAGTACGCCGCAGTTCAGTTCAACACGTAACTGATTGATAAGGTCATAGAGTGACACCTGACCATTCACATCCACACCCTGAGTAGGCTCATCGAGTACCAGCAATTGAGGCTGATTCAGCAGAGCGCGCGCCAGCAGCACACGCTGGGTTTCACCACCGGAAAGCTTTTGCAGCGGGGCGTTGAGCAGGTGACCCGCCTGCACGCGTTTCAGTGCCGGCAGGATCTCGGCGTTTTTGCTGCCACGGGTCAGACGCATAAAGCGTTCAACGGTCACCGGCAGGGTCGGGTCGATGTGCAGCTTCTGTGGCACATAGCCAATTCGCAGACCGGGATCACGCTGAACGGAACCGGTGGTGGGAGCGAGCAGTCCCAGCACCACACGCACCAGCGTTGATTTTCCGGCGCCGTTAGGACCCAGCAGGGTGAGGATGCGGCCAGGCTGCAGTGCCAGGCTGACACCGGATAACACATTGCGCTGGTTAAACTTTATCGAAACATTATCGAGTGTGACAAGTGAGGTCATAGTATTTACAGGTTGCACAGAATTTCGAATGTTATAATATCACATTCCACCTCATGGTCACGATGGAATGACGCAATATGTTACATAATAAAAAGGGCGCAATTTTCGCCTTAACTGCTTTCTCCGTTACAGCTTCGTTAACCCTTCCAGCTCAGGCGAATGTCGTGGCTTCACTCAAACCGGTAGGGTTTATCGCTGCGGCCATTGCCGATGGTGTCACACCGGTTGACGTTCTGCTACCGGACGGTGCCTCTGAACACGACTATTCCCTGCGGCCCTCAGATGCAAAACGCTTAAAAAACGCGGACTTAGTTGTATGGGTCGGGCCTGAAATGGAAGCCTTTATGGCGAAGTCTGCGGCTGAACTTCCGGCCCAAAAAAACCTCGCGATGGTGAACATCGACGGGGTAAAACCGTTATTGATTAGCGGTGGTGAAGATGAAGATGAACACACAACGGAAAAATCCGAAGAACAGGACGCCGATGCCCATCACCATCATCACGGCGAGTTTAATATGCACCTGTGGTTGTCGCCAGAGATTGCGCGCAAGACCGCGGTTGCAATCCATGGAAAATTATTGGAACTTATGCCGCAAGATAAAGCCAAACTTGACGCCAACCTCCAGCAGTTTGAGGTAGCTTTGGCGGACACGGACAAACGCGTTAGCGCACAACTCGCTCCGGTCAGAAATAAAGGATATTTCGTTTTTCACGACGCTTACACGTACTTTGAAAAACAATACGGTCTCTCGCCCACCGGGCACTTTACCGTCAATCCTGAAATTCAACCGGGCGCTCAGCGTTTACATCAGATACGAACACAGTTGGTTGAGCAAAAGGCGGTCTGCGTCTTTGCTGAGCCACAATTCAGGCCAGCAGTCATCGATGCTGTCGCCCGCGGAACGCAGGTGCGTAAAGGCACGCTCGATCCCCTGGGAACAGACATCAGCTTAGCCAAAGACAGCTATGTGAAATTCCTCTCACAACTGTCGAGCCAGTATGAAAGCTGCCTGAATGGAGCATGAGGAATAGGTAAAAGTGCAGCAGATAGCCCGCTCTGTCGCCCTCGCATTTAATAATTTGCCGCGCCCCCACCGCGTAATGCTGGGTTCTTTAACTGTAGTCACTCTGGCCGTCGCTGTCTGGCGGCCTTACGTTTATCATCCTTCGGATGATGTGACGCCCATCGTCAAAAACATCGAACTGGATAAGAACACGTTCCGCACGCTGTTGCCGGAAGCCAGTGAGCCTATCGATCAGAGCACACCGGAACCGGAAGAAGAATTGCCTGCGGACGATGTGGACACCGACGTGCCCGAAACGGCCGGTGTTCACGACTACACCGTTTCATCCGGCGATACTCTGAGCAGTGCCCTGAATCAGTATGGCATCGACATCAGTGACATTAATGCGCTGGTGATGAGCGACCGCGATCTGCGTAATCTGCAGGTTGGTCAGCAGCTGAGCTGGACGCTGGATGATGATGGCGGCCTGAAAACCCTGAGCTGGGAAATTTCCCGCCGTGAAACCCGCACCTATGAGCGCACCCCTAAAGGTGGCTTTAAGATGGATGCGGAGATGCAGAAGGGCGAATGGCGCAACAGCGTGATGCAGGGCGAAGTACGCGGCAGTTTTGCCGCCAGCGCCCAGCGTGCCGGACTGAGCAGTGCCGAAGCCAGCGCCGTGATCAAAGCGCTGCAGTGGCAGATGGACTTCCGTAAGCTGCGTGCAGGTGACCAGTTCAGTGTACTGATGTCACGCGAAATGCTGGATGGCAAGAGTGCGCAAAGTCAGTTGCTGGGTGTGCGCCTGCGCAGCGGGGGTAAAGACTATTACGCTTTCCGCGCCGAAGATGGCAAGTTCTACGATCGCAGCGGCTCCGGTCTGGCGCGCGGCTTTATGCGCTTCCCGACGGTTAAGCAGTATCGTGTCTCCTCTAACTTTAATCCGCGTCGTCTCAACCCGGTTACCGGCCGCATAGCGCCTCATAAAGGCGTCGACTTTGCGCTGCCGATCGGTACGCCGGTGCTGGCAGTGGGTGATGGTGAAATAGTGGTGGCGAAGAACGGCGGTGCCGCGGGTAACTACGTCGCGATTCGTCATGGCCGTCAGTATATGACGCGCTATATGCACATGAAGAAAGTGCTGGTGAAGCCAGGTCAGAAAGTGAAGCGTGGCGACCGTATTGGACTGTCAGGCAACACCGGACGTTCCACCGGGCCGCATCTGCATTTTGAAATCTGGATCAATAATCAGGCGGTCAACCCCTTAACGGCGAAACTGCCGCGCATGGAAGGCCTGACGGGCAAAGCTCGCAGCGATTACATGGCACAGGTTAAATCCTGGCTGCCTCAGCTGGGTCTGAAGTAAGCGAATTTCGTCAAATCGCGCAAAAACCGACGGGTTTCCCGTCGGTTTTTTGCTATATGGCGCAGGATGATTGCAAATTTTCAGGTCGTCACTATCATTAGCCGGTCATTGCTTGAGGCGAGTGCATGGAAACCCGTAAAAAAAATAACACTGAATTTATTCCCGTTTTTGAACGTTCTTTTCTCAAACCTAAATACTGGGGCAGCTGGCTGGCGATTGGTGGTCTGGCCGCGATGGCGATGCTACCGCCGAAAGTGCGCGATCCGCTGCTGGGTCGGTTAGGCAAATTCGCCGGTAAGCTGGCAAAGGGTGCACGGCGCCGTGCGCTGATTAACCTCTATTACTGTCTGCCGGAACTCAGCGAGGCGCAGCGTGCAACGCTGGTCGATGAGATGTTTGCGACGGCACCGCAGGCGATGGCAATGATGACCGAGCTGGTGCTGCGCGATCCGGCACGTATCCGTGAACGTGTAGAGTGGCATGGTCGTGAAATTATCGACCAGATGAAAGCGGAGCAGCAGAATGTGATTTTTTTGGTGCCGCACGGCTGGGCGGTGGATATTCCTGCCATGCTGCTGGCGTCAGAAGGGCAAAAGATGGCGGCAATGTTCCATAACCAGAGCGATCCGCTGATGGACTATGCGTGGAACACCGCACGCCGCGGTTATGGCGGACGGCTTCATGCCCGCAACGACGGCATTAAACCCTTTATCAGTTCGATCCGTCAGGGCTACTGGGGCTACTACCTGCCCGATCAGGATCATGGCCCGGAGCACAGCGAGTTCGTCGATTTCTTTGCCACCTATAAAGCGACGCTGCCTGCGGTAGGGCGACTGATGAAAGTGTGCCGCGCGCGCGTGGTGCCGCTGTTTCCGGTTTATAACAGCGAAACGCACAAGCTTGAGATTTATGTGCGTCCGCCGATGGACGATCTGCTGGAAGCCGACGATCACCAGTTGGCTCGCCGGATGAATGAAGAAGTGGAAGTGTTTGTCCGCCCGCATCCCGAGCAGTACACCTGGATCCTCAAGCTGCTGAAGACCCGCAAAGAGGGTGACATCGAGCCCTATTCGCGCAAAGATCTCTATCCGCGCAAATAGCAAAAAGGCCGCGAAAGCGGCCTTTTCTTATCTCCTAATCACTGGCTACAGGTGTGTGCTCCCTTGCTTTGAGCTTCTGAGCTGCCTGCTCAGGACACACCTGTGGCTGGGCTGCCTTTTTATAATGCCTCCAGCCTGCTGCGACGTTTACGCTCGCGCATAAACAGGATCACCAGACCAAACCAGAGCATGCCGCTGATAAAATTGACCAGGCAGAACCACAGCGTGCCGCCGCTGAAGTAGCCGCTTTTCGCCAGCTCAATTCCCACCGCCAGCGTCATAATACTGATCATTCCCAGCATCGCAGCCACACTGCCTTTGCCTTCGTTGCTGGCGTAGAGCGTCAGGCGATACAGTCCGGCATTGACCATGCCCGCGCCAAAGGCGTAGAGACTCAGGCCAGCGGTTATCAGCAGATAGCCGTGGCTGTTCATCAGGCTCGCCACCAGCGCCAGGCTCAGACCAATCAGAATCGGCCAGGCGGCGAACTTCACCGGCTGTTCAATCGGCACGCGTCCCGCCAGCTTACTCAGCGTCAGGTTACCGGCGATCATCGCCAGAAACACCGGCAGCTGCAGCAGGGCGTACTGCATACGCGACAGACCTTCGTCGTGCATCAGGATCACCGGCGAAAGGGCAACCCAGGTGAGGATCGGGATAAACACCAGCCCGATAGCGAAGGAACCAAACATTACCAGCCGGTCTTTCATCAGCCGGCCATAGTTGCGCGCCAGATTGGGCAGGGCGATGGAGTGACTGCGGTCACCAGCGGTTTCGGGCATCACACGCCACAGCACCACAAAGGCGACCAGGCTGCAGGCGGCAAACAGCCAGAACATGCTGCGCCAGCTGCCAATGGTGAGCCAGGCTGCACCGGCAAGCGGACCCGCCAGCGGAGCCAGCAGCGCCACGTTGGCCATCAGCGCCATCATGCGCACCGCCAGCGCTTCATCAAAAGCTTCCTGAATTGCGGCATAGCCGACCGCGCCGATAAAGCAGAGGCTGATACCCTGAATAAAGCGCAGGCTGACAAATTCTTCAATCGAGCTGACCCAGTGCATCAGCATGCAGGCGACGGCAAAAAACAGGATGCCGAAGAGCATTACCGGTCGCCGGCCAAACTTATCAGAGAGAGGGCCCAGCAGCCATTGCAGCACCACGCCGCCAATCAGGTAGGCGGTCAGTGAGGTGGAGACCCATACAGGGCCGACGGAAAATTCACTGGTGACGATCAGCATGCCAGGCTGGATCATGTCATGAGCAATATAGGTGGCAAACTCGAACAGCACTAACGCCAGAGGAAAGAGTAAAATTCGGCCGGTAAGCTGGCTGATGGGGTGGAAACGGGCCATCTGGCCTCCTTGTCAGAAAAGAAAACGCGACTGCCAGGCAGTCGCGTCGTTTATTCTACACCGACAATGTAAACCCGGGCTCAATTAATCCACGCGCAACACACGTGTGGTATTGGTGGTGCCGGTGGCGCCCATCACATCGCCCTGCGTCACAATGACCAGATCGCCAGAGACCAGGAAGCCTTTGTCGCGCAGCAGGTTAACCGCATCGTGCGCAGCAGCCACACCGTCGTTATTGCTGTCGAAGAACACTGGCGTCACGCCGCGATAGAGCGCGGTGAGATTCAGCGTGCGTTCATGGCGTGACATGGCAAAAATCGGCAGGCCTGAGGTGATACGTGAGGTCATCAGCGGGGTACGGCCCGACTCGGTCATGGTGATGATCGCGGTAACGCCCTGCAGGTGGTTCGCGGCGTACATGGATGACATAGCAATCGCTTCTTCGACATTGTCGAACTGCACGTCCAGACGATGCTTGGAGACGTTGACGCTCGGGATCTTCTCCGCGCCCAGGCAGACCTTCGCCATCGCTGAGACAGTTTCAGCCGGATACTGACCCGCTGCGGTTTCAGCAGAGAGCATCACAGCATCGGTGCCATCCAGCACGGCGTTCGCCACGTCCATCACTTCTGCGCGGGTCGGCATCGGGTTAGTGATCATCGACTCCATCATCTGGGTCGCGGTAATGATGGTGCGGTTAAGCTGGCGGGCACGACGAATCAATGCTTTCTGAATGCCGACCAGTTCCGGATCGCCAATCTCAACGCCCAGATCGCCACGCGCCACCATCACCACATCAGAGGCCAGAATGATGTCATCCATCGCTTCCTGGCTGGCGACCGCTTCAGCACGTTCCACTTTTGCGACCAGTTTGGCGTCACAACCCGCTTCGCGCGCCAGACGACGTGCCAGATTCATATCTTCACCACAGCGTGGGAAAGAGACGGCCAGATAGTCGACGCGGATTTTGGCGGCAGTGATGATATCCGCTTTATCTTTTTCGGTCAGCGCTTCAGCTGAGAGTCCGCCGCCCAGTTTGTTAATGCCTTTGTTGTTGGACAGCGGGCCACCCACGGTAACTTCGGTGAACACCTTCATATCCTGAACTTCCAGCACTTTCAGCTGCACGCGACCATCATCCAGCAGCAGGATATCGCCCGGCACCACATCTGCCGGCAGGCCTTTATAGTCGATACCGACGCGCTCTTTATCGCCTTCGCCTTTACCCAGATTGGCATCCAGCAGGAAACGGTCGCCGATATTCAGGAAAACTTTGCCTTCTTTGAAGGTTGAAACACGAATTTTTGGACCCTGGAGGTCACCGAGGATGGCCACGTGGCGACCCAGTTTTGCGGCAATCTCGCGCACTTTATCGGCACGGATCTGGTGATCTTCTGGCGTGCCGTGAGAGAAGTTGAGTCGTACAACGTTCGCGCCGGCAGCGATGATTTTTTCTAAATTATTATCACGATCGGTGGCCGGGCCGAGGGTTGTAACGATTTTGGTTCTTCTGAGACGTCTTGACATCGAGGACTCCGTAAACATTTAAGCGTGCCCTGGTCTGTGGACACAGCATGGTTATCTATTCTATATGATCGACGGGTTGTGATACGACTCACATTGTAAATGTGATGTTAATTTTTTTGCTGATCATCCTTTTCCCGAATTGTGTGCTTTTCGTAACGCGACGCTTTCAACGCCTCTTTCACGCGTTTCAGGTTTTCCCGGAAGGGCGCACCCCGTTCCAGGGTGAAACCGGTCGCCAACACATCGATCACGGTCAACTGCGCCAGGCGCGATACCATCGGCAAATAGATATCCGTATCTTCCGGTACATCAAGCACTAAAGCTATCGCTGCTTCATGGGCAAGGGGAGAATCGGCAGAGGTGATGGCTATAACGGTGGAACCGTTTACACGGGCCAGGCGAGCCAGTTCTACCATATTTTTTGTGCGTCCAGTATGCGAAATGAGAACAAAAACGTCACCGGCTCGACTATTTATGCAACTCATGCGCTGGATCACAATATCGTCTGACCAGATGACCGGCAGATTAAAGCGCAGAAATTTGGTAAAGGCGTCATGTGCTACCACAGCGGAAGCCCCCAGCCCGAAAAAGGCGAGTTTGTCAGCCTGAGTAAGCAGGGTGACGGCCTGCTGCAGTTGGGCGCTATCCAGTTGATCCCGTACCCGCTGCAGCCCTGCCAGCGCCGAGTCAAAGATTTTGTGGCTGTAGTTCTCCACACTGTCATCGTCCTCCACGCCCCGGCTGACCCAGTTGCTGCTTTTCACCAGGCTCTGCGCCAGTTGCAGCTTAAAGTCGGGAAAGCCGCGCGCGCCCAGTCGATGACAGAAGCGATTCACCGTGGGTTCACTGACGCAGGCTTCACGCGCCAGGGTGGCGATGCTGGAGTGCATCGCCGCCTGCGGCGCAGCCAGAATCTGCCGGGCGACTTTCTGTTCCGCATTGCTGAGCGCGGCGAACTGCGCGTCAATTTTTTCCAGCATATTCATAAGCCGATGACCATAATCACTTTTACCAATTTCAATTATCCCTGTCGTCAGAGTCGATTAACAGAGACTATATCGTGTCAGCACCTGCCAGGCGCAACGGCGGACAAGTCGATTGCCCTTTTTTTTGGGATACTTTGACCGGTGCCTGATTTTCCTGACACCAACAGACACAGAAAAAACCGGCAATCCGCACGTGTCATCACACGCGCTTAGCACATCCGGTACAGAGTTAATGCGGTTGACCCGGCGAGTCGGTTTACCTGGCGCGGGGAAAAAAGTACATTGTGCTCAAAGAAAATAATAACCTGGACCCGGTGGCAGAGGATGCATCACCACCGGACTATCCTGCAACGAGGAGAGGAAAATGGCGGTAACACAAACAGCCCAGGCATGCGATCTGGTGATTTTCGGTGCCAAAGGCGATCTTGCACGCCGTAAACTGTTGCCTTCACTGTACCAGTTAGAGAAAGCGGGGCAGATCCACGAGGAAACCCGCATTATTGGTGTCGGCCGTGCCGAGTGGGATAAAGCGGAATACACCAAAGTGGTACGTGAAGCGCTGGAAACCTTCATGAAGGAGAAGATTGACGAAGCGCTGTGGGACAAACTCAGCAATCGTCTCGACTTCTGCAACCTCGATGTCAACGACACCACGCACTTTCCGAAACTGGGCAAGATGCTGGACCAGAAAAATCGCACCACCATCAACTACTTCGCCATGCCACCCAGCACCTTTGGCGCCATCTGTCAGGGACTGGGCACCGCGAAGCTGAATGCTAAACCGGCGCGCGTAGTGATGGAGAAGCCGCTGGGCACCTCACTGGAAACCTCGCAGGAGATCAACGACAGCGTTGGTGAGTACTTTGATGAGAGCCAGGTGTTCCGTATTGACCACTATCTCGGCAAAGAGACCGTGCTTAACCTGCTGGCGCTGCGCTTTGCTAACTCTATCTTCGTAAATAACTGGGATAACCGCACCATCGACCACGTCCAGATTACCGTGGCCGAAGAAGTGGGTATCGAAGGCCGCTGGGGTTACTTCGATAAAGCGGGCCAGATGCGCGACATGATCCAGAACCACCTGCTGCAGATTCTGACCATGATCGCCATGTCGCCGCCGTCCGATCTCAGCGCCGACAGCATCCGTGACGAAAAAGTTAAAGTGCTGCGCTCGCTGCGCCGCATCGATCAGACCAACGTGCGTGAGAAAACCGTTCGCGGCCAGTACACCGCTGGCTTTGTGCAGGGCAAAAAAGTGCCAGGCTACCTGGAAGAAGAGGGCGCCAATAAGTCGAGCGCCACAGAGACCTTCGTGGCAATACGTGTCGATATCGACAACTGGCGCTGGGCGGGCGTGCCGTTCTACCTGCGCACCGGTAAGCGTTTGCCGACCAAGTGTTCAGAAGTCGTGGTCTACTTCAAAAACCCGGAAATGAACCTGTTTAAAGACTCCTACTCAGAGCTGCCGCAGAACAAGCTGACGATTCGTCTGCAGCCGGACGAAGGGGTGGATATCGAGATCCTGAACAAAGTGCCGGGCCTCGATCACAAACACAAACTGCAGACCACCAAGCTGGATCTGAGCTACTCCGAGACCTTTAACCAGTCGCACCTTGCCGATGCTTACGAGCGTCTGCTGCTGGAGAGCATGCGTGGTATCCAGGCGCTGTTTGTGCGCCGCGATGAAGTTGAAGCCGCGTGGACCTATGTCGATTCCATTATCGACGCCTGGGCTGCGGACGGCGACTCTTCCAAGCCGTATCAGGCGGGCACCTGGGGCCCGGTGGCCTCAGTGGCGATGATTACCCGCGATGGCCGTTCGTGGAACGAGTTCGAATAACGGAAGTGATGATGAAGCCCGCAACGCGGGCTTTTTTTTCGCCCTTAATCCGGACCAGCCGACACGAATAAAATTGAACTGCCGTTTCAAAATGGTCGCAGGATGATAGACGCTCAGGAAGCTGATCATGTATGGTAGTGACGCAATTTACAGGGCAGGAGCCGATGCTCCATGACCGGGTCGCAATCCCGGTGTTATCAAGCAAGGGGAACTGATGAAAAACTGGAAAACGAGTGCAGAACAGATTCTGACCACCGGACCTGTGGTGCCGGTCATCGTTGTGAACAAGCTGGAACACGCCGTGCCGATGGCAAAAGCGCTGGTGGCAGGCGGTGTCAGAGTGCTGGAAGTGACGCTGCGCACGCCAGTGGCGATGGATGCCTTACGTGCGATGATTAAAGAAGTACCGGATGCGATCGTCGGTGCGGGAACGGTGATTAACCCGCAGCAGTTACAGGAAGTGACCGATGCCGGTGCGCAGTTTGTGATCAGCCCTGGCGTCACCGAGTCGCTGCTGAAAGCGGCGGTTGAAGGGCCGGTACCGTTGATTCCCGGCATCAGCACCGTTTCTGAGCTAATGACCGGTATGGACTACGGTCTGCGCGAGTTCAAGTTTTTCCCGGCAGAAGCGAACGGCGGCGTTAAAGCGCTGCAGGCGATTGGCGGACCCTTCCCGCAGGTGCGATTCTGCCCGACCGGCGGCATCTCTCCGGCGAACTACCGTGACTATCTGGCGCTGAAAAGCGTGCTGTGCATCGGCGGTTCCTGGCTGGTGCCCAACGACGCGCTGGAAGCGGGCGACTGGGATCGCATCACCCGCCTGGCACGCGAAGCTGTTGAAGGCGCGAAGTAAGTTATGGCGGTGAGCGTCTGCTCACCGCACACGTTTATCCCTGAACCGTGACCGCTGCTGCGCTGGCAACGGCACGCGCAATCGCCTGATCGGTGCTGTCACCGCTGGCGAGCGCCACGCCCAGCCGACGCTGGCCGCTGATTTCCGGCTTGCCGAACAGGCGCAGTTGCAGACCGGCACCCAGCGCCGCTTCGACATTCACAAACTGCACATTCTGGCTGGTCAGTTGCGGCAGAATAACGGCGGACGCTGACGGACCATACTGGCGAATCGCGCCAATCGGCAGACCGAGAAACGCCCGCACGTGCAGCGCAAACTCTGACAGATCCTGCGAAATCAGCGTCACCATGCCGGTGTCGTGAGGACGCGGAGAAACTTCGCTGAACACCACCTCATCACCGCAGACAAACAGCTCAACGCCAAACAAGCCATAGCCACCCAGCGCCTTAACCACCTGCGCGGCAACATCCTGCGCCCGCTGCAGCGCCACATCACTCATCTGCTGCGGCTGCCAGGATTCACGGTAATCGCCATCCTCCTGACGGTGACCAATTGGCGCACAGAAATGAATGCCATCGACTGCACTGATGGTGAGCAGGGTGATCTCGAAATCGAAGTCGACAACCCCTTCGACAATGACGCGTCCGGCACCCGCGCGGCCACCCTGTTGCGCATAGTCCCAGGCGTTATCGAGCTGGCTGGCATCGCGGATAAAGCTCTGACCTTTGCCGGATGAACTCATTACCGGCTTCACAATGCAGGGAAAGCCGATTTCGGTAGCCGCTTCATCAAAGCGCGCCTTGCTATCGGCAAAGCGATAGCGGGAGGTCGGCAGAGAGAGCTCTTCAGCCGCCAGCCGACGAATGCCTTCGCGGTTCATGGTCAGCCGCGCGGCACGGGCAGTCGGCACCACGCGCTGGCCTTGCTGCTCCAGTTCAACCAGGGTCTCCGTGGCGATGGCTTCGATTTCCGGTACGACAAAATCAGGCTTCTCTTCAGCGATTAGCGCAGCCAGCGCCGCGCCATCCAGCATGTTAATCACATGGCTGCGATGGGCGACGTGCATCGCCGGGGCATCGGCGTAACGATCAACCGCGATCACTTCCACACCCAGACGCTGACACTCCAGCGCCACCTCTTTACCCAGTTCACCTGAACCCAATAGCATCACACGCGTTGCTGCCGGACGCAGCGCTGTTCCGAGAGTCGTCATTTCTTCACCTAAGCAGTCAAAATTCGCGCGCAAGTATAAACGAAAACGTTTGCGTTCTCATCTTTCGTCCATCTGACACAACCGTTTGCCTTACTTTTCCCGCTCTGACGTTTCCTGACATCCTTTTCGTCAGGATAGCGGACTGACATCTTAAAAGGAGTGGATGATGAATAACTGGTTGCAACAAATTCAGTCGGTACTGACGAAGAAGGGCGGTGAGGGCAAATCGGGCGGCGGCTTAAGCGACATGCTGGCGCCGGGTGCGCTGGGCGGCCTGGCCGGTATGCTGATTGCCAGTAAATCGTCGCGAAAACTGCTGACAAAATATGGCGGCAAGGCGCTGATTATCGGTGGCGGTGCGGCTGCGGGCGCGGTGTTATGGAACAAATACAAGCAGCGGGTCAGCGAAGCGCACCAGAATGAACCTGACTTTGGCGTGGCGCAAACGCCGGTTAACCTGCGGGCTGAGCGTCTGGTGACGGCGCTGGTGTTTGCCGCCAAAAGCGACGGGCACATTGACGACCAGGAACGGGCAGCGATTGAGCAGAATATTCATCAGTCCGGCTACGGTCAGGAAGCGGAACAGCTGATCCAGAAAGCGATGAACCGCCCGCTGGATCCGCAGTGGCTGGCCGCCGATGTGAAAAACGAGGAGGAGGCGCTGGAGCTCTACTTCCTGAGCTGTGCCGCCATCGACGTTGATCACTTCATGGAGCGCAGCTATCTCTCCGCGCTGGGCGACGCGCTGAAAATCCCTCAGGATGTTCGCGACGGCATCCAGCAGGATCTTGAGGCTGAGAAAGCCCGTTTACCCGCCAGTTAATCCCTCTGATATTCCGCTGGCGGGTCACAGGATGTGATCCGCCAGCGGCTGCTTCTCAACCTATACCTGGCTTCCCGCTGCTGAAGTGTTACGCTTACAGATCATTACGTTCACGGAGACGGATGGATGAAAGCACCCATCGCAAAAAAAATACCCCACGAGATGACGCTGCACGGCGAGACGCGCGTTGACGACTACTACTGGCTGCGCGACGACAAGCGCGAAAACAGCGAGGTCCTTGATTACCTGCGTGCCGAAAACAACTACGGCAAAAAAATCATGTCGTCACAGCAGCCACTGCAGGACCGGGTATTAAAAGAGATTATCGATCGGCTGCCGCCTGAAGATCACTCAGTGCCCTATGTGAAAAATGGCTACCGTTATCAGAGCCGCTACCAGAGCGGTAACGAATACCCGGCCTATTACCGCCAGCCCGCCGCGAGCGATGAGTCTGGCGAGTGGAGCCTGCTGCTGGATGCCAACCAGCGCGCCTCGCACAGTGATTTCTACACCATGGGCGCGCTGCATATCAGTCCGGATAACCGGGTCATGGCGCTGGCTGAAGATTTCCTGTCTCGCCGGCAATATGGCATCCGCTTTCGTAACCTGGAGAGTGGCAGCTGGTATCCTGAAGTGCTGAGCAACGCCTCTTCCAGCTTCGCGTGGGGTAATGACTCGCGCACCCTCTACTATGTGCGAAAACACCCGCAGACGCTGCTTTCTTATCAGGTGTGGCGACACGAACTGGGCACGCCGCAGTTCGACGACCAGCTGGTCTATGAAGAGCAGGATGACACATATCATCTTAGCGTACATAAGACCACCTCCAAGCAGTTCATCATGATTGCCCTCTACAGCACCAACACCAGCGAAATTCAGCTGATTGATGCGAACTTCCCCGACGCGCAGCCCCATGTGTTTCTGCCGCGCCGCCGCGATCATGAGTACAGCATCGACCACTATGATCATCAGTTCTTCATTCGATCCAACCGGGAAGGCGAAAACTTCGGGCTGTACCGCAGCCGCTATCTGGACGAGTCACGCTGGGAAACCCTGATCCCGGCACGTGAACAGGTAGTGATGGAAGATTTTCAGCTGTTTCGGGACTGGCTGGTGGTCGAGGAGCGCCAGCGCGGCCTAACCAGCCTGCGGCAGATCAACTGGGCCAGCGGTGAAACCAGCGGCATCGCCTTTGACGATCCGACCTATGTGACCTGGCTGGCCTACAATCCGACGCCGCGCACCAGCAAACTGCGCTACGGCTATTCGTCGATGACCACGCCGACCACGCTGTTTGAGCTGGATATGGATACCGGCGAACGCCGCATCCTGAAGCAGAGCGCGGTGAAAGGCTTTAACGCAGAAGATTACAAAAGCGAACATCACTGGATCAAAGTCAGCGATGGCACCGAAGTGCCGGTATCGCTGGTCTATCACCGCAAACACTATCAGCCCGGGCAGAATCCGATGCTGGTGTATGGCTACGGTGCCTACGGCAGCAGTATGGATGCCGATTTCAGCGTCAGCCGCCTGAGCCTGCTGGATCGCGGATTTGTCTATGCGCTGATACAGGTGCGCGGCGGCGGTGAGCTGGGGCAGCAATGGTATGACGGCGGTCGCCTGCTGAACAAAATGAACAGCTTCACCGATTTTATCGATGTCACTAACGCGCTGGTGGCGCGTGGCATCGGACACCCGGAACGACTCTATGCCATGGGTGGCAGCGCGGGTGGCTTACTCATGGGCGGGGTGATTAACCTGGCACCGCAGCGGTTCCACGGCGTGGTTGCCCAGGTGCCGTTTGTGGATGTGGTCACCACGATGCTGGATGAGTCGATTCCGCTGACCACCGGCGAGTATGACGAGTGGGGCAACCCCAACGATCCGGAGTACTATCGCTATATCCGCCAGTACAGCCCTTATGACAACATCGAGGCGAAAGCCTATCCCCACCTGCTGGTCACCACCGGCCTGCATGATTCGCAGGTGCAGTACTGGGAACCAGCCAAGTGGGTGGCGAAGCTGAGATCGATGAAAACCGACAATAACCTGCTGCTGCTCTGCACCGACATGGATGCGGGTCACGGCGGCAAGTCGGGGCGCTACAAAGCCTATGAAGGGATCGCGATGGAATACACCTTCCTGCTGGGACTGGCGCAGGGCAACTTACCGCCAGCCCAGGATTACTGAGATTCGGTCAGGTACTTACGCAGCGCCTGCCGCAATGGCGGGCGCAGATCGCTGACGTTATCCAGCATCCACTTCAGATAGCCCGGATCCTTGCGCGCAACGACCGCGATCGCCTGGCCGCGGTATTTGCCAAACGGCAGAACGTCGTCGCGCTGGGCCGCAGGTTGTGACCGCACAATCATCTCGGAGGCACTCCAGCCGGAGGTCTCCATAATACGAATCAGCAGTGCTGCCGTAACATAGCAGTCATAGAGCGCGCGGTGAGCATGCAGGTCGGCGGGCGGCGTGACATCCAGCTTCAGCGAATGACGCAGTGCCTGGTTGCCATATTTAATGCCCGGCCAGAGCTGACGCGCCAGCTGCATGGTGCAGATCCACTCTCCGTACATCTCCGGCAGCATCCGGCGATCAAAACTGGCGTTGTGCGCCACGTAAAAAGCACTGCCGTGATAGCGAGGGATCGCCTCTTCAATGGTCGGCTTACCGGCGACCATCGCTTCGGTGATGCGATGCACGGCCATCGCCTGACGGCTGATAGGGCGGTCGGGCAGGGTGAGATCGCTCATCGGATTCACAATCTGGCCGTTGACCACATCCACGGACGCCACTTCGACTACGCCACCCTGCAGGCCGCAGGTTTCGGTATCAATAACGCGAAATATCATTGCTTCATCTTCGGTTCATAAGGAAGGCGCGACAGGCTGAGCGAGGCCTGGCGGTAGTGCATCAGACGCTGACGAAACCAGTCAAGCAGCGCTTCGGGCTGCTCCTGCGCCACCATTTCGGCGACGATCGGCATGTTATAGCGCTCTTTAAACGCCACACCTGCTGCCGCCAAATCGACATTAATCTTGTCTTTCTCTTCCTGGGACAGCAGGGCAAGGTTATGGCTCATAATATTCTCCTGACGATAGCGGGCAAAAGTAATGTTTTCGGCGGTCTGAATCAAGGATAAAGGATCGCATCGCTGGCCTCGACAGTGCAAATACAGCAGCGTATCCTTTTGCCACGTTTATCGCCCTGGCGGTGGTTAAAAGGATGATCTTATGCATAAAAAACTGATTTCCCGCATGGTTATTGCGCTGGCGGCAGCCGGACTGATGACATTCAGTTCGCTGGCAGCGGCGCATGCGCATCTCCAGTCTTCTATCCCGGCGGCCAAAGCGCAGGTAATGACATCCACCGATGCGCTGACGCTGAACTTCAGTGAAGATATTGAAGCGGCATTCAGCGGCGTCACGCTGCTGGATAGTGCACAGAAGCCCGTCGCCACCGCTAAAGCCCGCGTTGAATCTGGCCAGAAAAACCGGCTGATTGTGGGCCTGTCTCAGCCGCTGCAAGCGGGCAGCTATCAGGTTAACTGGCATGTGCTGTCGGTGGATGGACATAAAACCGCAGGAAGCTATCGCTTTAGCGTGAAGTAACTCCGGTGACCACCCTCTGGATCCTGTTACGCGCGCTGCATTTTGCCGCCGTGATGCTGCTGACCGGCAGCGCCTGTTACAGTGCGCTGCTGGCACCCGGACGCTATCGACCACTACTGGCGCGACGATTAAACCCGCTGGTGAAAGGGAGCGCCTGGCTGGCGCTGCTGAGTGCGCTGGCGATGCTGGCCTGCCAGAATGTGTTGATGAGCGGCGACAGCGCCAATCTGGCCGATGTCGATATCTGGCTGGCGGTGATTGGCACGCACTTCGGTGGCGTGTGGCTGTGGGAAATCCTGTTTAGCCTGCTGGCCGTTGCCGGTTTGTTACTGACCGGGCGGCTGCGTCATCAGGTGTTACTGCTGGCGGGCGTGCTGCAACTGGCCTGCATGGCTCTGATTGGTCATGCCGCGATGCGCGATGGCTGGCCGGGATTGTTTCAGCAGCTCAATCATGCACTGCATCTGATTGCCGCGGCGTTTTGGACGGGCGGATTACTGCCTCTGTTGCTGTTGATGCGGGAGGCGCGCCAGATCGATCGCCGCACCGACGCTATCCGTACCATGATGCGCTTTTCGCGCTACGGTCATCTGGCGGTGGCGTTAACGCTGCTGAGCGGCCTGATAAACAGCGTGATGATCGCGGGCTGGCCGCTGACGTGGCACTATTCACGCTACATTGTATTGTTGCTGTGTAAAGTGCTGCTGGTTGCCCTGATGGTGCTGGTGGCGCTGATTAACCGATACTGGCTGGTGCCGCGATTCCGCCTGGCGGGCAGCGGGACGCAGCAAAAATTTATTCGCATGACGCAGCTTGAACTGCTGCTGGCGTGTGGAGTGGTTGGGCTGGTCAGCGTATTTGCCACGCTGTCGCCAGCCTGAATGTGGTTTAAGAGAGAAAAGGGTAGTTATGTTGCTGAAGAAAGTGATCCCCGCAATCCTGTTGTTATCCGTATGCGGCCAGGCGCTGGCGGCACAAATCATTACCGTCAGCCGCTTTGAGATCGGTAAAGAGAAGTGGCCGTTTAACCGTGAAGAGGTGATGCTGACCTGTGAGAAAGATGGTGCGATGTTTGCCATCAACCCGAGCACGCTGATGACATACCCCCTGAACGATATCGCCGACACACTGTTCAAAAACAAACAGGTGAAAGCGCAGCCGATCAGCGTGATTCAGGTTGAAGATAAAGCGCATCCGGGCCAGATGATGAGTCTGCAGCCGATTGTTGAGCGCACCCAGGCGCTGTGCGGTAAATAAACCTGTCGGGTGCAGCATCGCGCTGCGCCCAACCCCTCTTTTTTGCCGTTGCGATCACAAACTGATCCGGTTTATGGTCCTGCGCCTCCCGTTTGCTGGCAATTCCACCGCGCTGTTCTAATGTTAAATGGCAAGGCGACATCGCCTTCATAAATGCCAACTTTTAGCGCACGGCTCCTTGAGAGCCATTTCCCTGGACCGAATATAGGAATCGTATTCGGTCTTTTTTTGTCAGATGCCGCCCATCAGTTAATGATTTTCAATCAATAACTTAGTCTTTTTCCGTTGTGTTCTTCTCCACTCTTCTGCAAGACGCCATTCCATTATGTCATTGCCATTTTTCCTATTCATATAAGTTACAACCCTGCTTTATTACCTCTCAATGAAAGGGACACCGTGGCCATAATCTGCCACCTGTTTTACTCATGGTTGAGGCCCTGCCAGGAGCATCAGGTATAGGCTGTGCAGCCCGTGCGAGAGAAGTTTGCTGAGTGAACGGCGTTGCAGTACTCGGTAATGACCGCTCTACTATCCTGTGGCACTCTATTAAGTCACATGAAAATGAGGGAACGATAATGAACGCAGGGAATGCAATCACAGAACCTGGCAGATATTACACATTTCAGTCACCACTATCGGGCAACGTATTTTTTGAATTGAGACCACGTGTGCTGCCACGAAACGCACAGCCGGTGCTGGATGAGTCCAGCGGCATGTGCATTGGTTATTCTGTGGCTCAGGCTCCCGGTCTGTGGCAGATATACGATGTGCAGGGGCATTTTGTTCGACTTGAAGAGGCACCTCTCGAAACGCCACTGATTGATCCTACAGACATAGCGCTTCTTGCGTTTGGTGTATTTCGAATTTTCCGCGCTGGCCGCGCATTATTGGAGGCTGGTACACGAGCTGCTATAAGTGCCAGACTCAGCCAGGCAACAATAATGTTCCTGCGTGCCAGGTTAAAAACGGGTTTATCGGCGTGTAACCTGAAAATGACCGAAACAGCGGCGAGGCACATGTATGAGCCGGGTCGCTATGTTCCGTTACATATTCAGGAAAGAGCTATCCGCTATGGCAGACGCATGGCCGATCCTCGCAACGGAGAGGGTATGTATCGTTATGAAACGGAAATGTATAAATTACACCGTAAGAAAAATATCACTGAGTATAAGAAGTACACTCTTGAAGTTGTGGTAAGGGTATCAGATTGGACGATAACTCATTTTAAGTATTTTTGATTAACCGACAGGAACGTACATATGTTTGATATCAGAGATGAAGAATTCGTTTTTGCGGTGTCGCCTTTTGAACGGGTTGTCGATAACGAAGTCGATCCGGTTAATCATCACTGGGATTGGATACAGTCCTGGATAGAATTCTCGGTAAGCGGCCTGAAGGTGGCGTTTAAGACTAAGTTCACTGTTGGAGAGTTGAAAATGTTGAAGAAAGAATTTTCAGCTTTTCATCAGGCGATAATTGCTCAGCAAAAGTTAAAGTCGTTTAAATATCAGAGCGATATTCATCAGCTTGATATGATACTGACAAATGAAAATACTATTGATAGCGTTACTATTGATTTTATCCTTCGACCGGAGCCTCATGCCGACAGCGTTCAGGTTAAAGGCAGCTTTGGCCTTGATGAAAGCTATTTCCCCGACATTCTGAAGAGGCTGGATGAAATGATTCAATGGCAGAATTAAACATTTTTCCATTGAAAAGTTTTAACTGAAAAATTCGGGCGTAAAATGGATTTTTATTCAGGTTTTTCCGTCCATGCAATATTCGATGCGGCAGTATCAAGTACCTGTACTGCCTGCATGTAGTTCATCCATGCCGTAAGCGATGCCTCCCAAGGTCAGCGTGTAACCCGTGCAGTAAGCGGTCTGCGTTTGTCGAGCACCACGTCAGCGGAAGGCTTGATAAGGTTGACTCGCTGCACGCTCTAAACGTTTATGGCGGCATAGAGCGCAGACAGGCGAATGGTCGCGGCCAAGTCCTTTTTGCGCGATAACGTATGCGGTGAGCTTCGCCTCAAAGGCACCCTATAGTTAACCGACATAATCTGCAGGCGCAGCTCCTCGTATTACGGCTGGTCAATCAGTGTGGATAAAGAGAACCATACTGGCGGTGCATCACTCTGGTGGCGACAGGAGGCAGCAGAATGTCACGCACAGATTGCCTGATGTGATGGAGGCCAGTCAAAGTGCTACCGGTTTCCCTGTCCATCCCAATATATTTTACGGTTGTCATACTGGCGCTCCCGTTTTCCCACCGCTGTCGCCCGGTTGGATATGCGAATGCAGCACCTTGCCTTTTGAGGAAAGATTGCCGCCGGTATGCACAACGCCGCCTTTCATCGTGCCGCCCTGGGTGACTTCCAGCTGTGCAGTATTAAGCAGCGCTGTGCATTCAGCTTCTGGCGAGTCGAACAGGATTTTACCGCTGCTTTATTGGGAGCCGTCTGTATATCGGTTGCGGTCAGAGCACCGGTTTCCGGCTCGTACTCGATCACCACGCCGTCGAGAAATCACCAGTGCAGCGCATCGGCCGAGGCAGACAGAGCAGGGTTGTCATCTGAGAAATGCCCGGAAGTACTAAACCGGTATCGAGTTCGCCGCCCAGACAGAGAACAAGCACCTGCTCACCCACTGACTGCGCATTTCAAGAACGGCTTTTACCCGCGAGGGTGCTCAGCCAGAGCAGCCAGTTGGTTGTGTTTTTTCCTGTATCGACGGGGCATAACTCGCCGTCGAGATTGACGGCCGAAACGGTTGCTATGCGGATCAGGTTGCGCAGCAGGCGCTGAATTTCGGAAATTTGATCGAATGAGTTCATGTGAGTAGGATGAAACTGTTTGCAAACAATGACTACCCAACGCTGTTTGTTTAGCAATGAGCGTACATTTTTTTAAATTCAATAAGAGATATGGGATAACAGCATATGGAAACGAAGCTAAACCCTTCCAGTTTCAATAAAAATCAAAAGATAGAACTTGCTTTCAATTTTTTTTCAGAGAAAAAACTTTCCAAGCAATTCTTCACAGTAGATGAGATCGCTAACAAAACCGGTTGGGGTCAAAGTACCGTTAAAACTTACCTATCAAAAAAATGGTCAACATTTATAATAAAAGAAAATAATGAATTATTCGTCTCTCCAAAGTTTGATTCTTTTAATTTGTCGTCTTTTATTAAACATCATAGCCAGAATGAAAATACACCCAAGACTTTTTATGAAAGCATTTTAGAAAAGTCAATTTCCGCATGCATTACAGCAATTGAGGTTTATAACAAACCAGATTTTAAATTCAGAGAAGAGAGCTTTTCAATCCTGATGATAAACGCGTGGGAGTTACTACTAAAGGCGAAGATTCTATCACTAAATGGAGATGATAAAAGTTCAATTTACTTGAAGTCTAAGGGGTCGGTTGAAGTATCTGAGTCAGGTTCACCTAAAACTATAAGCATATCCAAAGCAATAAATGTTTTATCAGCTAATGGATGCCTTAAAAAGATTGTTGAAGACAATATTAAGTTATTAATTGAAATTCGCGACCATTCAGTTCATTTCATCCATGAAGATATGTCACTTAGCACAAAAATACAATGTATAGGAACAGCATCTTTAAAAAACTATATGACATTATCTATTGATTGGTTTGATTATGACTTTAGAAAGTATAATTTTTTCCTAATGCCAGTCTCTCTTTACCATCTTAGTGATATTGAGAGTTTTAGCGTGTTAAATCACTCGGCTGATAATCTGAAATCCTATTTGGAGAAAATGGAAGAGTCTCACAAGGATGATGCAGATCCAAACTTTAGCATTTCTTTGCGCCTCTCAACTAAATTGATAAAAACATCATCAGATGAAGCCATCGAATTTATGATGACTAATGATTCTAAAGCTACACCAATAACCTTTACAGAAGAGGATATGTTGAAAAGATATCCTCTCACATATGATGCACTTACTCAAAAATTAAGTTCAAGATATAGTGATTTCTTAAGGAATGCAAAATTCCATGAATTGCACCGGCAAATAAAAAACTCAGGTGAAAAATACTGCCGAGAAAGAAGGTTAGAACCCTCAAATCCAAATAGTATTTTTAAGTTTTTCTATAGTGAATCCGTACTGAATTTTATGGATGCACATTATACAAGAAAGTGAACGTTCATATTGAAAGAAACTCCATGAGGCAGTTAATTATTGCCTCATAATCATCATTTTTAAGACCTAGTAACAGCCGCGATTCATACTGTACCCCTTTACCTTTACACGATGGCCGGACGCGCTGCCCGTAATGCACACGGGCCATGCGCTGCACGTTACCCGCAAACTCGATCAAAGCCTCATTCGGGCTGGCCTGCGTCTTCATGTATTTAGCCGTGCGCAGCTTTGCGAACAGCTCGCGCCTTATGCGGCCCTTTTTGCTGCGCACCGGCTGCATTTTGCGGGGCTTAAACGGCGTGTCGTCAGGTGATTGCTGGCGCTTAATGTTCTGCTGCTGCCTCGCGCGCAGCTTGCGGCCAATGTTACGCGCTATTTGTTTACGTACCGGGGCTGACAGGCTGCTGATAAGCGCCTCGAGGGATCATTTATCAGCTGCAGGTCGCTGATGACTGCCACTCGCTGACCAGCTCATCGTGAACATTGAGCTGCAGCGGCCGCGCGTCACTCTCAGGCAGCGGATTCTCGCCGACGTGTGTTACGTGCATCGCGCTGTCTGCCTGCTTCACGATCACGCTCAGCTGCAGCTCAATTCAATACTGAAAATGCAAACGCACCTCAGCAGCACGCCGAGGCGTTTACCTTTGGCGATCCGACGGCGATCATGGATAAACGCGAGACACTCTGAATTATGCAGAGTGCATCGGTAACGGGCGCTGGTTTGAGCCGTCGGTCAGCTTTAGCGGGCTGGCTAAGAGCCTGCGCTCGGCCGTGCATCACAGCTCGCCGATTTACGTGAAGCGCAACATACTGGCCTCAACGTTTATCCCGCACCCGATGATGAGCCAGCAGAAGTTCAGCAATTTCGCGCTGGATTATCAGGTTTTCGGTAACGCCTTTGCCGAGCTGCGCCGCAATGGCCTAGGTAAGCCGCTACGCCTTGAAACCACCCCGGCCAAATTCACCCGCAGAGGCGTTAAAGATGGCGTTTACTGGTTTGTGAATGACTGGAAAAAGCCGCATGAATTTTCGGCCGGCAGTGTGTTTCACCTACTGGAGCCGGATATTAATCAGGAGCTGTATGGTCTGCCGGAATACCTCAGCGCGCTTAATTCTGCATGGCTGAATGGGGCAGCGACACTGTTCCGCCGCAAGTATTACCCGAACGGCGCACACGCCGGTTACATCTTGTATATGACCGACGCGGCGCAAAGCAGCAGCGACGTTGACCGGATGCGCCAGGCGATGCGCGACACGAAAGGGTTGGATAACTTCCGGAACCTGTTCATGTACGCGCCAAACGGAAAGCCGGACGGGATCAAGATTCTGCTGCTAAGCGAAGTCGCGACGAAAGACGATTTCTTTAACATCAAGAAAGCCAGCCGCGACGACCTGTTAAGCGCGCACCGGGTACCGCCGCAGATGATGGGAATTATCCCGGACAACTCCGGCGGATTTGGTGACGCGGTGAAAGCTTCTCAGGTATTTGTGCGTAACGAGTTAACTCCCTTACAGGAAAGGATGAAGGAAATAAATAATTGGATTGGATTGGAAATCATTTCATTTAAAGAATATGTTTTTTAAAGAAAAAGCCGCATTAGCGGCCATTCCCTTAAAACAATTTGTCTAATCTTGAAGATACAATACCAAGCATTATTGTAATTAATATATTTATAGCACTTTTAACTAAGGATTTCCTATTTCTATCCTTATATTCCTCATATAATCTTTCATCCCCTTTGTTGAGTATCACATACGAAGGAGCGACATAGTTATCAATAGCTCTTTCAATATTACCCCCAAAAGATCTAGCAATAGAAGGTATGATGAAGAAAGCACCAAACGATATGATCATGAACCTACTTATGGTTTCGATCGTAGAACTTTCACTAACATAAAGACTTATTGATTGATATGTATAAAACAAGATTAAAACTGTAAAAATAAATTTAATTGCTGAAGGTATAAAGTGACTTATAAACTGCAATCTCTGAATTAAGGGAACCTTTGAAGACACCCTTTTACAACCATCAGTCCACTCCTTGAAGGCTTCAACAAAGCCTCTGGCAATAATATAGTCAGCATATTCAACGGTCACTTCAGCTGCGTTAGTTATCATGAAGGTTATGAACTTCCCTCTCATGAATGGCGGTGCGTCATCTTCCATTTCTTTTTGCAATGCTATTTTTGAGTTTAACTTAACCGTAACTTCATAATGGTTGGGAACATCCATGGCAGGAGATAATTGTCTGCTGACTGGTAAAATCGCAAAGTTGTACTTAATTATAACGCTTAGAGTTGGGCTGGTACTTATACCTGTTGAGAGAAGAAATCTATCAAATGAAGTGAACTGTTCTTTTCGGTCATGAGAATGTAGAACTGTAATTGATACGTTCTTTGATATAACATTGTGCGTGCTGGAGATTTGCTCAATCTTATGATGGACTTGCTTAATTTCATCAAGGTCAATCAATAGATTATCAGCACATCTATGCTTAGTTTTTTCTGTTGTTCCTGTAATGTGCTGATATATCTGTTGGTACAATTGAATACTATTATCAATATCTCGTTTTGCGGGGACGCTAGCGGTCACACCATCATCTTCATTATCAATGATTACACTCATAGAAATCCCATAAAAGATAAATAAGCAATTTTTTATGACATTTACCATACTTATCATTTGCAGTAAATCTGTATCTTGATGACAAAAACCAAAAATTAATTATGCCTTTGATTTTGATGTACTTTTATTGGTTTTCTTCGATCGAGACTTTGAGGGGTACGATAGCCATTAGTCAAATCAAGCTAAAGTATGAACAACCAACTTTTCCATGCCTCTATCTTGTACGAATACCAACCTAACCAAGTGCTTTGAATCATCAATAGCACTTTAAGAAACAATTTTTAAACTCACGAATCTTAACGACAACGAACTGAAAATATTCGCCGCTGTGCATACATGTTTGCACCCCTCGCGCGCAATGCTATCCCCGCCACGCCTGCCCGCTTCATGCATCGCTTTTCATGCAGGTGCATGTGTTACCTCTGAACGCGCCAGCACCGGCTTCACACACGCTTAGCGATCCAATTTGGATCATGCGGATTCATGCAAGCATATGCACTTTGATGCAGAATCTAAAAGCCACCTGAAAGGTGGCTAGTGAATGGTAGGGAAGGGGCAATTAATCATTCAGCTTGGCGGTATATGGCAGCTTGGAAAACAGATGTGTCGATTGTCCCTGCCATGTCGCTTATCATCGACAGTGCCATTTTTAATTCATCTTCTTTGCAGTTTGCGATCAGTGATACGTCAACAATGAACTGGATGCGTGCAACCGTCTCGCTTAGATTATCTATGTCTATCAAATGATTAACTCCTGCTATTCAAAATATACTGTATGTATAATCAGTATCATGGCGTTTTGGAATCGTAAAGAATCGTGCGGCTCAGATTAGTCCGGCTGCCGTTTTATTAATCAGGCACAGGTATGCCGCTTTTTTTCGCAAGAGCATTAAATCTTTTTAAGGGAGTAGGATTCTTGTTCCGTCTATGGAACAGATAGCCGCTTGTACCGCTCCAGTAAGAAAGCTCCCCAACTTTGATGGTATGGCCCTTCATCATGCGCACAGCTTCACTGTCGGACGGTGCTAATCTTGAGATCTCAAAGAAACTCTTTTTCAACGCCTCCCGTTATATGTACTGACTTAGTTCAGAGTGATATTTGTCCGGCACCAACTGTTGCAGCGGTGACATCCCTCTTAATCGTTTAAAAATCCTTCTACGCTCGGCGCGAGTAGGGGGCTTTGTGAAATCGATAGCTGCTTCAGAGCCTGTTGGCTCCGTAGAGTTATTGACAGAACTCCGAGAGGACGCGGTCGCGTCCTTAAATTTAAAACCCAAATCTACGGCACGTTTTCCGCACTTGTCCTTTAAAAGTAGCCGCAACAAACTGAAGAGACAGACGCCTGCGTTTGCAGGCGTGAATTATTTACCCAACCAGCGTCCGGCCTGTGCAGACTCAATTAACAGACGAATAGTCAGCGGATCGTGCGGCGCATTGAAATCTTCCGGGAAATATTCGGCAAACGTGATAGTACTGGGACTAATGCCAAATGTTTCAGCATACCGCTCTAGCAATTCATACGCGTCAAGAGGATCCATGCGAAAGTCATTGTTCAGATCGGTATCCAGTTCAAGCTTATAGCGTCTGAACGTAAACAAACTTCTGCCGTTATAATCTTCAACCAGCGCAAATACAGCTTTCTCTATATCCTCGTTTACCATATCTTGTCTTCCTTATGAGCAAGAAGGTTATATTTTGCCGTAGTTTTCCAGCCAATTTCTGCCACATCAGCGGCCATAATTACCCAGCCTAAAACCGGGATTGTACGACCGACGAACGTCCCCAGCTTGTGAGTCATTAACATTTTAATTTGAAGAGGGTTTTTAGGGTTCTGTATCCACGTGGGTAATCTGAATGGAAGACGGTAATCCCGTAACAGCTTTCGAGAATAGACCGAAGCATAAGAGGTGCCTTTCCATGCTCCGTTTAGCTTACCGGATACGTCAATCGTATTTTGCCCCGAGTAAATCGCAACCAGAGCGATGATATCCTTTTTACCGCTGAAGTGCTCTGCAGTCACATCAATCATTACCCAGAAATAAAGCTCTCCTGCGGAAAGGTTAGTAAGCCCGCCATAGAAGTAAGTTCCGTTTAACTGCTCAGTTGTATCCATACCATTCCCTTAAATGGGTACTGTAATGGTCAAAACTGTATCACATCAATTCCGGTCACTGCCAGATGCTGGCTGGCGCTATCTGATGCATTTTGCGACTCTCAAATCCATAGTTGTCGCTCCGCTGTATCAAAAGATCACGATGCGCACGCTCGGGTCGTTGAACGCTGCACGATCTATGCATCTTATCCCTCAGCCCACAGTAGCTATCATCGCAATGGCGGATCAATGGATGCATGCTTTAACTGCAGTTTTACTAACGTTCATCTCATCATTGCTACTATGGCAGGATTTGGCAGCGAGAAGAAAAAGCAAAGAGTTTGTCAATATATAAAGGTCAACGCGCCTCATTACAGATATTTAGTTATTGCGAAACCAATGGGTTGATTTGTGAAAAAAGTAAATATAAGTTATGGGGTGCTCTATGGCTGAATTACAGGATGTTTACTTATGAAATCTTTAATTCATATAGGTTGTTGAAATTGAGGATAAAAATAAAAAAATATTGGGTGAAGCCTATGTATAACAGCGAAGGGAAAATTGCTGACGCCCTATATGAGATTCTGAATAAATGAAGCGTGCTATTTTATGGCTGATTCAGTCATTTTTCTATTTAGTTCCTGCTGCAGTTATTGTGGCTGGCGTGTATATCTTCATCTGCTTTGTTCCGCAGTATGCAGCACTTCTTAGTTTTGCCTGGGTTATCGTAGTTTCTTATGTGTATATTAAATTTAACCGATGGTATTGATAAAATCCTGACATATTAGTGAGCTTAAAATTTGAGTGGAAAAGCGAATGCAAAATAACCCTACTAGTTTAAGGTGTTCGGCCTTCACCCCAAAAACCCACCCCATTCACAAAAGCAGAAACAACCCGGCAACCTCGCACCCAAAGCTTACCTCTCATCTTGTCATCACCGCGGTTTGGCTTATCCTTAAGTCTTCAATCAAAAGGAGCATCGTTTATGAAAGCGGCAATTGCTAACAGTGAACACAAGGTTGAAGTGGTTGAGAAGACGCTACGTCCTCTCAAAACGGGCGAAGCACGGCTCAGGATGGAATGCTGTGGCGTATGCCATACCGATCTGCATGTGAAGAACGGGGATTTCGGTGATAAAACCGGCGTGACGCTGGGTCATGAAGGTATCGGTATTGTTGAGGAAGTCGCGCCAGATGTGACCTCACTTAAGCCAGGCGATCGTGCCAGCGTGGCATGGTTCTTTAAGGGCTGCGGTCACTGCCAATACTGCAACTCCGGTAACGAAACGCTCTGCAGAGAGGTCGTTAATGCCGGTTATACCGTCGATGGCGGTATGGCTGAAGAGTGTATCGTCGTTGCAGACTATTCGGTCAAAGTCCCCGACGGGCTTGATCCTTACGCCGCCAGTAGTGTCACCTGCGCCGGTGTCACCACCTATAAAGCGGTGAAAGTGTCCGAGGTAAAACCGGGTCAGTGGCTGGCGATTTACGGTCTTGGCGGGCTGGGAAACCTCGCTCTGCAATATGCGAAAAACGTCTTTAACGCCAAAGTGATCGCGGTTGATGTGAGCGATGGGCAACTGGCACTGGCGAAAGAGATGGGTGCCGACCTGGTCGTAAACTCGGCCAGCGAAGATGCGGCTCGCTTTATTCAGGAGCAAACCGGTGGGGCGCATGCGGCTGTGGTAACGGCGGTTGCCAAAGCAGCGTTTAACTCTGCTGTCGATGCGGTCAGGGCCGGTGGTCGGGTGGTGGCTGTCGGACTGCCGCCGGAAGCGATGAGCCTGAATATTCCGCGTCTGGTGCTCGATGGCATTCAGGTGGTGGGATCGCTGGTCGGGACGCGTAACGATCTGGCGGAAGCTTTCCAGTTTGCGGCAGAAGGGAAGGTGGTGCCGAAGGTGACCAAAAGGAAGATTGGTGAGGTCAATGCCATCTTCGATGAGATGATTCAGGGCAAGATCCGCGGCAGGATGGTAATCGACTTTAGCGGTCAGTCTGCTGAATAATCCGTGCTGATAATCGCAGAAGCCCGCGCCGTGCGGGCTTTTTTATGCCTGTAAGGCCAGTTCCCTCCCTCTGAATGCGTAAGAGCACATTCCGTTAAAGCATTAATAAGCGCGGCTTTATGTTTCATGATGTGATTTTCACTTGAACTTTACCGGTAACATTATAGTTTATGGGGTGAAGTCTGATTACACACATCTGAAGGAGGGTTATTTATGGCTAAGCATCACTTACTCAAATCCATTGAAATTGCAGCGATTGTGCTGTTTGTCCTGATACTGGCGTATCTGGCGGTTACCGGTCTGCTGTCATCAACTGGCGTTGATCACGCCTGGCCGTATCCCAGTAAGTAATTGAGTGCCGCACCAGGGAAATTATAAATAATATAAATAGATAACTGATCCTGATACAGGACATAAAAAACCCCGCAATCGCGAGGTTAATCAGAGTCTACACCAGGCTCACCGAAAGCAGAGTCAGCTCTTCGGTTTCGAGCAACAGGCTTTTTTTGGTTTCGAACATAAATGCTTCCAGCGCCTCCTCGACATCGTCGCCCTCGATAAAGGCGTGAGTCGTGACATGATTTTCACCTTTGGGCTTAATCACGTAAGAAACAAACCACTTCTTCTTTTGCATAATGCTTATCCTCTTCTGAATAGGTAAATGCCGCACACCGGCAATACTGAGCTTTCCCGCCAGCAGTTCAGCGGAACATGTACGGGTTCGGTCTGACAAAGACTAATCGAGCGGGGCCGGATGCAGCAGGTCGATCACGTCGTCAATTTCATTGCTGGCCGCATGACGATCAAGGGCAACCGCATAGTAGCGTCCCTTGCAGTAGTGCTTTGTTACCGCCACCCGATGGCCGGTATCGCTGTCAGCTTCACCGCCGGTCAGGGTCTGCAGGTGGGGCGGGATAACCAGCTCACTTTCGAGTTGTTCTGCTTCAATGATCACTGCGCCACCGTCGGTGGATAGCAGCAGATGCTGAATGCTCATGTTCTCTCCTCTGAGTCAGATTGCTAACCGGCAAAGTGTAGTTCACCTCAGCGGGTGTGCTGACTTCCGCTCAGGTGAGGCCATGTGAAGCGGCAATAAAAAAGCCCCGAAGTCAGGGGCTTTTAAGAAAGGGATGGCCTGCGTTAAAAACTCAGCTGGTCTGATCGGCCAGCTTCGGCTTCAGCACGCGCTTACCAATCTGAATGCCGGGCTTCTCAACATACTTATAGAGTAAAGAGGCCAGCGCATAGGTCACCGGGATAGCAGAGACGCAGACAATCAGGAAACGCATCATGTCGCTCTTAAACTCGATGTCGGTGTGATTGAGCAGCAGTGCAATCAGCGGGATTACAATCAGCAGATGCAGCAGGTAGACAGAAAACGACACGTCGCCCAGCCAGGTGCTGAGACGGTTGTTCAGCAGCTTACGCGGCAGAGCAATCAGCGTTGCCATCAGGCTGCCCTGCGGGTATTGCCACAGAATAGCCGTCATACCGACGATCATCAGCGCCTCCATAATCACCTGCAGCTTAATCGCGCCCAGGCCCATCGCCACGCTGGCAACCGGGCCGAGCAGCGCAAAAGCGACGTAGAGCAGGGATTTACGGCGAATCGCCTCGGCCAGCAGCATCCCCGACAGGAACATATTCAGCTTTATCAGGATCATTGAAGGCATCTCAAACGCCTCATAATAATCTGCCAGCACATACCGGCCAGCGCAGCAAAGCGCCATGATGCCAATCAGCGATGCGGCATAACCAAAGCGCAGCGTCACCAGCATGATGAACGGGAACAGCAGATAGAACTGCATCTCCAGCCCGATGCTCCAGTCAGGCAGCACAGTATTAAAACCATATTCGGGCAGCAGGCCGAACAGGAAACTGAAGTGGGTCAGGATGTTTGCCAGCGACTGGTCGTTGTAACGCGACGACTCAGTGGCGGTGCCGGAATAGAAATGAGCAATGGTGTCACGCATCTCGCCAAACCACGGGCCATAAATCAGGGCGATGATTAACAGCAGATAGTAGAGCGGGGCGATGCGGAAGAAGCGCCGGATCCAGAACTTCTTGATGGTCTCTGTGCTCTGCCACGGCTCTTTCTGCTGACGCTCGACGTAGTTTTTCGCCATCAGATAACCCGATAACAGAATAAACAGATCGACCCCGATGCCAGGGGATGAAATAAGCGTGATGTGGCAATGAACCAGTAAGCTGATATGGCCAACTAATACCCAGAGAGAAGCGATGCCGCGTAATCCCTCCAGCTCCGTAGACCAACCTCGTGTTGCAGACATAACTATTCCTCGTTTTTATCCGACCTTCGGCGCTCACTAAGCCTCAAGGCAACAGATATGTAAACGGGCCTTTACAAAAGTAAGAAGATTCCGAGCACAGGTGGGAGTGAAAAATCAACCGAAACAGGGCGGGAAAGCACAGGAAGTTAAGGGCGTGCAGTGGCACACCCTTAATCAATATCACTGATTGAGAGGGCCGATCAGGCCAGTTTTAACAGGATCATACCGGCCAGCAACAGGGTCAGGCCGGCCCAGCCTTTGCGGTTCAGCCGCTGGCCAAACAACACCCATCCGGCCGCGACAGTGGCGATAATCCCAAAACCGCCCCAGACCGCATAGGCGATCGAGAGATCGATACCTTTGACCGCCTGAGCGAGTGCGCTGAATGCGAGCAGGACACAGCAAAGTGAAAGCAGGCCGTACAGCGGTTTCTTAAACCCATCAGAATATTTAAGGAATATGTTGGCGGCAATTTCCAGCACGATAGCCAGCGCCAGCCAGGACGCATGAACAAGATCAGCGATGAGCATGATTAACCTCCGCTGATGATTGGGTGCCGGTTTTGATCAACACAATTCCGACGATCAGCGTCACCAGCCCACAGATTTTCAGCGCTGACAGCGTTTCACCAAACAGCTGCACGCTGAATAACGTAATCAGCATGATGCCGATACCTTCCCACAGCGCATAAGCCACGCCCAGGGCGATACGTTTAATGGCGAAACTCAGCAGAATATAAGAACAGGCAATCATGCCCAGCATCATCAGGTAGCCGGAATGGCTGCCATTGAGGCTGGACCATTTCATAAAAAGGGTACCAATAATTTCAGTAACAATAGCGAGTGATAATAAAACCCAGGCGCGCATGGGTGCTCTCCAGCAACGATAAAGGACGACCTGCAACAACGCACAATGTGCGGGCAGACTCAGAACAGTTCGAAGTGGTGAGGGGACTACAGGGCGTTACGCCAGTGCTGATCGGCGGCGTTCCAGCCAGAAAGGCAAGAGGGGGAATGCAGGGGGTTTGACATGAACATTCTGCTCATAAAATTTACAACACATCCACATTGTTGCTTCTCATCAGTGGACGGATAGTGCCTCCGGTTAAATAGACGCTGGATTTATAGCATTCTGCACATCACCAAATCAACAGCAGATGCTGCTTTGTTTGATGTCTGTTAAGGTTTGATGATTTGAAAAGGGTGACGTGTGGGAAAGGATGTGTGGTAAACCGTAATGAAAAAAATAGCCGGGCAACAGAAGTGCCCGGCTATTATTAAGTGACGCTGTCACGTATCATTCAGCGCGCTGCGGAACCGTGCGAACGGGCGCATCACCCGCAACATAGTAAGCGGCGGTGCTGCGCGGCAACGGATCGCGTCCACGAATCTTATCGGCAATCTTCTCGCCAATCATGATAGTGGTGGCGTTCAGGTTACCGGTGATGATCAGCGGCATAATCGACGCATCCACTACGCGTAAGCCTTCCAGTCCATGCACACGACCTTCGCCATCAACGACGGACATCGGGTCGTTACCCATCTTACAGGTGCCGCACGGGTGATAAGCGGTTTCGCCGTGGTTACGCACGAACTCATCCAGTTGCTCATCTGTCTGGCAATCCAGTCCCGGACTGATTTCACGGCCACGGTACTTGTCCAGCGCCGGCTGATTAATGATCTGGCGCGTGATGCGAATTGCATCGCGGAACTCATGCCAGTCCTGCTCATGCGACATGTAGTTAAACAGAATGGCCGGATGACGACGCGGATCGCGTGACTTCAGGCGTACATGACCGCGGCTTGGAGAACGCATCGAGCCAACGTGACACTGGAAGCCGTGGGCATCAACCGCGTTGGAACCGTTGTAGTTAATCGCCACCGGCAGGAAGTGATACTGAATGTTCGGCCAGCTGAACTCTTCGCGGCTGCGGATAAAGCCACCCGCTTCAAACTGGTTGCTGGCACCAATACCGGTGCCGTTAAACATCCACTCCGCTCCAATTTTCGGCTGATTCCACCACTTCAGAGCCGGATAGATTGAGACCGGTTCTTTACACTCATACTGAAGATACATCTCCAGATGGTCCTGCAGGTTTTCACCCACGCCCGGCAGGTCGTGAACCAGCGGGATGTCGAACTGTTTCAGCAGCTCAGGAGAACCCACGCCAGAACGCTGCAGGATCTGCGGCGAGGCGATAGCGCCGGCACACAGCAGCACTTCACGGCGCGCGGTCACTTTGTTGATGGTGTTGCTGTCGCCCTGCAGGTACTCCACGCCGACCGCACGCTTGCCATCGAAGATGATGCGATCGGTGGTGGCGTGCGTGATGATCTTCAGGTTGGCGCGGCCTTTGGCCATATCGAGATAGCCACGCGCGGTGCTGGAGCGACGACCGTTTGGTGTGACGGTACGATCCATCGGACCGAAACCTTCCTGCTGATAGCCATTAAGGTCGTCAGTGCGCGGATAACCCGCCTGTACGCCCGCCTCAATCATCGCTTCAAACAGCACGTTATTGCCCGCTTTAGGCGTTGCAACGCACACCGGGCCATCGCCGCCGTGGAAATCATTCGGGCCGATATCGCGGGTTTCCGCTTTACGGTAGTAGGGCAGGCAGTCCAGATAGCTCCAGTTCTCCAGTCCAGGTTCGCTGGCCCAGTTATCGAGATCCATCGCGTTACCGCGGATATAACACATGCCGTTAATCAGTGATGAACCGCCCAGACCTTTGCCGCGACCACACTCCATGCGGCGATTGTTCATGTAAGGCTCTGGCTCGGTTTCATAAGCCCAGTTATAGCGTTTGCCCTGTAACGGGAAGGCGAGGGCCGCAGGCATCTGAGTGCGAAAATCAAAGCGGTAATCCGGGCCGCCCGCTTCCAGCAACAGGACGCTCACGTTGCTCTCTTCGGTCAGACGGGTAGCCAGAACGTTTCCTGCGGATCCGGCTCCAATAATAATGTAATCAAATTCCATTCATCGTTCCTCAGGTTAAGTGATTAAAAGACTGACTGAAAACGCGTCAGCTCAACCTGCACGGACTTCACCTGGGTGTAGCTCTGCAGCGTCATCAGGCCATTCTCACGGCCAATGCCGGAGTGCTTGTAACCCCCCACTGGCATCTCTGCGGCCGATTCGCCCCAGGTATTAATCCAGCAGATACCTGCTTCGATCTGATGAATCACGCGGTGCGCCTTATTGAGATCCTGCGTCACCAGTCCGGCGGCCAGACCAAATTCGGTGTCATTGGCGCGGCGGATCACTTCTTCTTCACTTTCGTAGCTCAGGATCGACATGACCGGTCCGAAGATCTCTTCACGCACAATCTTCATCTCATCACGGCAGTCGGTGAATACGGTTGGTGCAACCCATGCACCCTGGTCGAAATCGCCACCGGTCAGACGTTTGCCGCCGCACAGTACGCGTGCGCCTTCAGCGATGCCGGATTCGATATAACGCATCACATTGTCGCGATGGCTGAAGCTGACCAGCGGACCAAAGTTGGTCGCCGGGTCACGCAGATCGCCTGCCTGAATGCGGGCAACGCGTTCGCTGATTTTCGCCTCGAATGCGGCCTGCAGTTTTGCAGGAATAAAGACGCGGGTGCCGTTGGTGCAGACCTGACCGGAGCTGTAGAAGTTCGCCATCATGGCGATGTCGGCGGCCAGATCGAGATCGGCATCATCAAAGATGATCAGCGGTGATTTACCGCCCAGTTCCATGGTGACCTCTTTCAGCGTTGAACCTGCTGCATTGGCCATCACTTTTTTGCCGCTGACGACGCCACCGGTGAAGGAGACTTTGTCGATGCCAGGATGCTCAGTGAGCAACTGACCGGTGACCGAACCGATGCCCGGCAGCACGTTGAATACGCCATCCGGCAGGCCCGCTTCGGTGTAAATTTCCGCCAGCTTCAGGGCAGTGAGCGGGGTCATTTCACTCGGTTTGAAAATCATCGCGTTACCCGCTGCCAGCGCGGGCGCGGATTTCCACAGGGCGATCTGAATCGGGTAGTTCCAGGCACCGATACCAGCTACCACGCCCAGCGGTTCGCGACGGGTGTAAACAAAGGAGGTTTCACGCAGTGGGATCTGCTGACCTTCCAGCGCCGGAACCAGACCGGCGTAATACTCCAGTACGTCTGCGCCGGTGACGATATCGACCGCTGAGGTTTCGCTGTAAGGCTTACCGGTATCGAGCATTTCCAGCTCTGCCAGCTCATCATTACGCTCACGCAGAATATCGACGGCGCGACGCAGGATGCGCGAGCGCTCCATGGCGGTCATCGCGGCCCAGACTTTCTGGCCTTTTCTGGCGGCAGCAACGGCGCGATTGACATCTTCCTGGCCGGCGGCATGAACCTCTGCCAGCACTTCGCCGTTGACCGGGTTAATCGTCTGGAACGTTTCGCCAGACGCTGCGGCAACATAAGCGCCATCGATGTAGAGTTTCTGCTCGGTGAATCGGGACATGTTTTCTCCTTCCGTTATTCGTGCTCGCCAGCCAGTTGCTGACGGATGAATTGGGTGGTCAGTGTGAGGGCGATGACCGGGTTAAATGGCTTACCGCTCAGCGCGGCGCGCAGCCACAGACCATCTATCAGGGCAGCCAGCCCATGTGCGGCCAGACGTGCCTTCTCCAGCGGCAGTTCACGCCGGAATTCGACCACCAGCGTTGAGTAGAGCCGCCGGCTGCTGACCCGCTCCAGGCGATTAAGCTGGGGCTGATGCATGCTGCTCGACCAGAAGTCGAGCCAGGCTTTCATCACTGCCGTGTGCACCTGGGTATCATCAAAATTACCCTCAACGATGGCACACAACCGCTGTTCTGCAGAGGCACCGGCCAGCGGTTCTAACCGCGACAGTACCGCCTCCCGCAGTTGACGCGTCACATCACGCATCGTGGCTTCCAGTAAGCCGTTCTTATCCTTGAAATAGTGACTGATGATGCCGGTGGATACCCCCGCCCGACGGGCGATCTGGGCGATAGTGGCATCATTAATCCCCACTTCATTAATCGTGCTCAGGGTCGCATCAATCAGTTGCCGACGACGTATCGGCTGCATCCCTACCTTTGGCATAGCTCCAGCTCCACCCTCAAATCGAGCCCCTATTTAAACTTTTTTTGATTGCACGTTCAATATAAAAAGAAACTTTGTTAGGATGCTGTTCTTTAAATGTAGCGAAAGCGAAACGGCAATGAGTGCTAAAATAGGCTGGTTTGCCTGAGCGATTAACAGGAAGTGACAGAACGAAACAGGGCCGCACGGCCGGAAAGCCGTGGACGGCAAGACTTATCCATTGCGTATTTTCAGGACATTAACCAGAGGTAACCGATGAATAATCCACCTGCCGGTGAAAAAGACAGACTCAATCCCGTTGTATTTTATACCTCTGCCGGATTGATTCTGACGTTTTCACTTGTGACGATTCTCTACAGTGAACTGGCCGCGAGCTGGATCCTCAAGGCGGTAAACTGGGTTTCCGCCACCTTCGGCTGGTACTACATGCTGGCTGCCACGCTCTATATTGTTTTTGTGCTCTATATGGCCTGCTCACGCTTTGGTTCGATCAAGCTCGGGCCAGAGCACTCCAAACCCGAGTTCAGCGTCCTTAGCTGGTCTGCCATGCTGTTCGCCGCCGGCATCGGCATCGACCTGATGTTCTTCTCGGTCGCCGAACCGGTGACGCAGTATATGCAGCCGCCGGAGGGGGCAGGGCAGACGATGGAAGCGGCTCGCCAGGCGATGGTCTGGACGCTGTTCCACTACGGATTGACCGGCTGGTCAATGTATGCGTTGATGGGCATCGCGCTGGGCTACTTCAGCTATCGCTATAACCTGCCGCTGACCATCCGTTCCGCGCTCTATCCCATCTTTGGTAAACGCATCTATGGCCCGATTGGCCACACCGTAGATATCGCCGCCGTGGTCGGCACCATCTTTGGTATCGCCACCACGCTCGGCATCGGGGTCGTGCAGCTTAACTATGGCCTCAAAGTGCTGTTTGATATCCCGGAAGGCCTGACCGCGCAGGCTGCGCTGATTGTCCTTTCCGTGGTGATCGCCACCATTTCTGTTACGTCGGGCGTCGATAAAGGGATTCGTTTTCTCTCCGAACTCAACGTGATCATGGCGCTGGGACTGATTCTGTTTGTGCTGTTCTTCGGCAACACCGAGTTCCTGCTGAATGCGCTGGTGCTGAACGTCGGGGATTACATCAATCGCTTCATGGGCATGACGCTCAATACCTTTGCCTTTGATCGTCCGACCCAGTGGATGAACAGCTGGACGCTCTTCTTCTGGGCATGGTGGGTGGCCTGGTCGCCATTCGTCGGCCTGTTCCTGGCGCGTATTTCGCGCGGTCGTACCATCCGCGAGTTCGTGCTGGGCACGCTGATTATTCCGTTCACCTTTACGCTGTTGTGGCTGTCAGTGTTCGGTAATGCCGCGCTGTATCAGATCATCCACGGCAATACGGAGTTTGCGCAGGAAGTGATGAACCATGCGGAGCGCGGCTTCTACAGCCTGCTGGCGCAGTATCCGGCGTTTAAACTCAGCGCCTCGGTTGCGACGATCACCGGTATGCTGTTCTACGTCACCTCGGCGGATTCCGGCTCGCTGGTGCTGGGTAACTTCACCTCGCGACTGAAAGATATCAACAGTGATGCACCGAACTGGCTGCGTATCTTCTGGTCTGTGGCGATTGGGGTACTGACCCTGAGCATGCTGATGACCAACGGTATCACTGCCTTGCAGAACACCACGGTGATCATGGGGCTGCCGTTCAGCTTTGTTATCTTCTTTGTCATGGCGGGGCTGTTTAAATCCCTGAAGATTGAAGATCACCGTCGGGCCAGCGCCACGCGCGACACCGCGCCCTATCTGGCTCATGCGACCGATCGCCTGACCTGGAAGAAGCGTCTGTCGCGCCTGATGAACTACCCTGGCTCGCGTTATACCCAGCAAATGATGGAAAAAACCATCTATCCGGCGATGCAGGAAGTGGCGAAAGAGCTGGAGCTGCGGGATGGCCGGGTCACGCTTGAGAGCGTTGAGGCGGATGAAAGCAACCCGATTGGCTATCTGGATCTGCGCGTCCATCTGGGCGAGGAGCAGGACTTTATCTATCAGGTCTGGCCGCAGCAATATTCGATTCCGGGCTTTACCTATCGCGCCCGCAGCGGTAAGTCGACCTACTACCGGCTGGAAACCTTCCTGATGGAAGGCAGCCAGGGTAATGACTTAATGGATTACAGCAAAGAGCAGGTGATCATCGACATACTGGATCAGTATGAGCGACACCTGAACTTCATCCATCTGAACCGTGAAGCGCCGGGCAGCAACATCAGCTTCCCAAGCGCTTAAATCAGGGCCCGTCAGTGAGCAATTGCTGGCGGGCTTTTTTTTCGCTACCGTCGTCATGAACAATACCGCTTCACCTGCCGAAATCGACTATCTTTAGGGCTTTGCTGGCCTGATGCCTGAAAAGCGTAGACAGGGAGTCATATGGGAAAAATATTCAGTACGTTTCTGCCGCTCTATACCACTACGCTTCTGATGCTGCTGGGTTCCGGTTTACTGACTACCTACGTTTCGTTGCGGCTGGCCAGTGAGCAGGTTAATGGTGCGCTGATCGGCGCGATTATTGCGGCTAACTATATCGGGCTGGTGATTGGCGGCAAAGTGGGGCACAACCTGATTGCCCGCGTCGGCCATATCCGTGCCTACGTGGCCTGTGCCGGGATCATTACCGCCTCGGTTGTAGGTCACGGGCTGACGGACTTTATTCCGCTGTGGGTCTTTCTGCGTCTGATTATCGGGCTCTGCATGATGTGCCAGTACATGGTGCTGGAGAGCTGGCTCAACGATCAGGCGGAATCTTCCCAGCGCGGCATGATTTTCGGCCTCTATATGGTCGCCACCTACCTTGGACTCAGTGGCGGACAGGTGATACTGAGCCTGCAATCGGGGTTTGGGGTGAGCACGCTGCTGATTGTGGCGCTCTGTTTCGCGCTCTGTCTGGTGCCGATTGCACTGACCACCCGCACTCACGTCAGGCCTATGACACCGGCGCCGATGGAGCTGGGCTATTTTATCCGCACTATTCCCAAACTGCTCGGCACCACCCTGGTGACCGGCATGGCGATTGGCGCGTTCTATGGCCTGGCACCGGTTTATGGCAGCAGCAAAGGCTTCACCACCAGCCAGACCGGTTATTTTATGAGTCTCACGATTTTTGCCGGGCTGGTGTCGCAGTTTCCGCTAAGCTGGCTCTCTGATCGCTATGACCGCCAGCGGCTGTTATTCATTATTGCCATGCTCTTTGCCGTGGCCTGCGTGCCGCTGGTGGTGCTGCCGCATCTGACCTTCCACTGGATGATTGGTATCGCCTTTGCCGCCAGCATGATGCAGTTTGCGCTCTATCCATTGCAGGTGGCGCTGGCCAACGATCAGGTCGCCGCCGATCGCCGTGTCTCGCTAACCGCCTGTCTGCTGATGGCGTTTGGTATTGGCGCCAGTATCGGCCCGCTGGTGGTCGGTGCGCTGATGCAGCCGCTGGGCAGTAATATGCTCTATCTCTTCTTTATGCTCTGTGCGCTGGTGATTGGCGGACTGAGTTATGTGCGTGCGCCGGGTCCGCTTCCGACGACCGAAGTACCGTTGCCGCATGTGGTGATGCCTGACAGTCTGGCGACCTCGCCACTGGGTGCCGCGCTGATCCCGACGCTGGAAGAGGAGGTGATTCATGCGTCGATGGGCGGTCAGGAGCCGGAAGAGGAGAGTGCTGAGTTCGATGACACAGCTGACGAAGAGGATTTGCCCGATGACCTTCCTGATGATCAGCGGCACAAATAGCAGCGACAAAGCAGGATGCCACTCGCCGCTGGCTGTACCGTTAAAGCAGGATGTCCGGATCTGACACACTCTTGTCCGGTTGCTGGCTCGACATTCGGGTCAGCAACCGCGAAGCTGGCGCATACCGCTTTTTTAAGGAGTCACACCATGCTGGAACTTCGCCCCAATTGTGAACGCTGCGACGTTGATCTGCCGCCATCTTCTCTGGCGGCACGCATCTGCTCATTTGAATGCACGTTCTGCGCTGACTGTGCTGAACATCTCACTCATCTTTGCCCCAACTGCGGCGGTGAGCTGGTGCGCCGCCCGGTGCGTCCGGCAGAGAAACTGCAGAAATATCCGGCTAAAATGCGTAGCTGATCCCAAATGACTACAGATATGGTGGGGGCAGAATAGCCTGGCGCGCCTGATCGCATTATGATTTATTTCGTCCCTGACAGAGCTACCACCTTAACTGAGTGCCGGAGAAAAGCGCCGGGAGGGACGCACCTTTCACCTCTCTTTAATCGCCTGGCCCGATCTCCTTGCTCCCTTGCTCCCTTGCTCCCTTGCTCCCTTTCAGCCAGCCTCATTTGCATTCTGCTTTCCAGCGCGTCATGCAAGTACAGTGTCGGCCCTGACTATACTCTGAAGATGTTTTCAGCAGACAAAGGCCGGGTGCAGCGATGTATTACCAATCCCTGAATGGCGCAGCGTGGCGACGGATCTGGGTGGTCGGCGATCTGCATGGCTGCCGCCGCGAACTGGATGCGCTGTTGCAGCAGCATCAGTTTGACCCGCAGCAGGACTTACTGATTTCGGTGGGGGATATCATCGATCGCGGGCCCGACAGCCTGGGTTGTCTGGCGCTGCTGGAGGAGCCCTGGTTTCGCTGCGTGCGGGGGAATCATGAGGAGATGGCGCTATCAGCATTACAGGGGCAGGAAATGGCGCTCTGGCAGATGAACGGTGGCGACTGGTTCTTTCGGCTGCGTGGTGCAGCATTGATTGCGGCGCGTCACGCGTTGCAGCGTTGCCGTGAGCTGCCGCTGATTCTCCATCTGCAGCTCGATGAGCGAATTATTGTGATTGCTCATGCTGATTATCCGGCCCGGGAATATGCGTTGAATAAGCCACTCGACTGGCAGCAGGTGGTCTGGAGCCGTCAGCGGCTGGAGGCGATGGAGTCAGGCGAACGGGCGGGCATCCGTGGCGCAGACGCCTTTTACTTCGGACACACGCCGCTGAAACAGTCGCTGACGATTGCCAATCTGCACTACATCGATACCGGCGCAGTGTTTGGCAATCATCTGACGATGCTGCAAATAAAGTGACTCAGCGGAACAGGCGTCCGTCGCGCACCAGCTCCCGCGGATAGCTGTTCTTGATACGGCTGCCGACTTTTTTAGCCAGCCCCAGCGGCTGCTGCTGATAAGTGACAATCATCTCATTACGGGTAGGTTCCGTTTCCGGGTAGATATCCCGGCCGCGATACCACTCTTCCGCCTCTGCTGCGGTGAGCTCAAAAGTCTGCGCCGCATCCGGTTTTGCCAGCGCAATCACCGCTTCATGCTGCCAGCGATAGCCTTTAGCAAAAGTTTCTGCCAGCTTCAGGCCGATGCGCGAGAACCGCACTTTGCCCAGCAGCGGGGTGACGGCCTTCGGGAACAGCCAGATCTCTTTATCACGCTGCCACAGCTCCAGCGACGCATCCCATTTAAGAGAGACAGCAGCGGCGGCCTGGGCTATCTCACTTTCCAGCTTGCGGCTGAGGTGGGAGAAGGGCAGTTTACCCACTTTGTAGCCCGGCAGCGGTAAGGGCTCGACCGACGCAGTTTTACGCAGCCGCGCAACGAAAAAGCCTTCACTGTCGAACATCTGCGGGAAGACATGCAGATAGCCCTCGGGCGTCGCGGCCTGTCCGGCACCTTCAAACAGCCCATCGAGCGCTACAACCTCAACAGCGTCCGGATAGCGCTCCAGCAGCCAGGCAATGACCTGCTGATTCTCAATCTGATTCAGGGTACAGGTGGAGTAAACCAGCGTGCCGCCGGGTTTGAGTGCATGAAAGGCACTGTCGAGCAGATCGCGCTGGGTCGCGGCGATCTCATGCGTACTTGCCAGCGACCAGTTTTTCAGCGCATCAGCATCTTTGCGAATCACCCCTTCGCCTGAGCAGGGAGCGTCGAGCAGGATGGCGTCGAACTGTTCCGGCAGGGCTGGCCCGAAGACCCGCGCGTCAAAGTGCGTTAAGGCACTGTTGCTGACGCCGCAGCGGCTGATATTGGCGTGCAATACTTTTACCCGGCTGGAGGAGAATTCGTTAGCCAGGATAACGCCCTGATTGCCCATCCGCGCAGCAATCTGGGTCGTTTTAGAACCCGGTGCCGCCGCCATATCCATCACGGCGCTGACCTCTGACTGAGCATCAAACAGCGCGGTCACCGGCAGCATGGAGCTGGCCTCCTGAATGTAGAACAGGCCACTGAGATGCTCAGCCACGCTGCCCAGCGGCAGGCTCTCATCTTCCCGGCTGAGCCAGAATCCCTCTTCGCACCACGGCACCGGCGTCAGCTGCCAGTCATAACCCGCGGTCTGACTCAGAAAGTCAGCCACGCTGATTTTCAGGGTATTGACGCGAATACTGCGGCGCAGGGGTTGCTGACTGTAGGCAATAAATTGCGCGAGGCTCGCCTCATCGGGCAGGCTCTGGCGAATTAACGAGAGAAAATCGGCGGGGAAAAGCGAAGAAGCATCTGACACGGGCACATTCCAGTTAAGGCAAAGGCGGCAGTGTACCATGAGGAAAGGAAACGGGCAGCCAGGCTGCCCGTTTGAGGGAGTGAATAAGGCGTATGATCCCTGAGCCGGTGCTGACTTTAAACGCCTAAAAGGGCAGAACAGTCTGCCCGTTTGAGATAGCGTTTAGCGCGGAGACGGGATCGCCGTTCCCCAGTTACGCCAATCTTTCGGCGCTTCATCCTGCAGCAGGAAGTGTTTATCCGGGTTGGCCTGCGGCGCCAGCGGCACCGTCGGCGGCGTCGCAAACTGAATGCCACCGCGAATAAACTGCTGGAAGGTCCCGGTTTTCACTACGCCACCCACCAGACCGAAGTCCAGGTTATAGCCAGATGCCAGCCAGAACACCGAGTTATTACGCACCAGATGCTGGTACTTCTTACTGATGCGCAGGGCGATCTGCACACGATCCGCCATATTACCCAGTGAGGTGCCGGTCACGGTACCCACTTCCACACCACGGAACAGCACCGGCGTACCCAGCGACAGTGAACCGGCCTCAGTGGCATCAACATAAATGTTCAGGCCATTAAGGTAGCGGGAGTCGGTAATGGTGCTCTCCTGCAGCTCAAACGTGCGCGCGGCGCCACCTTTACCGGGATCCACGTTGACGTAAGGCTGCAACAGGGTTTCCAGATGATTCACGCCGGTAGCAGAAATCTCCGGTGAAACCACCGAGAAACGGCTGCCGAGACGGGCGAAATCGTTCACATACTCCGGATAGAGTACCGCTTTCGCCACCACCTGATTGTTATCTTTGCTTAACGACAGTGACTCCACCTGGCCGACATTAATACCCAGGTAACGAATCGGCATTCCGGCAGAGAGTTTGCTGGCGTCATAGGTGTGCAGCGTAATCTGGCTACCCACCGCGCGGGCGGCGGTTTCAGACGGATAGAGGACGCGTTTGGCCCCTTTGGCCGACTGCGCACCACTCATATTGTCGAAACTGATCGCGCCTTTCAGTGCGCGGTTAAGCGGCGATGCCTGCACCGTCAGGCCGCTGCCGTTAAGGCTGACGCGTGCGCCACCCTCAGCCCAGAACACGCTTTCGCTGGTCAGCAGCTTGCGATATTCCGGCTGAATATGTACCGCAATATCAAAGGCGTCAGCGCGCGGCGTGACTTTGACAATCTCACCCACCTGAAATTTGCGGTAAAGCACGACAGAGCCGGCCTGCACGTCAGGCAGACTGTTGGCGGTCAGCATCAGCGTGGTAGAAGGGCCATCGCCGGTAATGCCTTCTTCCGCTTTTTCAGCATCGGCAAACAGCGGATAGGCACTTTTTGGCTCACCCTTTTTGCCCGGATCCAGCCGGATACCGCCATCCACCCATTCACGGGCGCTGGCACCTAATACCTGCATGCCATCAAGACCGAACTTCACATCCAGCCGACTGTTAACGATAAATTTGCTGTCGCCATGCACCAGATTGCGATTTTCAGGATTGACCGCCACCACGAAATTCACGCCATTTTCATCCAGCGTACGCGACATCACCTGACCAATCTGCATGCCGTGCAGCATCAGCGGCTGGCCCTGATCGATACCATAGCTCTCTGGCGCGCTGAGTTTTACCGTCAGCACATTGGGCTTCTGCAGCAGAGTCTCATTGGACGCCAGCACGGTGTAGTGCTGCTGCGGCTCGCCTTCACCTGGCACCAGTTCCAGCGTGTTGCCGGTCAGTAGCGCGCTGAGGCTGGTATCCGTCAGGCTGATTTTCGGACTGTGCATCTCAATGCGGGTGCCGCTGCGCATCAGACCGACAACAGAGGGATCGATGGTCAGCTCGCCGGTGACCTTGCCGCCATCCTGCAGGTTCAGTTTGGTCAGCGTGCCGACTTCCAGTCCCTGATACATCAGCGGGGTGCTGCCCGCCTTGAGATTGTTGCCGTTAGGCAGATCCAGTGTGATCTGCACGCCGCGCTGACTATGTGCCAGATCGGGGTAGAGCCGGTAATTCTGCTCAGCTTTGGCCGTTTCCGCACCCTGTGGCGAGTCAAACGCGATCGCGCCATTGACCAGCGCCGCCAGACTCTCCAGCTGCACTTTAGCCCCGCTCAGGCTGACGTCAGCATTCATGCCTGACACATTCCAGAAACGGCTGTTGGTTTTCACCAGATTGATAAAGCGACGGTCAATCAGCACATCAATCGACACGCCATCGGATTTGCTGTTAATGCTGTAGTCATAGACCCGGCCAACCGGAATTTTGCGGTAATAGACCAGCGAGCCGGTGTTGAGCGAGCCGAGATCGGGCGCATGCAGATGGATCATCAATTCGCCGGTATTCACCCGATACTTGGGCTGCGTATCCAGCGCGGTGAACGACTCGCTGGGTTTACCTTTACCCGGCATCATCCCGATGTAGTTACCGCCGACCAGCGCATCCAGCCCCGACACACCCGCCAGCGAGGCTTTAGGCGTCACCAGCCAGAACTGCGTATCTTCACGCAGCGCATCGCGCATGTCGCTCTTGATGCTGGCTTTAATCTGAATGCTGCGATAATCATCACTGAGATTAATGCCCTGCACGGTGCCCACTTCCACGCCCTGATAGCGGATCGGGGTGCGACCCGGCACGATACCATCCGCCGTCTGGAAATTGATGGTGATGGTGGTGCCGCGCTCCTGATAATTGGTCCAGAGCAGCCAGCAGGCGATCAGCATCGCAATAATCGGCAGCAGCCAGAAGGGCGAAATTTTGCGCTTATTACGCAGCGTTGCGTTAGTCGGTGTAGTCGGCGTTTCCTGTTGCATGTGCATCCCAGAGCAGGCGGCTGTCCAGCCACTCAACAGACATAATGGTCAGGATGACGGCCGCGCCAAAAAACAGCGCCGCCGGTCCCATGGTAAAAGCCAGCAGCTGATCACGGTTGACCAGCGACATGGTTAACGAAATGACAAACAGATCGAGCATTGACCAGCGGCCAACCCAGGTGACAAACCGTAGCAAGCGGATGCGGGTTCTCAGCCCCTGTTCACAGCGAAAATGAATGCTGAGCAGCAGAGTCAGCATCACCAGCACCTTGATAAACGGCACCAGAATACTGGCGATAAAAACAATCGCCGCCACCGGAATATTGCCTTCGCCCAGCCCCAGGATACCGGAGAAGATGGTGTCCTCACGCCGTGAGCCATTAAGATAGACCACGGAGATCGGCATCAGATTTGCGGGGATCAACAGCACAATCGATGCGATGAGCGCGGCCCAGGATTTCTGCAGGCTGTGGCGGCGTCGGAAGTCGAGCGGCGTGTGGCAGCGCGGGCAGCGGCCCCGTTCATCGGGTATGCTGGTGTTGTGACAGTTCAGGCAGACCTGCATATCGTCACGGGCCATATTGCCAGGCGTCTGCGGGTAGAAATGCTCCCACAGCTGCTCCATATTCAGATGGATCAGTGTCAGCACGCTCAGCACCGTCAGGGCGATGTAAGCCGCCAGCCCGTAGCCAATCTCCAGCGAAGCATAGTCCTGCACTTTAATTGACGCCACGGCGATGCCGATCAGATAGATATCGAGCATCACCCACTCTTTCAGCTTCTCCAGCATCAGCAGCACGGGACGCAGGTTCATGCCCAGCCGGTGGCCGATACCGAGATAACAGATACCCGCCACCAGCGTCACCGGCGCGCCGATGGTGCAGAACGCCACCATTGAGGCCGTCAGTACATCACCCTGCTGGGTCATCTGGATGATGCCTTCCAGTACGCTGGCATTGATGCGCATGCCAAGCAGCCGGATATCTACCAGCGGCAGGGAAAAAGCAAAGGGCATTAACACAATCATGGTGGCGGCCATCGCCATAAGACGGGTCATCGGCCAGTCGCGACCACTGAGAATTTCGGCGTTACAGCGTGGGCAATGTGCCGACTGATGAGATTTCACATCCGGTAAGGAAAAAAGGGTATCGCATTGCGGGCAACGCTGATAACGTGCGTGAGGCAATGTCTGGCTGATAGCGTGAATTTTCATAGGGTGATGCAATCTTCGCTCTTCAGAAGTAACAGATATCGGTCATAAAGACATTGTCTGTGTGCCTGTCTCGGGCATCACGCTTCGATCCACAGAATGCTAAGGGTATAGCAACTAACGCTATGATTCACCTTGTGGCTCTGGATATTTAAAACTTATTTTTAACGAACGGTCTTTAATGCCCCGTTCAGATGTCATTGGTAACGGTTAAATAATGAACAAAACTGCCTTTTACGCCGATTTGAATCGCGATATGCGCGCCTTACTGGCGGGAGAAACGGCGTTCCTCGCCGCGATGGGAAACTTTAGCGCGCTGCTGTACGAACGTCTCGATGGCGTGAACTGGGCAGGTTTCTACCTGCTGACGGAAGCGAATACGCTGGTGCTGGGCCCGTTCCAGGGCAAAATCGCCTGTGTGCGCATTCCGGTCGGTAAAGGTGTGTGTGGCACGGCGCTGGCAGAAGAAAAAGTGCAACGCGTAGATGATGTGCATGCCTTCCCGGGCCACATCGCCTGTGACGCTGCCAGCAATGCTGAGATTGTGATTCCTCTGAAAGTGAATGGCACTGTGGTTGGGGTGCTGGACATCGACAGCGTGGCGTACAATCGCTTTGACAGCGACGACGAATCGGGGCTGGTCACACTGACTGATGGGCTTTGTGAAGTGCTTGCGAACAGCGACTTAGAAAAATATCTGCAGCTGACGCGCAGCTAATCGACTGGATCACATGGCATTTAGCGATGTTGTCATTATAATGTCGCCTGTTCATGCCTGCGCTGGTCGGCAAACCCGTTGTAATCAGGAAATTTCATGGAAAATCAACCTAAGTTGAATAGCAGTAAAGAAGTCATCACTTTTCTGGCGGAGCGCTTTCCGCACTGCTTTAGCGCTGAAGGTGAAGCGCGTCCGCTCAAAATCGGTATCTTTCAGGATCTGGTCGAGCGTGTTCAGGGCGAAATGGGTCTGAGCAAAACACAGCTGCGTTCCGCGCTGCGTCTCTATACGTCAAGCTGGCGTTATCTGTACGGCATCAAAGCTGGTGCTATCCGTGTCGATCTCGACGGTAACGCCTGTGGCGTGCTGGATGAGCAACACGTTGAGCATGCACGCAAGCAACTGGAAGAAGCGAAAGCACGCGTCCAGGCGCAGCGTGACCAGCAGCGCGCCGCGCGTCGTGAAGCAGGCGAAAGCGAAGAGGGCGCGGCACCGCGTCGTCCACGCAAGCCCGCGGCACGTAAGCCTGCAGAAGGCGAAGCCGCGCGTAAACCGCGTCCGCAGACCACTGCACCGCGTGCGACCGCCTCACAGCATCGCAAGCCAGCCCCACGTCCGGAGCAGGAAGCCCGACCCATCACTGATACCTCAACTTTGCAACCCGGCCAGAGTATTAAAGTTAAAGCAGGCAAAAGTGCGATGGACGCTACCGTTCTTGAAGTATCAAAAGACGGCGTTCGGGTCCAGCTCGCTTCCGGCATGGCAATGATTGTGCGCGCAGAACACTTGCAGTTCTGAAACGGAGGCTAACCCCGGCATGAACACCCTTTTTAAAGTTGGACTTATTGCGGGCCTGCTATTAGCAGGCCCAACCTTCGGCGCGGAGAACATTACCCGAGCCGATCAGATTCCCCAGCTTCACGAAGATCCGCAGGATCCGACGGTCAGTGAGCGCGTAACCTCGCGCTTTACCCGTTCCCACTATCGCCAGTTCGACCTGGATCAGAACTTTTCAGCGAAAATTTTTGATCGCTATCTGAACATGCTCGACTACAGCCACAATGTGCTGCTGGCGTCAGATGTGGCGCAGTTTGCCAGCAAAAAAACCACCGTCGGCGATGAGCTGCGCAGTGGCAAGCTGGATCTCTTTTACGATATTTATAATCTGGCGCAGAAACGCCGTTTTGAGCGCTATCAATATGCGCTGACGGTGCTGGCTCGTCCGATGAATTTCAGCGGCAATGACACTATCGACATTGACCGCGCGAAAGCACCCTGGCCGAAAGATCAGTCTGAACTGAATGCGCTGTGGGATGCCAAGGTCAAATATGATCAGTTGAGTCTGAAGCTGGCGGGCAAAGATGATAACGAGATCCGCGACGTTCTGACCAAGCGTTACAACTTCGCTATCCGTCGTCTGGCCCAGAGCAACGGTGAAGATGTTTTCCAGCTGGTGATGAACGCTTTTGCCCGCGAAATCGATCCGCACACCAGCTATCTGTCGCCGCGTAACACCGAGCAGTTCAACACCGAGATGAGCCTGTCACTGGAAGGCATCGGTGCGGTTCTGCAGATGGATGACGACTATACGGTGATTAACTCGATGGTCGCAGGCGGCCCGGCCGCGAAAAGCAAAGCCATTACCGTTGGCGATCGCATCGTCGGTGTGGGTCAGCCAGGCAAGCCGATGGAAGATGTGATCGGCTGGCGTCTGGATGATGTCGTGGCAAAAATTAAAGGACCAAAGGGCAGCAAAGTGCGCCTGGAAGTTCTGCCAGCCGGTAAGGGTACCAAAACCCGTACTGTGACGCTGACGCGTGAGAAAATCCGTCTGGAAGATCGCGCGGTTAAATTGACCATCAAAAATGTCGGCAAGCAGAAAGTGGGCGTGCTCGATATTCCTGGTTTCTATGTCGGCCTCACCGACGACGTGAAAGTACAGCTGCAGAAACTGCAGAAACAGAACGTCGACAGTGTGGTAATCGATCTGCGTACTAACGGCGGCGGCGCGCTGACCGAAGCAGTCTCGCTTTCCGGTCTGTTTATTCCGAGTGGTCCGGTGGTTCAGGTACGCGACAACAATGGTCGGGTTCGTGAAGACAGCGATAACGACGGCGTTGTCTACTACAAAGGACCGCTGGTGGTGCTGGTCGATCGCTTCAGCGCCTCAGCTTCTGAGATCTTTGCTGCCGCGATGCAGGATTACGGTCGCGCGGTGATTGTTGGCGAGCCAACCTTTGGTAAAGGCACCGTTCAGCAGTATCGCTCCCTGAACCGCATCTACGATCAGATGCTGCGTCCGGAGTGGCCTGCGTTAGGCTCCGTTTCTTACACTATTCAGAAGTTCTATCGCATTAACGGCGGCAGTACACAGCGTAAAGGCGTCACGCCGGATCTGCTGATGCCAACCGGCGTTGAAGCGGCTGAAACCGGTGAGAAATTTGAGGATAACGCACTGCCGTGGGACAGCATCAAAGCGGCGACCTATGTCAAAACCGGTGATGTGAAACCGCTGGTGGTGCAGCTGACTAAGCAGCATGCTGACCGCATTGCTCAGGATCGCGAGTTCCAGTACATCATGAAGGACATTGCCCGTTACAATGCCCTGAAAGATAAGCGCAACATCGTGTCGCTTAATCTTGCTCAGCGCGAGAAAGAGAACCACGAAGATGATGCGTCTCGTCTGGAGCGGATCAACGCGCGCTATCAGGCCGAAGGCAAAAAACCGCTGAAAAACCTGGATGAGTTGCCGAAAGATTATAAAGAGCCGGATCCCTATCTTGATGAGACGGTGAAGATCGCTAACGATCTTGCGCAGCTGGAGAAATCCCAGCCAGAGGCGCCAGCGGCTAAATAATCCGCTGTTGCCAGAAAAAGCACCGCTCAGCGGTGCTTTTTTTTGTACTCAGAAAAGTTTCCAGTAAGCAATGATTAGCGCTGGTGAAGGTGCCTGAAGGCTGGGCTCCTCATCAGGCGTGTCAGAATGTAAAGTTATGTCTTTTTAGGCACTTAAACGTTAAGGTTGCTTGAAAAGCAGCCCAATGCCCATAGGATATGGATCCGCGTATAGGCGCGTGAACTACTGAGGAAGATTAACAAAAATGATGCGTATTGCTCTTTTCCTGATGACCAACCTGGCTGTGATGTTGGTATTCGGGCTGATTCTCAGCCTGACAGGGATCCAGTCAAGCAGTGTTCAGGGCCTGATGATCATGGCAGGCCTGTTTGGCTTCGGCGGTGCGTTTGTTTCACTGCTGATGTCGAAGTGGATGGCACTGCGATCGGTTGGCGGTGAAGTGATTGAACAGCCACGCAACGAAACCGAGCGCTGGCTGGTGGATACAATTGGCCGTCAGGCACAGCAGGCGGGTATTGCGATGCCGCAGGTGGCGATCTATCACGCACCTGACATCAACGCCTTTGCGACTGGCGCACGGCGTAACGCCTCACTGGTTGCTGTCTCAACCGGTCTGCTGCAGAACATGAGCCGTGATGAAGCGGAAGCGGTGCTGGCACACGAAGTGTCACACATCGCCAACGGCGACATGATCACCATGACGCTGATCCAGGGTGTGGTGAACACCTTTGTGATTTTCGTTTCACGTATTCTGGCGCAGATCGCGGCGGGCTTTATGTCTGGCAACCGTGATGGTGAGGAGAGCAGCAACGGCAACCCGCTGGTCTACTTTGCGGTGTCGATGGTGCTGGAACTGGTGTTTGGTATTCTCGCCAGCATCATCACCATGTGGTTCTCGCGTCACCGTGAGTTCCATGCCGATGCCGGTTCAGCGAAGCTGGTAGGTCGTGAGAAGATGATTGCGGCGTTACAACGCCTGAAAACCAGCTACGAACCGCAGGAGCCGAGCAGCATGATGGCGTTCTGTATCAACGGTAAGGGCAAATCGTTCAGCGAGCTGTTTATGTCGCATCCGCCATTAGATAAGCGTATTGAAGCACTGCGCAGCGGTCAGTATCTGAAGTAGCGTTAAGCAGAGCAAAAAAGGCGACCCTGGGTCTAATGCTGGTCAGTTAAGATTAGATTTGTAAAGGCTGTCACGGTCAAACGTGGCAGCTTTTTTTATGGGCGAACGAGCCTCAGTGCGGGCCAGCGCACCTCTGCTGCTGCCGGGCCGTCCTCGCGCCGCTCACGCGGTACCTTCGGCTTT
>NZ_JALNPM010000037.1:0-277 GCF_024520875.1 Pantoea sp. Ft-CA_14 | reverse complement strand
CACCTGTAACGCGCGTGTTGCCCGCACACAGAAAACAGTCAGCATCGTGCGACGGCAGCGTATTCACCGCAGGCGTTTCCTGGGCACCCTGCCAGGGACGTTTGGCACGATGAGGAGAAACCAAAATCCACTGGTCAGTCAGGGGATTGTAACGGCGATGGGGATGATCGGCCGGGTTAAATTTTTCCATGTTGCATCCTGGTCAGCGTCAAAATAAAAAAGGCATCGATAAAACGTAGCACATCAGCCGCGTTGAAAACGTGATCCAGTCTGGATA
>NZ_JALNPM010000036.1:0-278 GCF_024520875.1 Pantoea sp. Ft-CA_14 | reverse complement strand
CATTGATCCAATGAATTAATGTTTTATCGATTGCAAAATGGCCAATTTGTATGCTTACGGGTAAATTTAAGAAGTTATTATATTGTTCACTTAATGGTGAATTGGCCAATAACATTGCAGCTACAGCAGATAAAAGTAATAAAATTCCACCGGCAGATTCTAATTTTAAAAATCGCTGGATAAGTTGTAACACGTAATCCCCCTTCAAAAATCAATAACAAAAAATTAACAAAGATCGCATACTAGCATATTTTTATATGAAATGGGGAGCGAGAGAA
>NZ_JALNPM010000035.1:0-279 GCF_024520875.1 Pantoea sp. Ft-CA_14 | reverse complement strand
AGTCAGAGGAGCCACATTCTTGTTTTCATGCGTCTTCACGAATCTTTATACGATTTAGATTCAACAAGTTAGCGTGAAAATCCTTCCCGATGCATTTTCATTTCCCCCTCCGCATCGGGCAAGATGGGTGGTCTTATTGGGTGTCATTTCAGTACGATTATAGCGTGACCACTCTACGTCTCTGAACGGCACGACCATCCGCAGCCTAAACTCATCCGCAAAACCTTTCAAAGTATCCGATTCTCATGGCCTGTCCCTTTTAATCAATCCAGGCAGTTC
>NZ_JALNPM010000034.1:0-341 GCF_024520875.1 Pantoea sp. Ft-CA_14 | reverse complement strand
TTTGTCATCCCTTATTACGGAGGAATGACGCGCTGCGTCGTTTCAATTTTCAGCTTGTTCCGGATTGTTAAAGAGCAATATCTTAAACATGACTCGTAAGTCATCTTTAAGATATGTGGGTAACATCTTTCACCTGTCACCAAGCTTTGGCGTCCCCTAGGGGATTCGAACCCCTGTTACCGCCGTGAAAGGGCGGTGTCCTGGGCCTCTAGACGAAGGGGACAATTAAGTCTGTCTTCGAAAGACACTTTGCTCGTTATTTTCTATCAGACAATCTGTGTGGACACTGCGCGGGAAGGTATCTTCAGGTAAGGAGGTGATCCAACCGCAGGTTCCCCTAC
>NZ_JALNPM010000033.1:0-388 GCF_024520875.1 Pantoea sp. Ft-CA_14 | reverse complement strand
CTTTGCAGGCATCCAGTTTATCCCCGGACAGCGTGGTGATTTTTACCGGTTTGACTGGCAGGTTATCACCTCCTGCGCTGTTCTGAAGCCAGATACGGACTTTACCCTCTGGTGCCAGCCCTAACAGTAATGTGTCATACCAGGCCATATTACCTCTTCTGTCCCTGCCGGTTGGCACCGACATTTTTCCCCGAAGGGCCGGTGAGAAGGTGATGCGCGTCTCGTAGGTCTTTTTATCGATAACCGAATCCCAGCAGAACAGCATCAGCGCCGGTGGATGCCGGGCTTTATTAAACTGAGCATGCATCCTGACCCGGTTATTCCATATCTGAGTTGTATCCGGATCCCCTGGAGTGCTGTCCAGCGTTCTGTAAGTGGATACAACTTT
>NZ_JALNPM010000032.1:0-462 GCF_024520875.1 Pantoea sp. Ft-CA_14 | reverse complement strand
CTCTGACTGCCTGGGCATCCACCGTGTACGCTTAGTCGCTTAACCTCACAACCCACAGGCGTTTTACAACGCTGCGAATTGCAAGCATTTGAGAGACTCGAACGCATCGCCAAGTCATTCCTTATTACGGAGGAATGACGCGCTGCGTCGTTTCAATTTTCAGCTTGTTCCGGATTGTTAAAGAGCAAATATCTCAAACGCGGCCCGGCTGCTTACGCAACCAAATCGGTTTTGAGATACTGTATGGAGACACCTTTCACCTGTCACCAAGCAGGTGGCGTCCCCTAGGGGATTCGAACCCCTGTTGCCGCCGTGAAAGGGCGGAGTCCTAACCGCTAGACGAAGGGGACACAAAAGTGTCACGACTTCGCAGCCGTCCTGCTCATTACTTTTTATCAGACAATCTGTGTGGACACTGCGCGGGAAGGTATCTTCAGGTAAGGAGGTGATCCAACCGCAGGT
>NZ_JALNPM010000031.1:0-548 GCF_024520875.1 Pantoea sp. Ft-CA_14 | reverse complement strand
TATCAGACAATCTGTGTGGACACTGCGCGGGAAGGTATCTTCAGGTAAGGAGGTGATCCAACCGCAGGTTCCCCTACGGTTACCTTGTTACGACTTCACCCCAGTCATGAATCACAAAGTGGTAAGCGCCCTCCCGAAGGTTAAGCTACCTACTTCTTTTGCAACCCACTCCCATGGTGTGACGGGCGGTGTGTACAAGGCCCGGGAACGTATTCACCGTGGCATTCTGATCCACGATTACTAGCGATTCCGACTTCACGGAGTCGAGTTGCAGACTCCGATCCGGACTACGACGCACTTTGTGAGGTCCGCTTGCTCTCGCGAGGTCGCTTCTCTTTGTATGCGCCATTGTAGCACGTGTGTAGCCCTACTCGTAAGGGCCATGATGACTTGACGTCATCCCCACCTTCCTCCGGTTTATCACCGGCAGTCTCCTTTGAGTTCCCGACCGAATCGCTGGCAACAAAGGATAAGGGTTGCGCTCGTTGCGGGACTTAACCCAACATTTCACAACACGAGCTGACGACAGCCATGCAGCACCTGTCTCA